>NZ_QUBI01000010.1:0-12566 GCF_006493595.1 Apilactobacillus micheneri | reverse complement strand
AGTTTATCTACTCAGTTTATCTACTCAGTTTATCTACTCAGTTTATCTACTCAGTTTATCTACTCAGTTTATCTACTCAGTTTATCTACTCAGTTTATCTACTCAGTTTATCTACTCAGTTTATCTACTCAGTTTATCTACTCAGTTTATCTACTCAGTTTATCTACTCAGTTTATCTACTCAGTTTATCTACTCAGTAATACATAATTAGGCGTACTAGGACCTTAAAGACTAGGAAGAGCATAGCTTGCTATGCTCGCTAGCTCTCTCGATAGTTAGCCTGTTGCGTGGCTTTTCTTATCGAGAGAGCATGTCTCTTTAAAAGTCTGTTCATCGCTCGGCTCAATCAATAATTATCTCTAATTATTAACTCAGTCGAACTTCACAGTATTCAGTTTAAACGCATTCAGCCCTTGTTCCTCCTAGCCTCTACCTTTTACGTCAAAGAGTCGACTTCTTTTTTGTTTTTCGTGATAAATTATAAAAACTCACGCTTACTAGCAGGATTGAATAAAGCATTTCCTAAATTTCCAACCATTTGATTTCTGGTCTTGCCGCTGATTTGTGTTAGCATTTCAGCCAACAAAGGTTCAGCAAACCTGTGTCCTTATACACACGGTCACTACGGTTATGGTCTTCCATAATCACGGGTGCATTTTGTGACGAACAGATAGGGTACCGCCCTCTTATAACTTAATGGAGATATTAAGCAAGATTGTCATTCTTAGTGGATGATAACGCAAATAAAAAGAACTGAACCCACTTACGTGATCCAGTTCCCAAATTTTACTTAATATCTTTTGCTTTTTAGGTTTTTATTTGATAATATAAACCTTGAAAAGTAATCAAAAGAAATAGTGTTTTCTTTTGATTAGATATCAGTTAAGTGTTGTTTAACTGGTATCAACGTAAGTTAGTATTGGCGTACTAACCTTAAGTAACAAACGATTAAGCCATGATATCCAGTCATGGCTTTTTTGTTACCTAATTTTTACGTTAAAACCGTCTATTTAATTTATAATCTAAGATTACCATAATATATTATAATGTAAAAGATATTTTTTAATAAATATATAATTTAGTCAAGATAAATTATATCATCAAAGTATTCATCAAATTTATTGGAATGAGTAACCATTATTATAGTTTTTCCTAAGTTTTGTAATAATTTCAATAAATCCATAACATTTTTACTGTTATTAAAATCCAGTGATCCTGTGGGCTCATCGGCTAATATGACTTCACAAGGCTTAATAAATGATCTTGCAATAGCAATTCTCTGTTGTTCGCCACCACTAAACTCATGTACGGGCCTTTTAATATCAATATGTCCTAGCCCCACCTTTTCTAGTGCGTTAATATATGACTGTTTTTTATCTTGATTAGAAAATCGAGATGCAATTGCTAAATTTTTTTCAACACTTAACTCTGGAAGTAATAAAAAGTCTTGAAATATAAAACTTAAATAATATCTGTAATATTTAATCTTTTTTCTGTATCTAATATTAGAAACATTATTGTTATTATAGATAATATCACCATTATCTGGACTACTAATTAATCCAATAACATTTAGTAAGGTACTCTTGCCAGAACCACTTTTACCTTTTATAGCAGTAAAAGAATTCTCTTTAAAGAAATAGTTAATATCTCTTAATACATCAACATTTCCATAATTATAACTAATATTTTTCAATTGTATTTCCATTTTTTATTTTCTCCTCAATTTATTAAAATAAGTTTCCGTCGATAAAACATTGATTAATAAATCTATAATTCCAATTATTAGATAAAAATAATTAATAAAGTCAGTATAAGAAAACATTTCATACACAAATATTAAAATCCAAAATAAAGAAATAAATAAAACCTTATTAATTAATATACTTTCTGGTTTATAACCATATATTTTTTTAGCAATTAATAGTTTCTTGTTAGCAATTAAATATGTCCATATTGAAAAAATCGAGACAACTATAAAACTAATAATTAAAGTAATTCCAATTGTACCTTCAACAGATGTAGTTAATAGGGAATTATTTAAATTATCATTAATCCTTTTTTGGGCTGATATTATTTTGGGATATTCAGGTCTTAATTTGTTTCTATTTATAATATCATTAGTTTCATAGTTGCTTGCTTTGAAGAAATAATTGGCAGATACTCCAGTAATATTAGCACCATAAACAGAATAAGGATAGTTTATAAAGGACTTAGGAACTACAATAAAAATAGGATTCTTCAAACCTGAATAATAATCATAAAATTTGGTTACATGTTGATTATCTTTTATAAAAGTGAATTTAAGTTTAGGACTGGAATTATAAACAGATCTTTTTTTATAAGCTCCTTCAAGATAAATGTTCTTTATATCATCATTATGCTGATCATTTATTGTTTTCTTAACATAGTATTTTGTTTTATTATATTCATTTGGTAATAATACTAATCCATTTTTTTCAGTATCATTTATTTTTACACTATTGTTCGAGTTGTTTCTTATATTCATATTATTTAAGTATTCTGGTGAAATATAAACTATATTAGTTTTTATATTTTTAGATGATGTCTTACCCTTATTTAGAAGTTGATTTCTAGTATCGTTTGAGGGAGCAAATAGAATGAGTTTTTTGTCATACAAATCGCTTAAAAAATTTTGATTATGTTTAATAAAACTATTAAGATGTTTCTCCTCAAAATTGATTGATTGAGTAGATGGCATTAGAGGAATATTCTTATATCCTCTTAATAAGTTCATAGTTTGATTTCTATTTATAATACTAATTGATGTATTCTTTAATTGAGGTAAAATACTTTGACTAACTAATACCAAAGATACTGTTAGAATAATCTTAAGAATATTATTAAATATAATAATAGATTTAAAAGGATACTTACCTTTTAATATTTTTTCATTAGGATTAAATAAACTAATCAATAAACTAAATATTAGTAAAGAGATTGTTATTGTTATGAGCAATAACTTTAATGTAGTCATACCAACATTAAAGATAAAAATATCATTTGTGCTATTAAAAATTGAATAACAATAAGTCATCATAATTAAAATAAGTATTATAGGAAATATTAGTTGTTTTAAAGTTTTAATTATATATTTACCTAATATATTCCATTTAGAATATCCAAATGATAAATAAATATTAAGCTCTTTATAAGATAGAAAATACTCATATACATATACTATAAGCAATAAGAATACACTAAATATAAGTATAAAAGCTATCTGAATATGGTTTGGATAAACTTGATATTTAAAATTATTATTGTAAGAATCAATTTTAATATTTGAAGTTTTCATATCAAAATCTTTTGATAATATTTTTTTTAAAGTATATGGGTTACTATTATTATTTACTTTTACATAGAATTTTTGACCTATTAAATCATTATAATTTAATTTTTTTAAAGAACGTAATTGAATGTTACCACTAGGCAATCTTTGAACTATTTTACTATTATACTTAAGGTTAGTTATATTAAATGTTTTTAAATTAGATACTACATCACTTTCTTCTTTAATTAATTTAATACCGTCTCTATTTAAATTATTCAAATTTATAACATTATTTTTGTTGTCTCTATCTACATATGAAGTTATAGAAACATTATACGTATTATTGATAATATCATTTATTGTGTTTTGGTTTTGATTAAAAGAAAAAGTATTAAAAAAAATAAAAAAAGAAAGTATCGAAACAAATAACATAAGAAATCTTTTAAAAAATTTCATATATCTTCGACACTTCCAATCTATTGAGTAATATGAGGAGGTATATTATTTTATATAATATTAAGTATTAATAAAGTTCATAGTAAGAATTATTAGTACTATAGCCTCCAAAATGAGATGGTGTTTCTGCATAAGCTGTTTTATGTGAACCTACTATTGGACTAGTTACTGATTCATCATTCATCATGGCCCTTACTTTATGTCGACCTTTACAATTTAATTTAGCAAATTGATAATAGTTAATGATCCCTCCAACACCGTAGCTAAATGTACCATCTGCAACCGGTATAGCCATCTTAATGCTAAATTTATTTGAATCATTTGACTTATTAGGTACTTTTATAATTCTGGAACCTGAAGAAGCCTCATTTTTAGTAGAAATGTCCGAATCATATGCTTTTCCACTAGTTGTATTATCACTACCATTAACATTACTATCATTGCTCATAGCAGATGCACTAGCAATAGTAGATCCACTAATCATTAATGTTGTAGCGCATGTTAAAATAAATTTTTTTATTTTCATAAAAATATAACTTCCCTTCAAATTTGTATAATTTAAAGTTAAGTTATAGTAAGTTATTTTTCAATCTATAAATTGTATATAAAAAACAATCTATACTTTATAGAGTCATTATGATAGCATGTATAATCTATAAGATATAAGGAGGACAAATAAAATGATGGACATCATTGACGGTATAATTAGAGGGCTTGTATAAAGATTCATTTATTAAAAAATATACTTTCTATTTTTATTAATAATTGTTTTGATCAAATCCTTTTCCAAAAAAATTAATAAACTAAATATAGTTAACAGAAAAAATCTACCTATGATAAAGCTTTTAATATATACTTCATTATGACCATTTATTATGTTAAAAATATTACTTCCAACATGACTTAATAGAACATTCAAAAAGAATATAAAAAAGAATGATAAAATATTCTTCTTTTTTATAAAATTTCTTACATTAGATTTAACAAATAACCATGAAAGAAAAATGGATAATAAATTAAAAACGTTAATAATAGGAAAATGGAAGGAGAATAGTTCAGTTAACTCAAAATATGTAAAAATTATCAATAATATGTTTATACAAATTAATAAATTTTTATAAACTTTAAATTTATCATAATTTCTAGCAATATAGTTTGTATTATTAGAAATATCATCTTTTTTTAAAAGACAATCGATAGATATGTTAAAGACAATAGATAATTTTTTTAACATATCCATATCAGGAGATGTTCTACCATTTTCCCAGCTAGATATAGTCTTATCAGATACATTCAATAACTTAGAAAGTTCTTTTTGTGTTAAATTGTTTTTTTTTCTGTAAAATTTTAAATTCTCAAATAATTTCATATACCATCCTCATAAAATTTCATAATATAAATATATATTATGAACAAAAAAATTTGTAAAAAACTATAAAAAATCAATTTAATTAATTGTACAAACCTACGATTAAGCAATACATAATAATAAAATTGAAACTTATCCGACATTCTGCATAATCAAAATAGTGTTAAAGTAATTAAAATCACAATAGCTTATGCAAAAATATAGAAGATAATCTACAATTTTTACTTTTTCATTATAATAATAATTTTAGATAAATATAAACATAACATATAATCAATAAAAAATGTTGTTTAAAAATAATTAATACCAAAACTTCCACCAAGAATTATTAGATTTATCACTTTTATCGTCACTTTTCGTATAACTATTATTTTCGTATCTAAAATTCTTATATATCAGTTTTTGAGCTGTTTTATCATATGTTTTCGCTCCATTTGTCACTATAGATGATTTAATATCTTTTTGTCGATAAAACGATAAATTCTAAGTTTATTTATCCCCATGATGTCAGCAATTTGTTTAAAGAAATTTATAAAAATTTATCTCCAAAATTTCCACCAATGATTTTTAACGTTATCGTTTTTATTATCATATGTGGTATCAATCATTAATTGCATAGATTTTAATTTTTGTTTTTGTTCACTGATAGTATTTTTATCTTTTAATGATAATTGTTGTTGTTGATCTAGCATTTTTTGCAAATTATCAATTTGAGTGTTTTTTTCTTCTATTTCATCTTTTATAAATTTTATAAATTCGTTTTTTTCTTCAATAGTTCTTTTATCGTCATTATTATCGGAATTTTTCTTATAATCATTGTTTTCGTATCCGAAATTCTTATATATCAGTTTTTGAGCTGTTTTATCATATGTTTTCGCTCCATTTGTCACTATAGATGATTTAATATCTTTTTTGTCGATAAAACGATAAATTCTAAGTTTATTTATCCCCATGATGTCAGCCATTTGTTTAATTGTCTTATTCATTATCATCAATAATCCTTTCGATAATATCTTAAATTAATAATATCATATTAGAGTTTTAAAATATTTTTAATGTGTTTTTTATTAACCAAAATCAATATTATTTAAAATATTTTCAGTGGATTCACGATCTAAGCCTAAATATTTTAATGTCATTGATTGGGAAGAATGATTCAAAAGATTCATAACTAAACCAATATTGTAATTGGATTGCACATAAACGCGATAAGCACCTGTTTTTCGCATCGTATGCGTTCCTAAATAATTAATATTTAAAAGATCTCCCACTTTCTGCATAATCCGATAAAATTGACGGCCATCAATGTGCTTGTCATGCTCACTGCTGGGAAATAACCATTGAGAATTAATATTATTAGCTGCTAACCATTGTTGGTATTGGATTAAATCTTTTTCAACAGGTTTTAAATATAAATTGTTAGGTTTCCCGGTCTTTTGATCGTGAATGTATGCATTAGCTTTGATCTGACCTTTTTCATCAAAGACATCATGATATTGTAAAGATAAGACATCACTCACGCGTAGGAGGGTCGCTTTCCCCACTTGAAAAATGGTTAAATTACGCTGACCCCAACGAAAATTATGTAACAGGATATCTTGCACTTCCTGTAAAACATTGGAATCTTTAATCGGATACACGGTTTGTTTCATGGTCAAAAATCCTCTCTAAATAGGTGTTGTTAATAAATATAATTATATAATAACACCCATATAGATAAAATAAACACCCCACAACTGCCATTAAGACAATTGTAGGGTGTTATTTGTCATTTATGATACACGAATTATTAAAAAATTTACATTTTAGTATCTATTGAATAATTTTTAAATTATTATGATTGGAATTAATATAACCTCCATTAACTAAATATACCTTAAAACCAGTTTTATCAAAATTGTATCTATATGAATAATCATAATATCTAATTTTAATTATTGTATTTTTCTTAATAACTCTTCTTCTTTGTGTCAAATCAATGTTCTTATATAAATAGATATTCTTCTTTGCCTTTACTTTCTTAACTTGATAATGCTTACCCAATTTAATTAATTTTCGATTACCTGTTACATAATTTCCATTGGGTAATAAATATCTAGTAGTTAAGTTATGCTTAACTATCTTCTTAAATTTTAATACAGTTCCTTGTGGAAATATTTTAACTACATCTTTCAAATCAGAATGACGCGAACCAACAACTCCTTGAGGATTAATAACAGTGAACATATCTGGTTTATGTGAATAATAGGCTCTAGTTATATATCTATTATTAGCTGTAATATATCCTTTTAAGTGTTTAGTTTTAGATTTGTTATTAACATCTTTTACTCGATAATAAATTTTACCATTGGATAATTTAATAACTCGATTTACAACAAACATTGGAGCCTTAATTCTAGGTTTTTTAATGTAAGAATATAATATATTATTTTTAGAATTTAATTTATGATTCTTTTCATATAGATTTTTATACATATTAATATGTCTTAATGCATAAACTGCTAATCCTTTATATTTCTTTGATAATTTATTTGACTCATTTTTATCTACATGAATATAGACAATTTTTGTAGGACATTTACAATTACAAGATTTATTAGATGAATCATTATTATTAGAAATACTATTTGAATTATTTGTATGATTGCTATTATTTGAATAAACATAGTTAACTGTAATACCATCCTTGGTAAATTTGCCATCAGCATTGTTAGGCTGATTAGTTAAAGAATAACCATCAATGTTCTTAGGATGAGTAGAGTAATTAGCACCAACATCACCATTCAAAACAGCAGGATCAGATAACTTGTGTCCATCTTTATCAATATAGTTGACAGTAACAGAGCCATTTTGCACGGCAGGTTGATTTTTATTATAAACATAGTTAACTGTGATACTATCCTTGGTAAATTTGCCATCAGCATTGTTAGGCTGATTAGTTAAAGAATAACCATCAATGTTCTTAGGATGAGTAGAGTAATTAGCACCAACATCACCATTCAAAACAGCAGGATCAGATAACTTGTGTCCATCTTTATCAATATAGTTGACAGTAACAGAGCCATTTTGCACGGCAGGTTGATCTTTATCATAAACATAGTTAACTGTAATAGGAGAATCTGAATACATTCCTTCTTTATTAACAGGTATTTGCTTTAAAATATAACCATCAATTTTTTTAGGTTGTGTGCTATATTTATTACCAATATTACCGTCTAATACTGTTGAATCTAACAATTCTTTATTATTTTCATCAATATATCTTACATGAACATACGATTGATTACTAAATTTATAAGGAATACAGTAAACACTAGAATCATCATTATTTTGCACAAACATATAATATTCATATCTAGTAGGAATAGTATTATATATAGCATTAATGGTTGAATCTGCTATTTGTTTAGGTAATCTAGTAAATTTTCTTGATGAAATTGCATAATTATCGGGCAAATTATTATACTGAATAGTAGTGTCGTTAATTTGATTAATAGTGGTACCATAATTTGATAAAAGTAGATAAGCAAATAAACGTTGATTGTTTTTGTCTTCAAAATATCCACTATAAAGTCCACCAGTAATAGGAGAAATATTAGTAACATGTTCATTATTTGGTAATTTAATAATATTATTAATATCTAATGTATATGAATTATTATTAGGATCAATGTTAACGGGCGGAGTTTCAGCATGCTGATTAGATATGTCTGGATTATTATTATTCATGATATTAGGATTTCCGGGCCAATCTAATTGTTTAGCTTCACTTATTCCTTCTTGAGAATATTTGTTGACATCAATTTTTGAAGAATCATAAATGCTATTTCCATTTAAATTAACATATTTTACATTTCCTGAATTTTGTAAGTTTACAATAGGTGATATGTCACTAATTCTATTACCATCTAACCAAATATAATTAAGATTCTTCAAGTTTATAATAGGTGAGATATTAGTAATATCACCTATTATAATTGGGTTGTTCACATTAGGAGTATTATCAGGTAATTCAGATAACTGTAAAGCTTTTATATTAGTTGCATATTGTAATCCTTCAATTGAATAACTATCGATTCCCGGATGATCACTTAATAATTCAAAATGATGAGTTTTATTATCATAACAATTACTAACCCATTTTAATTTTGCCATATTATCTTGAGTAATATCGTTAACAGAATCATTTTGCGATAAAATTCCTTGTGATTTCATATTATCCAAAATCAAATTTTGGAATTTTGTATTTGGCATCCAAGTATTTATATTATTAGAATTGTTATCTTGTGCATGAGTTATAGTTCCACTTGTTAAAAAAAATATGAATATACATAAAATTAATAAAATAGATTTTAAAGTATTATGTAAAAATTTTAAAATATTTAACGCCTCCCTTCATTTAATAATAATTGTTTATATATATTATTCAAATAATTAGATAATAATTTATAAAAATAAAATAATATTTTAAAGCTTTATCCATCAAATTAATGCGTATGATCGCAATTAATTTGATGGATTTTTTTGTTACTTTAATCGCTTATAAAAGCGATAGAAAGTAAGGTTCTTTTTGGTACTTTAATTTTGTTAATTCAAAATTGAAAGTACGGTTTATTTTCTGGGGAGTTAAGAGGGGACTTTTTCATAAGAAAAACACCACCTCTTACAAGCCATTTGTGTTGAAAATTTTTTATAAAATTTTCTAGCAAATGAACTGCTTGCCATCACACTTTTACACCGACTTAGTATCAAAATAAACGCGTAGTGAATTTGGATAGTTAGTCAGTGTTATAATAATTATGAATGCATAACGAATAATTATGATAGAAAGTGGGTGTTTTTTATGCCAAGAAAGCAAGTCAACGTTAGTCTCAATGATGCTGAATTTGCTGCCTTAAATTTTTTAGCTTTAGAGCACAATACCAAACGTTCCACTATCCTAAAAAATTTAATTAATCATCATCAACTTAAAGAGCCTAAGATGATGCCCCAACAAGCATTGGAAATTAATCATCAATTAAAAAAGATGGGCAATAACTTAAATCAATTAACCAAGCTGGCTCATCAAAATGGCCAAATGGAATCCTTAAGTCCCCTCTATGAAATGCGAGATGAATTAAATCAAATATGCCAACAATTAAAATAAGTCGGGCACAAAATGGATCCGCAGCTATTGATTATGCCCTCGGCAAAAATAGACTCCAAGATAGTGATAAAGAATATTTAGTCAAACATGGCGTGGATCAAAAAGTAGTCGATACCTTACATAATCGAGCAGTCGTCCAACAGAGCTATAACCTAATTGATATTAACCATGCCAAAGCTGAAATGAAACAAACACGTGCAATTGCTAATAACCGTGGCAAGACACAATGCATGCGATTCATTCAATCGTTTGCTGATTATGAGATCAATGTCAATGATCCTCAAGATTGGCAAAAAGCTAATGATATAGGCGTAGAAATAGCCAAAAAAATTGCTCCCGACAATGAATTTGCCATTTATACACATATAGATGGTGACGGCCATAAGGTGCATAACCACATCATTATGAATATGACTAACTTGGAAACTGGGAAAAAATATCATCATACTAATGACTTTACACGTGTTGCTAAATTCAATGATGAATTAGCAGAAAAATACTTTCCTATGAATCGGAATATACACGTTCAAAATAAAATTGAACGGAAAACAATGGCCGAAAGAAAATTAAAAGCCAAAAATCAATATATTTGGAAAGATGATTTAAGACATCGGATTGATTCGGTCATGTTACATGAAAATTGCACCTCAAAATTACAATTTGAGCACGCTTTAAAAGAAAAAGGGGTAATTTATCGCGAACGTGGTAAAAATTGCTCCTATAGCTTTTTAGATGCCCATAATAAGCAACGCACTTCACGCGGCAATAAATTAGGGCAAGACTACGAAAAGGAGACGATTCATGATGAGTTGGTCGGACAAAATAACAAACTACAGTTCAGAAAACAACGAACAGATAGACAGGAATACATTAGAAACTTTAATAGACAACCAGAGGCAAATACTCGTAAAACAAAATTCTACTCTCGACGAGCAAGACAAGGCCATAACTTCGCAGAATACTACTATCAACCAACTCTCCAAAGAACAGATTTCCTTGAAACAAATAATAGAAAAACAAACCAATACGATGAGCATGCAAGACAAAGCTATCAAACAGCTCGAACAGAACAACCAGACCTATCAAGAACTCAATCAACTCTTAATGCATTATTTGAAAGAATTAGACGCAACCTCCGAGCTGCAATTAAATACGAAGTACAACGCATTAAAGAGGTCACTAAACGAGCATTAATTAAATTAGATTCCTTCTTTATGGATGATAGACTATCTGATGAAGGCTATAGTAATATCCAAAACAATATTACAGATAATCATTTGGATATGAATAAAAGTATCAAGGAATTAAAACAACAACGTGATGTCTTTAAACAAACAGATCAAAAATATCAAATCAGCAAAAAAAGAAAAATCATTGATCAAGAAAGTCCTAATTTTAAACGACAACAAAGAAGACAACGAATGAGTGGTCCACACTTATAAATAACAGAAATGAGGTTTATCAAATGAATCAATCGGAAAAACTAAATCAAGAATTAGCAAACGCCATCAAATTACGCGAAAAGCAATCCAAAAAGATTCGTAAAATTAAACGAGAAAAGAAACAAAAAAACATTCAAAACATTGGTAAAGCAGTCTTAAAGCAACATAAAGAAATTAAAGATAGTGAAGATTTTGCAAAAAATTATGTAGTCATGAAAAAAGAATATAAAGAAGTATTAGACGCATTTACAATTATAATGGGAATTAGAGAAATAGATGGAAAGAAAAAAATTGGTTTTAGAAGAACAGAAGAAATTAATCAAATATTTAATCAAAATCTGAACGATGAAGATAATAAAAAATACTTTCAAAGAATAATAGATTATATTCAAAAAATTCAAAATAATTAAGGAGGAATAACATTGAATAATACACAAGATAAAATAATTTATCATAAATTCGGAAAAAACAAAAAAGGACACAGCTGGGACTTCAAAATTACTAAACATAAACCTAATTGGAAAGATATACCTGTATTTTTAGCATGGATCATAATAATTTATTTAATAATACATTTTTTATTTAAAATCATTTAAAAATAAAAATAGTGATATAATGAAAGTATACAAATTTTCACTCAAAATTTATCCTTAACAAACTATAAATATATACAAAAAACGCCCTCAAATTATTTTGAGGGCGTTTTTATCTACTCAGTTTATCTACTCAGTTTATCTACTCAGTTTATCTACTCAGTTTATCTACTCAGTTTATCTACTCAGTTTATCTACTCAGTTTATCTACTCAGTTTATCTACTCAGTTTATCTACTCAGTTTATCTACTCAGTTTATCTACTA
>NZ_QUBI01000009.1:0-15795 GCF_006493595.1 Apilactobacillus micheneri | reverse complement strand
ACCTCAAGATGAAATTTCCCATTCCTTTATGGAAGTAAGACCCCTAAGAGATGATTAGGTAGATAGGCTAGAAGTGGAAGTGCAGCAATGTATGGAGCGGACTAGTACTAATTGGTCGAGGACTTAACCAAGTAAGGTTGTTCTCTAAAGAAATAATAATATCTAGTTTTGAAAGAACGAAGTTCTTTCAGATAAATAGTGTGGTGGCGATAGCTAGAAGGATACACCTGTTCCCATGCCGAACACAGCAGTTAAGCTTCTAAACGCCGAGAGTAGTTAGAGGATCGCCTCTTGCAAGGATAGGAAGTTGCCGCGCTTATTATTCCGAATTAGCTCAGTTGGTAGAGCACCTGACTGTTAATCAGGTTGTCGTCAGTTCGAGTCTGACATTCGGAGTATATTAGGAAGTGCTAACTTTTGTTAGCACTTTTATAGTATCTAATTAATTTTGCCGGCTTAGCTCAGTTGGTAGAGCATCGGTATCGTAAACCGGCGGTCACAGGTTCAAGTCCTGCAGCCGGCATAAAAAAGCCAAATTGTTTAAAAACTATTTGGCTTTTTTATATTTTTAAAATTAAAAATAATTATGTTAAAAGGGAGTGATTATTACTTGAAAAAAAGTAATGATATTTCTAATAATCAACCGCAAGGATTATCTTCACTTATAACTACGGAAACTTTTGAAAGATTTACATATTATGGTACAAGATCGACATTACTATTTTATATGTATTATTCAATAAGCAGTGGTGGCCTAAATTTATCAACTTCTACTGCTGCTTCTATTTTTTCGATTTTTGGATCGATGGTTTATCTTATTTCTGTATTTGGAGGATATATAAGTGATCGTTTTTTAGGTAATCAATCTACGGTATCTTTAGGTGCTATATTAATTATATTTGGACAAATATTTCTTTCTATTCCATTTTTTAATTTATATTTATTAATTCTTTCATTGATCTTTTTGACATTTGGAACTGGTTTATTAAAACCGACAATATCTTCAATGATAGGTAACTTATATGGTAAAAATGATAAAAGACAGGACTCTGGGTTTACATATTTAATGTCTGGCATTAATTTAGGCGCTTTACTTTCACCAATTATTATTGGATTTATAGGAACACATATTAATTTTCATTTGGGTTTCCTATGTGGGGCTATTTCTATGATAGTTGGTTTGCTGATATATCAAAGGGGTAAATTCAAATATATTAATGACTATAATATTTATCCATCTAATCCGATTGAACCTTATGATATCAAGAATATATTAATTAAATCATCAATATGTTTAATTGGAGTATTTTTAATCTCATTATTAATGTTTGAACTTGGTTCTTTTAATATTAATAACCTAATAACTTTTATAAGTATATTAATAATTATTATTCCATTTTTATATTTCTTATTTATATTCTTTAGTAATAAAATTAACACAAAAGAAAAGCACAATTTGTGGATATATTTATTTCTCTTTATATCGGCAACTATGTTTTGGATTATTGAAGAACAAGGATCTACAGTATTTGCTATGATGGCTAATTTTAATACAAATAATAATTTTCATGTTAATTTTTATATATTAGAATTTATATTATTTTTAATATTTTCAATATTTATTTTTAAAAATAAATTGAATATTAAAAGGTTATTAACTTGTTTATCTATTTTTGTATTTATATCTATATGTATGTATATCTTTTTGAATAACTTATACATACACATTCCTTCTTCTTGGTTTCAATCCATTAATCCATTATTTATATTAATTTATACGCCTTTATTTGCTATGATGTGGAAAAAATTTCATTTTTCATCTATTATTAAATTCTCTATGGGAATTGGGTTTGCAGGACTAGGATGTCTATTCATGTTAATACCACTTATCTTTTTGAATAGTATTATTAATCCTATATGGATATTAATTTCTATAGGAATTGTAAGTATTGGAGAGATGTTAATATCACCAATTGGGTTATCTGTAACTAACAAATTGGCTCCTAAATATTTTAAATCACAAATGATGGGAATGTCATATTTATCATATGCAAGTGCCCAAGCAATTAATTCTCAAATAATAAAATATTACTACTTAAGTCCGGCAACTTATTTTACAATTCTAGGTATTTTTGGATTATCTATAGGAATATTATTAATTTGTATATATTTTTTTATAAAAAAATAAATTATTTTATAAAAAGTATTGACTATTTATGTATAATTAGATATTATATTAATTGTTGGTTATGAGAGACCAACGCAATAACTTGATTAATTAATATTAAAAAAGTTATTGACAAATATTAATTATAAATGTTAAAATTAATATTGTTGATTAATTTAATATCTTTCGGAGGGGTAGCGAAGTCTGGCTAAACGCGGCGGACTGTAAATCCGCTCCTTCGGGTTCGGTGGTTCGAATCCACTCCCCTCCATATTATTGGGCTATAGCCAAGCGGTAAGGCATCGGGTTTTGATCCCGTGATGCGCTGGTTCGAATCCAGCTAGCCCAATCTTTGATGACTAACTTGTAAAAGTTAGTCATTTTTTTATGTTATAATTATGATATTATCAAATTCGGAGGGAATATACCATGAAAATAGGATTTATTGGTGTTGGTTCAATGGCAAAAGCTATGATTAAAGGATTTGTAAATTCAAAAAATATTAATTCTAATGATATTTTGATTCATAGTAAGCATGCGGATAATTACATTAATTTTGCTAAAGAATATGGATTAACAGCCATGAACAGTAATGAAGAGTTAGTTAAAAATAGTGATTGTATTGTTTTGTCTGTAAATCCCAACCAAGTGATAGATGTTTTAAAAGACATCAGAGATCTATTATCAGTAGGTAATAAAATATTATTATCTATTGTATGGAATTATAGCTTAAATCGACTTGAAGAACTAACTGACTATGATTTGCCTATTTTTAGAATGGTTCCTAATGTAAACGTTGAAGTTAATGCTGGTAGTCTATTATATGCATATAATGAAAATGTTAGTGAAGAAACCTTAAATGACATTTTATCCAATTTTAAATTATTAGGAGAAATGATTAATTTAACGGAAAATAAATTAAATACAGCAGGTGCGCTTGTTGGATGTACACCAGCATATGCTTACTTATTTGCTGATACTTTTAGCAGAATTGCTGTGAAGTACGGCTTAAGTAAGAGTGAATCAAATAAAATGATTGCACAATCCATTAAAGGTTCTATGGATATGATTAGTAAAAGTGATTCTAATCCAACCGACTTAATGGATGAAGTATGTTCACCAGGTGGTAGTACGATTAAGGGACTACTTGCATTGAAAGAAAATGGCTTTGAAAATGCTATTGATAAATGTTTTGATGCCACTCAAGATAATTAACTTGTGAGGAGGCTTAAATATGGCTTTACCAATTTATATCCAAATTCATAATGAAATTAGAAAAAATATTGAAAATGGTACTTGGAAGTTGGGGATTAGAATTCCTTCCGAAAGAGAATTATCTGCACAATTTAATGTTAGTAGAATGACTCTACGTCAAGCAATTCAAACTTTAGTTGATGAAGGAATTTTAGAACAACGTGTAGGTTCTGGGACTTTTGTTTCTAATGAGAAAGTGAAAGAAAAAATGTCTGGGGTTACTAGTTTTACAGATATTATGTTAGCTCAAGGAAAAGAACCTTCTAGTAAAACAATTTCTTACCATTCATTAGAACCATCTTTGAGTGAAATCGAAAAGCTTAAAATAAAACAAAGTGATAAAGTTGTTCGAATGGAAAGAATTAGATATGGTGATGGATTGCCTATATGTTTCGAAATTGCTACGGTTCCAGAAAAAATAGTTCAAAACTTAAGTAAAAATGATGTGACTAATTCATTTTATGCTTCTTTAAAGCATAAACTAGGCTTGATTCCTAAAGTTTCAAAACAAACCGTTTCTGCGACATTAGCATCTGAAAAAATTGCTGATTATTTGGATATTAAAAAAGGTGACGCAATTTTGCTGTTGCGTCAGACCACTTCATTACAAAATGGTGAACCCTTTGAATATGTTAGAACTCAATATGTTGGAGAACGTTTTGAGTTCTATTTAGATAGTAAAAAGAGTACTCTTGAATGAATCTATTCATGAGTACTCTTTTTGTTTTGTTTTTTAACTAAGTAAATAAATTTTGGTAGTGCTAGCATTCGCTTAAATCGAGATGGTTGTTTGATTAATCGATATAGCCATTCAATATTATGTTTGATCCAAAATTTTGGTGCTCTATCTGTATGTCCAGATAAAACATCAAAACTGCCACCTAATCCGATCCACAGACTATTTAATTTATTCTTATATTTAAATATGAAATCTTCTTGTTTAGGAAAACCTAATGCTACAAATACCATATCAGGTTTTTTGTTAATAATATCTTTAGCTATTATCTCATCATTTGTAAAATATCCATCTTGTAGACCTTTTATTTCTAAATCTGGGTATTTGTCCATTAATATTTTTTCTAGGTCTTTAATTACTTCTGGTTTGGCTCCTAAAAAATATGCCGATTTATTATTTTTATTACCCCAAGCTAGTAAGTCTAATAGGACATCATAGCCAGTGATTCTTTCAGGCATATTATCACCCAAAATTTTTGCGCCTTTTAGGATACCAACACCATCAGGTACTAAGTAATTAGCAGCTTTTACTTTTTTACTGTATTCTGGATGATCTAAAGCATAAGTTATAATTTCTGGATTAGCTGTTACTACAAATGTATTTTCTTTATTATTAACTCGATCTTTTATGTTATTTAGGAAATCTTTAAAAGTTGTATTTAAAAAATTAAATCCTAAAATATTAGTTTTGTTATTTTTCATTTTTTTCCTTTCAAAGTGAATTATATATGAATATTTCTTTAATTAATGATAAAATAAAAGACAATAAAAAGCGATAATATTAGGAGGATTTAGTGAAATATGGCAGTTAATTTTGATAATTTAACATTGCACACGGATGCATATGAACTTAGCATGATGCAAACATATTTTCAACAAGGCTTACAAAATCGTCATAGTGTATTTGAAGTTTATTTTAGAAAAATGCCATTTGAAAATGGATTTGCAATTTTTGCAGGTCTAGAACATGTTATTAACTATATTAATAATATCAAATTTACAGATGACGATATTGATTTTTTGAGAAAAGATGGTAATTATAGTGAAGAATTTTTATCATATTTGAAAAATTTTCATTTTACAGGAACCATTCGTTCTGCTGTTGAAGGTGATTTAGTATTTAATAATGAACCTATTATGCAAGTTGAAGGTAATGTTTGTGAATGTCAATTAGTTGAAACTGCAATTTTAAATATTGTTAATTATCAAACATTAATTGCTACAAAAGCTGCTAGAATTAGATTAGCATGTGGTGATGATTCACTTATGGAATTTGGTAGCCGTCGTGCTCAAGAAACTTCTGCTGCATTTTGGGGAGCTCGTGCTACTTATATTGGTGGATTTGATGCTACTTCAAATGTACTTGCAGGTAAGGCATTTGATATTCCTGTTAGTGGTACGCATGCACACTCATTAGTAGAATTCTTTCAAGATGATTATTTGGCCTTTAAAGCGTATGCTGAAAGTCATTATAATTGTGTTTTCTTAGTAGATACTTTTGATACACTTAAGAGTGGAGTTCCTAACGCTATTAAAGTAGCTAAAGAAATGGGTAACAAAATCAACTTTGCCGGAGTTAGAATTGATTCTGGTGATATGGCTTATTTATCCAAAAGAGTTCGTGAAATGTTAGATGAAGCTGGTTTTCCTAATGCTAAGATTGTCGCATCAAACGATTTAGATGAAAAAACTATTACCAGTTTAAAAATGCAAGATGCCAAAATTGATGTATGGGGAATTGGGACTAAATTAATTACAGCTTTTGATCAACCGGCTTTGGGTGCCGTTTATAAGATGGTATCTGTAGAAAATGATGAAGGTAAGATGATTGATACTATCAAATTATCTAATAATGCTGAAAAAGTTTCTACGCCTGGTAAAAAACAAGTTTGGCGTATTACTGAAAAGAAAGATGGAAAATCTGAGGGAGATTATATTACATTTAGTGATGAAGATCCTAGAAGACAAGATAGTTTATATATGTTCCATCCTCAATTTACTTATATTAATAAAACCCTAAATGATTTTGATGCTAAACCGTTATTACAAACCATTTTTAAAGATGGAAAGTTGGTATATAATCAACCTAGTTTGTCAGAAATAAAAGATTTCTCTACTAAGGCTTTATCTTCATTATGGCCTGAATATAAACGTGAATTGAATCCACAAGAATATCCAGTTGATTTATCTTTAAATTGTTGGAATAATAAGATGAATATTATTAAAAATGTACATGAAAAAATTAAGAATAGAAAAGGTGAATTTTAATGCGTTCAATGCAAAAGCAAATTATTGACGACTTAAAAGTAAAGCCATCAATTGATCCAAAACAAGAAATTAAAAATAGAATTAACTTTCTAAAAAGTTACATGAAGAAGTTTTCATTTTTAAAATCATTAGTCTTAGGTATTTCTGGTGGTCAAGATTCAACATTAACTGGTAAAATTGCTCAATTGGCTATTAGTGAACTTAGAGAAGAAACTGGGAACAATGACTATAAATTTATTGCTGTGAGATTGCCTTATGGTAAACAATCTGATGAATCAGATGCTATGGATGCAATTAAATTTATGAATGCTGATAGTGTAATTAGAGTTGATATTAAATCAATGGCTGATTCTGCCGTTGCTGCGGTTGAAGAAGATGGTCCTGAAATTTCAGACTTTAATAAAGGTAACATCAAAGCCCGTGAAAGAATGATTGCGCAATATGCAATTGCAGGACAAGAATCTGGTGCTGTACTTGGCACTGATCATGCTGCGGAAGCCATTTCAGGTTTTTATACTAAATTTGGAGATGGAGCTGCTGATATTACACCAATTTTTGGTTTAAATAAACGTCAAGGCAAGGAGCTTTTAAAACTATTAAACGCCCCTGAACATCTATATGAAAAAGTGCCTACTGCTGATTTAGAAGATAATCGTCCTGCATTACCTGATGAAGTGGCTTTAGGTGTTCGCTATGATGATATTGACGATTATTTAGAAGGTAAGGATGTTTCTGATAAAGTTGCTTCAATCATTGAGAATCGTTACAAAAATACAGCTCATAAGCGTCACTTACCTATTAATATTTATGATGATTTTTGGAAATAGAGAGGAATTTTAATAATGAAAAAAAACAAAATGCCAATGTATGCTTCACTATTATCAGACTTGATTTCTGGTACTAATGAAACTGGAGAAAAAATGAGTAAAGATTATGAACCACTTGAAGCAGCAATGAATAAAAATGATTTAAGTAATATTGATTTAAAGGCTACTAAAGATACCTTTCAAAATGGTACTGATACTTATCAAACTTATTTAGATCAATTAAATGATGCTGACGTTCCTGCTAAGGCATTAGGAATGCATTCTAACTTAAAATCTGCATATGCTAACTATGTAAAGGGATGCCAAGACATGGTAGATAGCATCAAAGATGATTCAATTGATAATGATGCTTTTAAAGCCGCTGGTGATTTACAACAAGCAAGTATTGAAAAAGTATTTAAGTATGCACAAAAGATTATGATGACTGCTTAATTTATAATTAAAAGTAGTTGGCAATTTTTTATTGCCAACTACTTTTTTTGATAAAAAATTCAATGATATAATATTCATAGTTAATTTAATTAAAGGGGATTATTCATTTTGAATTCAGAAATTACAAAAGTAGTTGCTAAAAATTTAAATAATTTTACAATAAAACAAATTAATGCAGTTTTATCTATGCTAACTTCTGGTAATACGGTTCCCTTTATTGCTAGGTATCGTAAAGAACGAACTGGGAATTTAGATGAAGTACAAATTCGTTCAATTGAAGACGAAAATACAAGAGCTACTAATTTGTTTAATCGCAAGGACGAAGTAGTCAAGTTAATTAATGAACAAAATAAATTAACTGATCGTTTATATAATGACATTATTAATGCAGAGACTTTACAAAAAGTCGAGGATTTATATCTGCCTTATAAAAAGAAACGTATGACTAAAGCTGATATTGCTAAACAACAGGGATTAGCACCTTTAGCTCAAAAGATATTATCATATGATGACTCTTTTGATCAGCAAGCAACATTTTTTATTGATAGAAACAAAAAATTAAATAGTAGAGAAGATGTTTTGTCAGGAGTTCATGAAATATTGGCAGAATATTTTGGTAATGTTGCTAAATATCGTGATTGGATTCGTAAATACACTAATAGTACCGGTCTTTTAACTAGTAAAATTAAAAATATTGCTAAAAATAAAGATGATGATCAAGTATATAAAAATTATTATGAATTTGAAATCCCCATTAAAAAAGCTAAAAGTTATCAAATTTTAGCAATCAATCGTGGTGAAAAAGAAAAAATACTAACAGTAAAAATAGATGTTAATAAAGACAAAATTTTTAAATATCTATCTAACCAAATTAATGGTAATATGCATGGTAAAGCAGCTAATTTTATTGAAAATAGTTATCAAGATGCTTATGATCGATTTATCAAGACCGCAATCAACCGAGAAATTAGGAACCAATTGACAGAATCCGCTGATGAACATGCGATTCAAATCTTTGGTAAAAATTTATATAACTTATTAATGCAATCTCCATTAAAAGGCAAGATAGTCATGGGTTTTGATCCTGCTTATAGAACTGGATGTAAATTAGCAGTTATTGATGGGAATGGGAAATTTTTAGATAAGCTAGTCATTTATCCCCATGCACCAGCTAGTAAAAATGAACGCGAACATGCCTTAAAACAATTCATTGATTTTATCAAAAAAAATCATGTTGAAATGATTGCGATTGGAAATGGTACTGCTAGTCGTGAATCAGAACAATTTGTAATCAAAGCCATAAAAAAAATAAGCTGGCCAATTTATTACGTAATTGTAAATGAAGCTGGAGCTTCCGTATATTCTGCTAGTCAAAACGCTCGTGATGAATTTCCTAATTTTCATGTTGAAGAACGTTCAGCAGTAAGTATCGGGAGAAGACTTCAAGATCCGTTAGCTGAATTAATTAAGATTGATCCTAAATCAGTAGGTATTGGTCAATATCAACATGATCTGCCGGAAAAGCAATTAGATAATAAACTTGATCGCATCGTTGAAACAGCTGTAAATAAAGTAGGGGTTAATGTTAATACTGCTAGTGTAGAACTTTTAACACATGTTTCTGGGATGAATAAAAATGTTGCAAATAAATTAGTTGCTTATCGTAATGAAAATGGTGAATTTAATAATAGAAAATCCTTGGCAAAAGTTCCTAGATTAGGTAAGAAAACTTATGAGCAAGCAATTGGTTTTTTAAGAGTTATTGATGGTGACAATCCTTTAGATAATACTGATATTCATCCTGAAAGTTATTCAATTGCTAAAAAAATAATTAATATGACTCATATGGATTTAAATATGATGGGAACAAATCAAATGAAAGAAAAATTAAATTCTATTGATATTGCCCAATTTATTAATGATAATCATTTAGGTTATGAAACGGTAAATGATATTTATCAAGGACTAATTCAACCAGGTAGAGATTTTCGTGATAACATGCCTAAACCAATATTAAAACAGGATGTATTGACAATTGATGATCTATATAAAGGCTTAAAATTACAAGGAACAGTTCGTAATGTTGTTGATTTTGGAGCTTTTGTTGATATTGGTGTAAAGCAGGATGGATTGGTTCATATTTCTAATATGAGTAATAAATTTATTTCAGATCCCAATTCAATTGTTTCAGTTGGCGATATTGTTACAGTTTGGATTAAAGATATTGATATTGATCGCAGTCGAATTCAGTTAACGATGATCAATCCCACACAAAATGGATAAATTATGACAGATAAAGAATTGCAATTATTAGTCGAAAAAATTTCTTTAAGTTATTTTGCTAAAAAATTTAATCATAAGGCTTATTTTAATAATAGATTGAAAACCACTGGTGGTAGATACCACATTCAATCTCATAATATTGATATTAATCCTAAAATGTTAGAAGAACATTCATATCAAACATTAGTAGGGTTAGTAAAACATGAGTTGTGTCATTATCATTTGCATTTAGCAGGTTATTCTGGTAAACATAATACAGTTGCATTTAAACAAATGTTAAATGCAGTGGGTGGTTCTAGATATGCACCTGCTCCTAAAAATAAGAATTTATTGAAATATGTATGTAGTAATTGTGGACAAATTTATTTAAGAAAAAGAAGAATTAATACGAATCGCTATGTATGTAGTAAATGTCACGGAAAATTAATTAAACGGGGATGATTTATTTGGATAAGAAGTTAATTGTTAGAGTTCCAGCCACTTCATCTAATTTAGGTGCTGGTTTTAATTCTTTAGGAATTGCTTTTCATTTATACTATACAGTAATTGTTGAAGAAGAAATGGATGAATGGCAAGTTAATCATGCATTGGGTAAAAATATTCCACATGACGAAAATAATCTCATCGTCAAGACAATTTTGTCAATTGAACCTAATATTCATCCACATCAATTGACCGTTATGTCAGACGTTCCAATGGAAAGAGGAATGGGTTCTAGTACGACTGCATTAGTAGCTGGTATTAAAATTGCTAATGCTTTAGGGCACCTAAATTTATCTCTAGATGAACAAATTGACATAGGGGCAAAATTAGAAGGACATCCTGAAAATGTTACTTCTGCAATTTTAGGTGATTTAACCATTTCAACTTTTGATGGTGATAGATGTACTACTGTAAAAGCATCAATGCCTAAAAATATTTCTGTTTTAATGTTTATTAATAAACATTCTGTAGTATCTAAACAAGATTTACCAAAAACAATTAATTTTGATGATGCTATTCAATCAAGTAGCTTTGCTAATGTATTCGTTGCTTCCGTTATGAGCGGTGAGTGGAGTAAAGCAGCAGAAATGATTGAAAAAGATAAATTTCATGAACATTATCGTGAAAAAGATGTGCCAGAGTTAAGTACAATTAGAAAATATGCACATGATATTGGAATTCGTGGTACTTATATTAGTGGGGATGGTCCTACTATTGCTACATTTGGAACTGAAAATGAGTTATATCAATTAAGGGATATTTTGAATAGTCATCATTTAGATGGCGATTTAAGAGTGCTAAAAATTGATTATGATGGAGCTTCAGTTAGAGGAGAATAACTGATGTTTGCTACAAATAAATTTGTCAAATTAATATAAATTGACTATAATATTATTTGTAGTTTATTAAGCGGCCATGGCGGAATTGGCAGACGCGCAAGATTAAGGATCTTGTCGGGAATTATCTCGGTGGAAGTTCGAATCTTCTTGGCCGCATAAATAAAAAAGGTACCTTCGAAGTTATCGAAGGTGCCTTTTTTATTTATCAATATGATGTAGCAGCAGTATTATTAGTATTGTCGCTAGTTGAATTTACGCTATTATCGCTGGTAGTATCTTGAGTATTGTTTAAAACATTAGAAGTACTTAAGCCTAATGTTTTTCTAATATCATTTGAAACATTTAATAACTCTTGTTGTGTTGGTACTTCATAGTCAACGCCATTAACCATTGCAGATTCACCTTGAAGAGTTTGTGATTTAATGTGATGAGTTGCATCGCCATATCTTTCACGTAATGCAACCATATCATCAAACTTCATATCGGTTTTAAGTTTACCTGAAATTGAGTTTAATATTTCTTTATATCTTGGTAATGAAGAAATATTCATTCCTTTAATTACTAATTTTTGTAGAACTTGTCTTTGTCTAGTTTGACGACCATAGTCACCTGCAGGATCTTGATGACGCATTCTTGAATAGTCAAGAGCCTGAGCACCATTAAGCGTTACGGTTTGACCCTTAACAACGTTAGCATTTCCATATTTGAAAGTTAAAGGAGGAGTAACAGTAACACCACCAACAGCATTTACCATTTGTTCTAGTCCACCCATGTTAACAATTGCGAAGAAGTCGATTGGAACATTTAATAAGTTTTGAACAGTTTGAACAGCACTGGAGGCACCACCAATTGAATATGCAGCATTAATTTTTTCATAAGGCTGTGAGTCACCAGGAACAGTTACTTTAGTATCACGAGGAATACTTGTTAAATGAATGGTTTCTGATTTGGGATTAACTGTTGCTAAAATCATAGTATCAGTTCTTCCTGTATCATTACGTCCTAATGCACCAGTATCAGTTCCCAAAAGTAAAATTGAGACTGGCTTATTTTGAGCAATAACATTAGAAACATTTCTTTCTTTATGTTCAACACCAGGTTCATATGCTTTGTTAGCAGCTGATTTCATATTTGTATAAACATTATAAGCACCAATTAATCCTAGTACCAATACTATTAGAAATATAAAGAATGCAATCCAAGCACCACGATGCTTTTTTTTCTTAAAATGAGGTTGATTATTTTGTGTTCTAGAGTATGCTTTATTTTTATCATTATTGTTTTGCATGTTTTAGTCATTACTCCTTTTATTTAAATGTGGTCAAAATACTAATAATTTATATTATAAACGCATTTTATCAAAAAAAAATAAATTTCTCGATATTTTTTAGATATATAAAGGTTATGATATAATTTTATCGTTTGATTGATAAACGATTTTTCTAATAAATGCACTTAAGTACGTAGTTTATCAAGTTTTACATAATTTGTAAATTTATAAGGAGCGAGATTTGTTTTGAAAAAAACTTTTTTGTATGTTTTGATATCTACATTTATGTTTAGTTCAATGGAAATTGCACTAAAAAGTGTAGGTAACGCTTTTAGTCCTATTCAATTAAATTTAATTCGTTTTTTTGTTGGAGGATTAGTTTTACTACCAATTGTTTTAAAAAATAAAAATACTGTTAATAACAGTAAATGGAAAAGTCTAGGAATATTTTCCCTGACTGGTTTTTTATGTGTTGTATTTAGTATGACGCTATATCAATTGGCAATTGTTTATGATCAAGCTGCAACTGTAGCAGTTTTATTTAGTTGTAATCCAGTTTTTGCAATATTATTTGCTTTTATTATTTTACGAGAAAAAATTAATCGATTAGGTTTAATATCATTAGTTATTTCGATAATTGGTTTATTGATTATTGTTAATCCAGCCAATCTAACTAATCCTTTAGGTTTAACTTTAGCTTTAGGTTCAGCTTTGACTTTTGGTCTATATAGTATTGTATCTCGTTGGGGCTCATTTGTGAGCGGATATGGTGGATTAGCTTTAACTTGTTATACTTTTTTGGCAGGATCTATAGAACTATTTGTGTTGATTTTAATTACCCACATTCCATTTGTTGCTAATTTTATGAATTCAGTTTCATGGTTGAAGTCATTTGCTAATACACCAGTACTACAAAATGTTAACCTTCACTATTTTTGGATGTTATTATTCATTTGTGTATGTGTTACTGGTGGTGGATTTGCCTTTTACTTTTTAGCAATGGATCGAGCAGGGGTTTCAATTGCTTCATTAGTGTTCTTTATTAAACCTGGGCTAGCACCTATACTTGCAATGATGTTAATCGGTGAGAAAATTAGTTTAAACACTTGGATTGGAATTATTGTAATTTTAATTGGTTCTGTAATAACATTTATTGGTAGTCAGCTTGAACAAAAGGAATCTGACTTAAAAGAATAAATAAAAGAGATGATAATATGTCATATTTAGTAATTATGCGACATGGTGAAAGTGAGGCCAATCGAGATAAAATATTTACTGGCTGGAATGATGTTCCTTTAACTGCAAAGGGAATTGAACAAGCACATTATGCTGGTAAATTAATTGAAGAATTGAATATTGATTTCGATGATGTTCACACATCATTTTTAATGCGTGCAATCGATACTGCACATATTGTCTTAAAAGAGATTCATCAAGAATATATTAATGAACATAAAACATGGAGACTTAATGAACGTCATTATGGTGCTTTGAGAGGTAAACAAAAAAGTTATATTAAAGAAAAATATGGTGAAAAACAATTTAAGTTATGGCGTCGTAGTTTTTCAGCAGTACCTCCACTATTGAAAAAATCAGATAACGAATTACGCTATGAAAAAATTGGGGTCAAAGAACCGCGTGGTGAAAGTTTAAAAATGGCTTATAAAAGAATATTAAGCTATTGGATCGATGGTATTGCACCAAAACTATTAGATAATCATAATCAGTTAATTGTTGCTCATGGATCTACTTTAAGGGCTTTAATTAAATACCTAGATAAAATATCAGATAAAGATATTGATAAAGTAGAAGTACCTAATGGTAAACCAATTGTTTATGAATTTGATAGTCGTTTAAATATAATTAGTAAAAAAATGATGAAATAAAAAGGGGCTGTGACATAAGTCTCTTAAAAAATAATGCTCGTTGGAATGTAAGTTTTCCAACGAGCATTATTTATGTATAATAAAAACGATATCGACACAACCGATATCGTTTCAATAAATTCCCCCAACGAAAGGAAATCTCAATGAGTAATTATATTTTAAATATTAATAATTGGCAACCCCAAGATAATCATCAAGTTAAAATTATAGATCAAATTGTTGAAACAATTGGTTTTAAAGGAAAATATATATTTGGTCGACCAAGAAAGTACGACCTGCGGTCGCCTTTTGAAATTAACCTTATTTGCCTACTCTAAAGGCATTTTCAGTAGTAGACAAATAAGTGCACTAGCTGAAGAAAATCTACCTACACGTTGGTTAACACATAGTTCTTTTCCATCATATCGAACAGTTTGTCGTTTTAGGGTTTCCGATGAAGCAGAAGATTTAATTAGTAAATGTATGTCGAGTATAGTTAATGTTTTAAGAAAAAATAAGCACATTGATGATATAACGTTTATTGATGGAACTAAAATATTGGCTAATGCTAATAAGTACTCCTTTGTTTGGCGTAAAAATATAATCAGATTTGATAAATTAAATCGCGAAGCGATTATAAAATTACTACATGACATGAATGATGTTAAATATTTAGGTAAACTTCCAGATAACTCTGACATTTCAACAAGTGAGTTAGATGAAATTATTATCCATTTAGAGAATTGTTTAGCTGATTTAAATTATCAAATTAAACAGAATAAAAAAGTATCACCTAATCCCAATAAACAAAAACGTCGTAAGTTAAAATCCATTAAAAGAAAACTTCGTTTTCGTAAAGATAAGCAAATCGAATACCAAGAAACCAATAAAATATTTGCTAATCTTAATAGTTATTCTAAGACTGATCATGATGCTACCTTTATGCGTATTAAGGAAGATCCTATGTTAAATGGACAACTTAAACCTGCTTATAATTTACAAATTGCTACTAGTGGACAATTCATAACTAATTTTGATATTTATCAAAATCCCACTGATACTCGTACTTTAACTCCATTCTTAAATAAACAAATTGAGAATAATAGTTTGGGTAAATATATTGTTGCCGATGCTGGTTATGGATCTGAAAGTAACTATCGTTTTATGGAAGATAAACTAACTAATCACATTCCTTTAATTCCCTATGGAACAATGTTAAAAGAACAAAGTCGTAAATGGAAAAGTGATGACCGTAAGGTCATGAATTGGTATTACAACGAAAAAGATGATTATTACCTAGATCCTAATGGTATTCGATTTAATTTTAATGGTTATCGTAAAAGAACTGATAAGAATCAATTTACGCGTGATT
>NZ_QUBI01000008.1:0-42085 GCF_006493595.1 Apilactobacillus micheneri | reverse complement strand
GCAAATATAAATGACAATGTTAATCCTAACAATGACTTCTTCTGTAAAATAATAAATCTCCTCCTATAATTTTATACATATTTAATAATAATACTGGAAATAATTTATGGCAATATAAAAAGGAGCCTAATGGCTCCTTTTTTCGTATACAGTATACTGTGTATTGTATACATATTATTTATTTTTAGACTTTAAAGAAAGCATAGCTATTTTTTCTACTCTATTAAAATCTTTCTTAGATTTTAAATTTTGTCTTTCCAAATATGAATTAGCCATAATTCTCATAGCATCATTCTCATTATCTGCAATACCTGATAACAAAATACCTTCTAAAACAGCATTTACTTCATCATCTATTTTTACATATCTCATTACGATTTCTCCTGTTTTATATTTCTATATATCTATAGTTTTATATTTCTATAGAACTATAGATTATCTTCTGGCATTGTATTTTGTATTGCTCTAATCTGTGGCAATATAAGCTTTTTCTGGGTGTCTGGCATGTCTTTAATATAGTTTTCAATAACTTCATTAACTACCTCACGCATTGGTTTATTTTCAGATATACTTATTTGCTTTAAAGCCATATGAGAATCTGCTTGCATTTGAACAGATTTAGGAGTGTATTTACTAGTCAGTCTACCTTTATAATGAACCAATATCTGATCATCTGGCATAGTTCTATGTGGAGTTTCAGATTTCTTAGGTTTTATAGTTTCTGGTTTAGAAGTATCTGGCTTGCTATGTTTAAATTCTTTTCCTTTTAAACTATCTAATCCAGCCATAATTAATCATTTCCTTTTTTAAATTTTTCTATTCTGTTTTCCATTTCTTTGCACAATTCTTTGTATACATGATGTACTTTTCTATCGTATTGACTATTATGCTGAGATGTAATTCCAGTTCTATCAAATCTTTTTAATCTAGCCATTTGTTTTATTTGTGTTTGGAACATATTGTCTTTACCAAAACTCTTTATTGCATCATCAATAACTTCAACATCTGTGGTATTACCATTTTGTTGTAAAACAGGTAAAACACCTAATAAATCTAATCCTAAATCATAGTCATCTCGAATTTGTAGTAAATGACGAGCATAAGTTTCAGCACCAGTTAATGAACGTTCTTGTGTTTGCAAAATAATTATTACATAATCACTAGCTACTAAAGCTGAATCAGTAAATCTATTCAACTGTGGTGGAACGTCCAAAATAACATAATCATAATTATCTTTTATCTTAGATAATAACTTATTGAAATAATGATCTTGTGAATAATCATCATCAAAAGTATCACTTAAAAATCTTTCATATCCTTGTAAATCTTCATATGAAGGAAGCAAGTCTAAATTATCATGCACATTAATCAATGCATCAGATAAACTCCCACTTGTTAATGCGGTTTCTAATGTTTCTTCAAAATCTGGTTCAATACCATAAACTTTTTGCATAGTGGTAAACATTAAAGCAGTTGCATTAGCTTGAGGATCTAAATCGACTAATAAAACTTTTTTACCTTTTTTAGACAAAGTATAAGCAAGCATAGTGGCATTAGTTGTTTTCCCAACTCCACCCTTAAAGTTACCAGTTGTAATTGTTATTGCCATAATTTTTTCTCCTATTTTTTCTATAGTTCTATTCTTCTATAATTCTATAATTCTATAGAAACATTGTCAACAATTGATATAATAAGTTCTATAGTTCTATATATCTATAGTTATATAATTCTATAGAACTATAGTTCTATATTCTAACAATTTTCTATTTACAATCATTGATATAAGGGTTATTGTAATTACATAAATAAAAAAGAAGTTATCCACTGGCATGGACAACTTCTAAATAAAAATATTTACAATGCACAAAAGGCACTGATATGTTTTCAACTTATACATATATTATAGCATGTACATTGTGAATATCAAAGAGGAGATAAACACAATGAATACACAATTTACAAAAAATTTTAACGCATTTGAAAAAGCAGGATTTAAACCAACGGAAGTTTCAATTTTAAATCATCTATATGATTATGGAAATTTAAGTTATAAAAATGGTTGGGTTAAAAATGACATGGTTTTTGTTAAATGCTTACGTGAATCGTTAGCAGCAACTATTAACGTTTCTAAAGACACTATTACTAGAGCATTAACTAATATTGAAAATAAAGGTTGGTTAATTGTAGAACGCCAAAAGAATGCTGCTAATATTTACTTTTTGCCTAAATATTACAATCTTAACTCAGACCTTAAAGAGCAAAATGCAACTACGGAAAACGCAAATTGCAACCAGAGTCAAACTAACTTTAAACAATCATATACAAGTGAAACAAATGTAACATGTAAATCATCAAAAAATGAGCAAATTGACATGTCCAAAACTGAGGTTGGCCATGAAGAAAGTAAAACTATTCACGTTTCTGGTTTCGATAGAATGCAAAATCTAGTAGATTCATTAAAACAAAAAGCATGTTTTGGCCATGATTTAATTAACATTTTAGTTAAGTATTCAGAAAATACAGGAGTTCTTTATAACTATGCAAAATTGATTTTTAAGGCAAAAAAAACAGTTATAGCTAAATTAGTAAAAAATGGTAAACCAGAGGCAAAAGATGCTCTTAGATTTGAAAATAACATTAACTTAATGCCCGAATTAACTGAATTTATGAAGTCATTAATTATTAAAACCAGATGCACTAAGTCCATTAAAAATGTAGCTGGTTATATCACTAAATCACTACATGAGTTCTTTACAGATGCAGTAGGTGATTATATGAGTATTGAACGCCATTGCAAAATGTATAGGAATACTAAGAATTTCAACATTCCATTAATAAAACTTGATAGATAATAACTTTAATATATATTAAAGGAGATAAAAATATGAATGAAGAAACAGAAAGACTAATAATATTAGGAAATGGTGCTGATATACATAATGGGTTAAAGTCTAAATTTGTTAATTATGTAAATCATTTACAAGGACAGATTGGAATTATAAAAAGAATAAATAATGTTAAAGATTATTATAATGATATATTAAATAAAAAACATCTATATGCTAATTTTGAGTCAAAGATTAAAGATATAGAATATAAATATAAATCAGAAAATATAATCAACGATTCTAACTTTTGGCTTTTTATATTGATCTGGAAATCAAAAAAAGATGCAAAATGGTATGATATTGAAAAAACAATAAAAAATTTTTTGACCGAAAAATTCAACAAAAAAGATTTATATCTAAATATAGATTTGTATCAAGAATTACTAGATAAAAAAAATTTAAATGTAACGATTAATAACGAACAATTGTTTATTTTTTTAGCTATAAAATTATTTAATTATAAAAAACAAGAAATATCATATTTCTTGTTAGATGAGTTAAAAAAATTTGAAAAAGATTTTTCAAAATATATTTATAATAATGTTTCAAAAAATAATTATTTTAATAAAAATATAGAAATGCTTAATAAGTTATGCGGAAATTATTTCAGTAATGTTTTAGATTTCAATTATTCTACTTTATTAGATAAAGATTTTAATAAAGTCAATCGTTTAAAAAATTTTGTTAATATTCATGGTAGTTTTAGGAACTCTTCAAGATATAACAATAAATATAGTCCAATTATATTAGGTATAGATTCAAATTATGAGAACAATGTTAATATAAATTATGAGGATAAAGTTAAAATAGATAAGTTTACTAAAACTAGTAGATTATTAGATTTCAGTGGAAGAAAATCTGATAAGATACTAGACATTCATATTAAAAATATTTTATTTTTTGGACATTCATTAGGCGAAGCTGACTATTCTTATTTTCAATCAATATTTGATTACTATCATATTTACGAGAGTAATGTGAAGTTAACTTTTGTTTATGCAGAATACGCATGTCAAAAGCAAGAATTAATGGAGATCACTTCAGATGATGCTAAATATAAAGATAAATTCGAAAATATAGACTTTTCAAGAAGAAATTCACAAAAAATTAAAGTATTTAAACTAATAAATGAATATGGAGAAACCTTAGATAACAAAAATCATGGCAAAAATTTGTTACATAAACTTTTATTAGAGAGAAGAATACAACTTGTTAATTTAAGATTTTTGGATAATGAAAATGGAATAATATAAAAAATGCTGCTTAAAAAAGCAGCATTAATAAATTATTTTAAACTATGAATGGATCAGCACCTAAAATTTTTATAGATACATTAAAGCCTGTTCTGGTAAATGGAAGAGCATTGTTGGAGCTATTTGCATCTAAAATATTAGAATTAAATCCTCCACATTCCATAATCTTTTTAAGATCTTTACTAACTTTGAAGTTACTATGTTCTAGAGCATCACATAATTTATTTATGAAAACTCCAGAATCATTTTTATTGAATAATCCTTTATCATGTTGAAAATCGATAACGATAGGCATCATGACAAAATCATCTTCCTTAGCATTATCGTATGCTTTATTGATTTTATTATAAAAATGTTTAAATACTTTTTTGCTGTAATCATCATAAGGTTTAAAAATGAAGTGAATATCAGTTGTTAAAACAGCTTGTGGCTCACCATCATCTATAGATTCATAAAAATGATCATTTTCTTTCACTGGATTAATAATGTCTAATGGTGTATTTAATATTACATTTTTAAAATCTTGCTTATAATCATCGTCTCTAAAAAAGTAGTCTAAAGTTACAAAATTCATCGTATCATTCCTTATTTAATAATTAGTTATATTTTATCATCGAAACATTATTAAAAACAAATTTTTAATAATTTAAACAAAGAAGGAAAATCCATTGAACAGTATTTTTTCAAAAATTAAGAATTATATTTTTACCCCAATAAAATTTATGAACGAGGAAGAAGTAGAAAAACGCAATAATATAAATAACAAAGAAGCTCCTAATTCTACAAATCTTTTAAATAAATTGCATTTGCACTATTTAAATAGTGCAGTGTTTTATATATTACCACCAATAATTGTGATATTTTTTTCCAGTTATATTTCGGATAAAATATCAAGTCCTTCATTGCTTATTTTTACTATATTTTCATTTATATACTTTGCTTATAATTCAGCTAAAACATATGTTAAAGCATCTGTAAAATATAATAGCAATGACTCGGTAGTGGATAATATTATAGACAAAAATTTCAGTTACTTAGAACTTAGGTTTAATATAATGATTCCTTTGCTTATATTTGCTTACATATTTTCAAAATATGATTATCTTTTAAAAGTTTTTTCTATAGACCATCCTTATATATATGTTGTACTTTATGTATTTTTTATAATTCTATTAAACATTTTAGTTACAAAAGCAATTATAAAAAGTATAGATAAATACATCTGTAAATGTATAAAAAAACCAAAAGAGGCCACTCCTAAGTAAATAGGAATGGCCTCTTTTGGTTTGTCTATTAAATTAATTTAACCCACTTAGTGTTACCACTAATATAACCTAAATTGGTTCTAACCCTTGTTGATTTTCCATAAGGTTCTACCTTGCCATAAACAACGGTATTTTTACCAAAATAGACTTTGCGGTGGTGCTTTAGTGCAATATCTTTGCTAACTGCTAAACCACCATCAGCAATCACTTTAAAGCGGCTACCGTGTTTTAAGTAAGTATCTGGTGCTACTGATTTTGAGTAGTCCCAACTTAAATCTAAACCACCAGTGGACGTTTGAGCAGATTGTGTATATTGCCACATATCAAAGTAACAATTAGGTTTATGACTATAACTAGCAACCCAAATTTTAGGTTTGTGGTGTAGATTCTTATGATTAATAGTTGAACCTAAACTTTCGTTATAATATACCGCTAAGTTATGAAAACCGGCATTATATAAAGCATCTAAGAAAGTATTAATTTGAGCTACAATATTACCGCTTAAGCTGCCTTCCACATCTAACATTAACTCGGTATTATGATCCAATCCATGTTCTTTCACTCGTGCTAAGAAGTGTTTAGCCTCAGAAACTGGACTACCTAGATAGAAATGATAAGCTCCTACTTCTCCTAGTACATCAAAGGAGTTTAAAATTTGAGCTTTAGAATTACGGTTATCATAATAGGGATTAGCACCATAGGATAATTGAACGCTAGTAAAAGTAACCCCATGATTACGTTTAAGCTCTTTAATATATCCTGCTGAACTCCCTTGATATACTGCTAAATCAGCTCTGATTTTAACCATTATTTAACATCTCCTTTAACTTGTGGTCTTTGTTGTTTACCATTTTCTGATGGATCATTATTATCTGGATTCATAAAAGCAGCATTATTATTTTCTGTTTGGTTTTGAGTACCTTGTTGAGTGTTATCTGGCAAGGGTAGACCTTGCTTTACTCGTAAATTAATTACTGCTTGTTCAATCATTCCATCCATAGCGGCACTAGTTACAGTTAAGCCATGATTATTGGCCACCTCTGTTAAATGACCTAGTGCTTTGGCTTTCTTTTCTTGACTACCAGCCGGGAACTTATCTAAATAAGTTACGCATGATTCGGCAGCATTAGCTAAATAATTTAAGCCTTCGCTGGCCATTTCTAACTCATGCTTTTGTTTTAAGTTTTCGGTAGATTCCGCTTTAGCTTTTAAGTAGCGGCTGGTCAGTCTTGCTAAAAATCCTAAAATAACTAAAAATCCTGTAACACCAATAATTGCAACTGCATCTACTAACATATCTTGCATAATAAAACTCTCCTTAAAATTTATTTTTCTGGTTTAGAATCATCAAAGAACTTGTCTAGTATATCTTGTAGCTTTCCGGTAAAGATGCCCATTTGGTGCATATTTTCTAGTATGCTTAACGCTTCATAACCCACTAGGGCAACTGCGAACATATCAGAAACATCAAAACCAACGTTTATCTTCATGTAATTTACCAACATATCATCTAGGGCATTGGCTACAATGATTCCCGTTATACTTAATAATTTGATATAAATACCCTTTAAATAGGTGCGGGATCTAAGGTGCGACTTCATGGCACTTCTAACGGTTCCTAAGAGTGTATCTAACATGACCATGATTAAGTACCAACGCACGATATGAAGCCCATTATCATCAAAAAGGTACATCAACATTCCGTGAATAATGTGCATAAAAATAGGACATCAACTATTAATTAGTTGGTGTCCCTGTTCCACCCCCGTTTTCTGCGGGGGTTTCTTTAGTTTCTGGATGCTTTAATTTATAAATATCATTGTAGTCATCTTTAGAAATAAATCCGGCATTTAAGCATTCTTGTAAGCCACTATCATTAAAGCATTGGTAATTATCTATAATATATTGTTTAAACATTTGTGTTGCCTCCTGTTTGCTGATTTTTTAATTGTGCAATTTGAACAATTAGATTAGCATTAAATTGCTTTTGTTTAGCTAGTTCAACAACTACGTTTGAGAAGTCCATATTTTTAGTATATTTGCCATCTTGCACATCTTGGATAACTTTATCTTGTGATTCTTTATCCATAATTTTCTGTGTAATTTCATCATAGTAAACATTTTTAGAATCATCTTTAACCATAATAGTTTTATTAATTTCTGATCCAGTACTATTTTTTTGCCCTTGATTATAATTAGGATTTTCTATTTCTTTAACAGGCGTAAATTTTAGACCATAGAAAATTGTTTTATCTTCCAATTCTATTGGATTTAATTGTTCTACACTTGTGTTTATTAGCCCATCTGGTAATTTTGCATATCTTATCATTGTTTAACCTCCTTACAATATTTCTATTTTTTCTAAAACAGCGAATGTACCATTCCTACTGCTCCAAACACAGTAATTCATATCAGTATCATTTCCATAAACGTTATAGAACTTTATGGTTCCATTTATAACTTGGACTTTCAAACTTTTAGCAGTACTTTTTTCTCCAGTATTAAATTGGTTTGATAATTCTACCATTGAGTTATTTCTTAACTGTTCTTTGGTTACTGTTAATGGAGTGTTTATAATAGACAATATATCACTGCCTCTTTTATCATCATTTCCACTAGTGAACCATTGATTAGCTTTGTACCAATACACTGCACTGATATATATTTTTATACCGAATTCTCCATTTAAGTCTTTTGGTAAATTAATTACTGGTTTATTATGTGTAACAATTCCTACAGATGAGCTTACATTTGGTGTATCTGCATCGGTTCCTAAAAATCCAGTTTTTTGGTTGAATAAATTAAAACCGCTTGCATATAAATGAGATGTAATAATTGAGCTTTCTTCACTTATGCCTGCTGCGTTTCCGGCCTTAGCTTTAAATTGATATGTTGCAGAAACATCTATCTGAGGTAAACTTCCATTTTCATTCAAATGATCGACTGAATACCAAACATCTTCATTTGCCTTTTTATATAGAATTTGATAATAATTACTGTTTAGCCCCCCCATCATCTTCTACACTTATTTCATAGCTAAATGCACCTACCGCATTTGTTATATTTATTTTGACACCTCTTGGAGCGATAGCTGTTAAGATTTGTTTAGTTTCACTTTCGATTGATTTACCGGCATAATTTGTAGCTATAACTTTAAATTGATAAGTTTGACCTCTTTGTAGTCCAGCAATCTGTCCGTATAATGTGTTACCATCAATCTGCTTAGTTTGCCAGTTATCATCAGTAATTAACCTATACGATATTAGATAGTTACTAATGCTTGCTCCACCATCAACACTAGGTGGAGTAATTTGATATGTTAAATTACCAGTATCACGATCAATGTTTACATCTAGCTTTGGTTGATTAGGAGCATTAGCAATCAACACCGGCGTACCGTTGTAATATAGCTTATTATTTTGACTGATTAAGCTAACATCATTTTGCTTTTTATCTAAGTCATCTTGGTAGCCTTTAAAACGGTTATCAATATCTTTTTTTATTTCATCAATATTTAATAATGGTTGGATTAAGTTACCTAATCCCTCAAAGCCTTTCTGATTTTCTTCACTAATATCGTCCACCTTCTCATCTAAATAGATTTTATCTGCTTTTGCGTCTAGCTTTGGTTGAATATCATTTTTGATAGTATCGCTAATGTTAGAAATGGAATCATTTACATATTTAACAGTGGCATTACTAGTTTGTTGGATATTCACATTCATATTTTTATTGTTTCCACTAAAAATAGAAATGGAATGTTTAACACCATCAAAAATATTTCCACTAATTTCGGGAACTACAACCGAGGTATCACTAACGGTTAATGAATGCAGGAATACATCCCCGTTTGCAGTCTTACCATATAAACCAATCGCCCGAATGGTGTAACCTTGTTTAAATTGTGAATTGTTAAAATCAAGGTTAATCACACTAATAGAATTTTGTGGCGAATCATAATCTAAAATAGTTCCACTATCAATCTCATTAGGTAAGCTAGTGAGATTTTTTAAATCCTCAATTTTGTAATTGGTCAAGTCTGTATCAGTAGATACCGCTTTAAAAATTGAAAATGGTGTTTGACCTAGTGCGGCTCGATTAGATACATCAAAACCTTTGTTGGTCAAAACGGTGTCCTTAAATACTAAAACCATTTACACATCCCCTTTCTTATAATCACTATGTGTGTATATGGTCGTGGTGTTGGCCACGCCAATATATGAGTTAAAGGTACTTTTAGAATAACGATATTTATAAATCTCTTTTAGTAGATTAGCCGGTACATAGCGGTTCATCACATCTTCTAGCCGGTTAATATCAGCAATCGTAACTTTATCCGAATCTACTACCGCTTTATAGATAGATTTAATGTGATCCACGCTTTGAGTTACATCTAAGTTCATAGTATTAAGAATTTTCTTAAAATATTTAAAAGTGATTGGTTGCGGCGGCAATAATCTAATTAAAACTTGGTAACGTCTATCATCTAAAGGCTTAGATGAATCGGTAGGAATACCATATTGGCTTTCTAAGGTACTGATACCGTCTGCATCAGCTTTAGAAACAAATAAATTAATTAGTTGGCGTGATAAATAATTATCAAAATTATTAAATGATTTATCTTCAACTTTGGCCAGTTGTTCAAACTCATAAACATCCTTATAGAAGTCGGGTTGTAAATCACTAATCATCAATAATCACATCCTTCAAATTAGGTAATTGTGAAATTTCATTAGTAAACGTTAAATCAACATCACTATCTTCTCCATTTAACTTAGGCATCTCAGCATTAACCACATGCTCTAATTGCAAAATGGCAGCCATAATTTGCGATCTATAAATAGTTAGCGAGTATTGAAAATTAGTATCTTTTGACCAGGACTTTCTCAAATTATTAAAGTAGTTTTGTACTGCTGATTTAATATTCTGATGCAAAATATCCAGGCCAATTTTTCCATCAGAAGTTACATGTACTTGAACTGTTACATCAAAAATTTCTGGCGTAACCACGGTTACCTGGTGGCCAATCGGTGCTAGTCCATAACCTAAGCCACTTTCATTCGGTGGGTCTACGGTTACTTTAACTTCATTCAAAAGCGTATCAGTAGCTGGATTTAAGTTATTGTCCAAAATAACCAGTTTAACAGTTCCTCCACCTTGCCAGGCAGAATAAATCTGTACAGCTCCCACATCTTTAATATTGTCTAACATGGTGTGATAGTCGGTTATATTCCCACCATAATTAATATAGTTATTAGGACTTAACAATCGTTCTCTTAAACTATCATCAGTTTCATCATCTTTAGCAGGGGCATAAATTTCTACAATTTCAGCCCAGTTAATACTATCGTTAGGCGTAACTGGTAGAAGCTGGCCAGTATAGCCATTGGGTGTTGTTCCCGGTATCTCAGCCTGTAAAAGATAATCGCCGTTATCTTTTTTGCCAATTACATAATAGAAAATTGTATCAGCACCTATGCTGGCGAATCTATCATTAATATCAATATTAGTAACAATGTTTTTATTATCATCGACAATATGAGCAGTTACCTTAGCATTAGTGGCCAATTCTCGACTTGTCCCTTTGTCTTGTGCGTGCCAGTCTAAAAAGTCCCCCGTGGCCGTGGCTACGTGGGACTGCTTAATATAATTAATTAAATCTGTACTACGATTGGCCATTTCCATAGCGGCAGGAGCAATCGCATCATAAATAATAGATCCTTGTCTTTTATCTACATCATCAGAAACATTGTCTAACATTGAATTTACATAATAATCAAAATCTTTAGTTTCTAAATCAGTAATTAAGTCTTGTGGACTAATTGGTATCCACTCCTTTCTCAACATTGATGGACTTGTTAAAAATAGTATCTACGATGGCAGTAATCAAAAGACTATCTTTCCCGCTGGGTACAATATCATCCACCGTAACATCAGTTACACGGTCATCCGCTTTTAGAGCTTCTTCAAACATGCGTTCAGCCTCGACTTGAATATAGTCAAAGTCTTTAGCGATTAAATCGGTCAGATCATGACCATAATTCTCATCATATATCGGATAAACAAAACGCTCCGTCTGCATGATTTTATCAACCGCCTGCACCATTGCTTCATAGTCATCAATCATATTGATTACACGGCCATTTTTAACTTGATAGGTGCGACTAGTTAGGGTTACTTCTTCATAATCACTCCCTAAGGCATCCATTGCATCTTGGCTTTCATCTTCATCCATTACTACACCACCTAACTATTTTCATCTTGCAAAGCCTCATCACTTAACTTCTCAAAAATATAAAATTGTTGGCCACCATCAAGGCGGAACATGGCCACCTTATCATCAGCTTTCAATGCTTGTTCAATCGTGATTTTATCTTCTAAATTTTTAATGGTTACTTTTTTACTAACACCATCAATAATCATGGTTGAATCTATATTCTTAATTTTTACTTTTTCTTTATGATCTACTACATTGCGACCTAAAATTAAAAACGGTTCAGTTAAAATTATTTTTTCGGATAATTGTACTTTTAAAGGCTTCGGACTAATGACTGTACCGTATGTTATATCAGCATAATCATTTATATGACCACCACGTTTATTCATTTGATTAATTAACCATTCGCCAGCCATTTAAACTTTCATCTCCAAATCTACGGTATAATCATCACCAAAATTATGAGTTGATTTACTAATTAAATATTTTTTAGTACCAATTCCAGCTTTACTTAAATCTTTAATTTTAACTATAACGGAATTTCCAGCTTGTAAATAAACATTGCCGATAGCTGTTAATTTCAAACTATTGGTTTGTTTATTAACTGACTTTAAAATATCTTTAGCATGTTGTTTCATTTGAGCAGCATTCATTTTAGACGAATTTTGTTCAACTTTAATTAACTTACCCCACTTTTTGACGGTATTGCCACTTGCTGTTTCAGTAGTTACTTTCTTTTGCCCCTTTTTAGTAGCAGATTTAACTACCTTAACTACATTAGCAGCTTGATCAATGCTGCGGGATAAAGTGTAATCAGTAACTAAAGACTTATCACCAATCATCATTTTTAGCTGATAATATGGATATTTTCTTAGTTCCACCGTTCCGTAATTATCTCGTAAGAAGTAATGACCAGCTCCTGCTTTTCTAGTAGCATCAATACCACTTTTAAGCATATTGAAGTAACTTTTATTGTCATCAAGTTCAGCTTTTAATTTATGTCCAGGCATTGATACCACTTTATGTGATAATCCCAAATATCCACAAATTGTATTAAATCGTTGCCCTAATGTATTGTTAGGAAAAACCATACTATCACTAGATTTAAAGTATCTTAATCCATCATACGCAGTAACTGAATAACTATTATCTTTTTTAAAATCATATTTGAATACATACCCTTTGAAAATTTTATGGTTACTCCATTCAAACATCACTACATCACCATTATGAATAGCGAATCCATCTGCTACTTCTAAAATATCAAAGGTTAATTCTCCAGCTGAATAATTCATATCGTTTGTATATTTAACTGAAGTAACTAACTTTTTTAAGTTATATGCTTTACCACCAGAACGTGGTTTAACTATGAATTTAGTTATCATAAGAAAGCTCCTTTAGATACCCAACCCATAGCTACGCCGCCAGTAGTAACTACATAGTAAGGATGTTTAGATTTGTTAGATACTAATGTGATTTTGCATTCTCTTTTTCTAATCATTACTCCATGAGTAGCATTGTTAGTTAAATATGCCATTCCATTAACTAAAACTTTTGATCCACGATTGATTTTATTTTGTGGTTTATTTCTTTTTTTGCCATGCTTAGCAATTTTATTACTTTGCTTACCATGTTTTTTTCCAACTTTATCAGCTTTAATTTTGCGATATTCAGTAAAATCTAGTTCATAAGTGTATTCATTGTTAATTCCATTTTCCATTCCATAGGTGAAATTAAGTGTTGCTTTCATAGAAAATTTAAAGCCAGTAATTACTAAGCGACATGGCTTTTTACTGGCTTGAATATTCTTTAAAAATGTGATGTAACTACTAGCTTTTTTCCATTTATGTTTTTTCCTAACCGTTGTATATGAAACCTTTGAACTATCTATTGGCAAAAATGAAGATATTTTAATAGATTTTAACTTTCTATCTCCTAAACGATTAATTTCTCCTAATCCAATAACCTTGGATGTAGAACTATCGTTTTCAAAAGTTACTTTAACTTCACTAGGTGCAACAGGAAGAGCCACCGTATTATTACGGTGGTTTGTGATGTAAACATTTACGATCATTAATTGTTCAATGCTCCTCTACTTTTTGTTTTTAAATAACCTTCTATTTTACTAACCAATGATTCAGCATCGTATTTAGCATTGCCAGTACTATTTACTTGAATAGCACCAGGGGCAATATTAATAGAATGGTCGTATTTATTATTACTACTGCTTTGAGTACGATTATTAACGCTTGAACTATTATCAGTCCCAACACCAATAGAATTATTTAGATCAGTACTTTTAGATGGTGAATCAGGTTGTAAATCTATTCCATTTTGAATGGATTGAGTTGCATCTATTACGTTGTTACTCATTTGTCCAGATGCGACTATTGGTTTCCTAGCGTTAGCATTAATACCGTTTGCTAAACCAGCATTCAACCAACCACCATATTTATAGAATAATTTTGAAGGCGATCCGATATGAAATAGTCCTTTAACTTTACCAACAACAGAACCAGCAGCATTTTTGGCGGCATTAACAGCGGCACCAATCCCACTAGCAATCCCATGAGCTAATCCAGACATTAAATCAGCACCAACTGATATAAATCCACCAACAAAGCCTTTTGCAGCACTAACTGCTGAACTAATTCCATTACTAATAATTCCAGGTATACTTCTTACTTTTGAACCGATACTGGTAATCATTCCACCAACAATGGAAGTAAAAGTTGATGCTAAGTTTCTAGCACCTCCTGCAACTGCAGATAACCCAGATCCAACCATTGTTAGTGCCATACCTAGTAACATTAAAGCACCAGCTACTAATGCAATCCCAGCTGCTAAAATAACTGCAGCTGCTCCAGCGATGGTCATTCCAACAGCTAAAATAATTAATCCAGCACTAAAAATTGTTAAACCAATTATTGAAGCAGCAGCTAAAGCACTAAACACTAATATAGCTGCACCTAATGCTAAAATTCCTACACTAGCCATTAGTCCATATTGAGCAATAGTTGGTAAAGCACCTGCTAACATGGTCATTCCAGCTGATACGATCCATACGGTACCAGCTATTAATAGCAAAGCAACTCCTAAAATTACAAATCCTACTGCTCCGGCAATCATAGCAGTACCAACAGTAGCCACAATTACACCTAGTATTGCTACAGTTGCAATCATTCCAACCATTACAGCAATTGCTCCCCAACCAGCGTTAGCTAATTGAATTGAGGCTTGAGCCATAATGTAGAAACCAGTGGCAACCGCAATCACTGCCACTCCAACTAAAATCATGGCTAAACCAAATTTAATCCATTGTCCTGCACCTCCAGCTGGCGGAGTTGGTGTTTGTGGTGGAGTTGGTGTCTTTGGAACTTTGGGAGTTTTAAAGCCTGTTAACATTCCTTTAAAAGAACTCCAGGCTTGTTTAACTTCTAATGCAGTTTTTAAAGCTGCTAAAGCTCCTGCTAAAACTAATATTCCACCAGCTATAATTCTTGCTGTTTGTGGATTAGTTCTATTCATTACATTTAAGAATCCAATAATGGCAGTAAAAACTAGTCCTTTCATACCAAACTTTAAAGCAATGAAAGCCAATGCTAGGGATTTAATAATGCCAGGATTTAATTTACTAATATCATCAGCTAAGGCTCCCACGGTTTTAGCTAATCCGCCGATAGCACCACCAGATATTTTTCCCAGTGATTTAAAGGCAGCAAATGGATCTGATTTATTACTACTCATTGATTTATTTAAACTAGATAAATCATTTTTAACTGTATTAATAGTGCTACTAATAGTTTTAACTGCTCCAGTATTTTGAAATCCTTCAAAGAAATCACTAACTGCTCCTTTTGCATAATTAAAGCCATCAACAATCGTATTAATAGTCCCTTGCAGTACAGGTACAATATTGTCTGCAGCTTTATTAAAGTTTAAATCTCCAACCTTATCAATCAGACTACTAATTGCCTTAATTCCAACTTTTCCAACTTTGTCAAAAGCAGGCTGTAGTTGGTTAGCTAAAGTTTCACGTAATCCATCCATGGCTTGACCAACTGTTTTATAGTTAGTTGCCATATGTGTAAATTGCTTATCTGTACCAGTTTTAGCTACAGCATTAAAGAAGTCTTGTGTTTTGATTTTCCCCTTTTGTACATCTTGAAGCATTTGAGTAGCAGACATATGCATAGTTTTAGCAACCGCTGATATACCAGCGGGAGCTTGTTCCATCATTAGCTTTAAATCTTGCCATTGAATAGTTGGCTTGGCTGCCATCTGCGTTCCTTGTTGCGATAATGTTTTCATTGCTTGAACAGGGTCTTGAGCAGAAGCTGCTAGTCCACCGAAACCTTTAACTAATTGGCCGGTATTCTTAACTCCGGTAGCTCTTAGTTGAGAGTAAGTGGAAGCCATATCACTAGAACTATAAATTGTGGCTTGTGCGTATTGTTGCATATCCTTTTTAGCGGAAGCTATCTCAGATTGACTAGCACCAAACATTTTCATATTACCGTCAAACGTTTGCCAGGCTTTACTACTTTCATTCAGTTCGTTAATCATAGATCCAGCTTCATTGGTAATCATGCCGATTCCTCTAGTTATACCGCCACTGATTAAATTAGCTCCAACCATTGATTTTAATAATGAATTTGATTTTTCTAGTGAACTATTAAAACCATTAAATTGTTCAGTTGGTGGTTTCATATCACCATTAAAATGTAGTGAACTTTTCATTCTTCCTAATGAACTCATGCCTTTACCCAGTGCTTCATTAAACTTATTTAAAGGGTTTGAAAATCCATCACCAATTTTTATAAAACTTTCTAAAGTTGCTATTTTTCTCACCCCCTTTCAATTAATGAATTAATTATTTTATGTATAAAAAAGACAAGCTAAGTTATTTTTTAGCTTGTCTTTCCGCTTTTTTGCGTTCTTTTTCTTCGTCTTTGCTTCGCTTATCTATACAAGCGATTATGATAACTTTTTCATAAAAAGTTAAATCTGCCCATTGTTGAGGCGTGTAATAATAATTGTTTAAAGCATAGTAGTAATATTTAAAATCATTATTATTATCGCCCTCAATTAGTTTTTTACATCTTCAACTTCATCATCCATAGATGCATCAAAACCAGATTCTTCATTTACCTTTTGTACTAAAGTAGTATATTCACCACCATATAGCATAGCGTGTAAAGTACCTGCTGCATCTGCAATAGTTCCATATGAACGTTGTAACTCTTCATTGTTTAAATCAGGAGTTACAATACTTTTAATAATCATTTTATCTTGGAATAAATCTTGATCCATAGTAGTAATGATTTGTCCTGTTTTTCTATCACGCTTTTTAGTGGAACATTGTTTTTGTAAATCAGTCATTTCAGTGGCAGTTAATGGTTTAACTACAAATGGTGATTTAAAACGATCCATTTTTACTTTAACATTATCTTTCTTTGCAACATTTTGAGCTAAGAAATCATTAATTGTTGTTTCATTAGTAGCAGCAGTAGGTTTATTTTGTTCCTGTTGTTCATTTTTTACGTCATTCATATCCATAATTTAAAATCTCCTAAAATTTTTATTGTGCTTGATTACCAGTCATTGATTGTAGTAACTCTACATCTTCAAAGCTGTAATCAGTTTCATATTCAACTAGTCCATCATCAGACTCTAAATCAGCAAAGGGAACATCATCCAATGAAACTTCTGATAGTTGGATTACTTGTTCGCCCTGAGCATCATTACCATAAATTGTTGAAATAATTGAAAATCTGGTTTCTTTACCAGTATGCAATGAATCAATTTCATTTTTAATCAATTCAGAATCAATTACATACCCACCGATTGTTCCGCTTCCAGACCAACCTACATATTTTTTACGAGTAACAAAGTTCCCTAAAGTCTTAACATCTTCTTTTTTCTTTTCAGACTTTGCCTTGAACTTTGTACAAGCAATTAATGGTCTGATTTGTCCATTTCTTCGCATTACAACTTTGGTATTTTTGGAAGAAATAGCACTATCTCCGCTTAAAAATCTTGACATTAAATCATTATCAGCCATTTATTAATCCTCCTATCTAGTAACAGTAATGGTGTTATATAGTTTTTCCATAGAATCAACAGGTGTAATTGAATAATTAATGACCACTTGGTCATCTTCTTCACCTTTTTCAATTTCTAAATCACCATAATCACCAATAATATTGTTACCAATTAATTGTTTAAAATATTCTACACGATCACCTTTAAATACATTTCTACCACTTGCATTATTAGTAGACTTGCCAATATAATCACGTTCAAATACCATTTTTGTATTATTTGCGATTTCGTCTAATGCTCTTAATTCACGATTTTTGTGGAATTGATAAGATTTTTCATCAGTAAAGTTAACCAATGAATTAATATCTTGTTCAATAACCACGCCACCTTGTTGACGATCAGTAAATACAATATGACCATTTTTAAGTGAACGAATAATTTCTTCATTACCTAAAGCTGGATAAGATTGTTTAGCATTATCATAATCAGCATAAGTTAATGATTCGTTCAAAGGTACATTACTAGATTTACCAGCAAAGTAAGCAGCTGCTACTGTAGGAGTAATAATAGTGCCGTCTTGTAAAATAACACCATTTTCAACTACAGAAACGGCTTCATAATCATATTTAGTAGTATTATATGGAACTACTGCGGTAACTTTTAAGCCTTGTTTATCACGTAAATCTTTGACCATTTCAACAAGTAAAGCGTGAATATTGCTATTTTCATCAAAGCCAGCAGTAGTTGCTACTGTAAAATGATGTTTTTGCATAGCATCACTTAGTAAATTCATTTGTTTGGATAAATCAGTTACTGGATTAGTAGTTCCACCTGTTAATTTAACAGTGTTTTGACCAACAAAGCCTCTTAATTTATCAGCTTTTGAATTATCTAATTCAAAACTTACATAGTCATTATTTTGAATATAATTAGGTTCATTCATGCTAATGGTTTGAGTATCAACAACATCAAAACCAAACAATGTTTTAACAATGATTTTAGTATTATCGATGGCGTCTTGAATTAAATCAATGGTAATATCATTACCCTTAGTTCCTGCATAATTTGCAGTGATTGTCCATGGTAAAGAGTCATCACTATATTTTGCATGATTACCATCGTTAGCATTTACTAATAATACTTGAGTGGCACCTTTTAATGCTTCGGTAACAGTTAAAAGTGATGGATCATTATTTTTAACTCCTAATAATGATTGAAAATCAGCATCAGAAGTTAATTCCACTACTCCATTATTGCCCCAGCCATATTGAACACCATTCATTAAAAGAACAATACCTCGACTATCATCTTTAGCAATAGGTTTAGCTGATTTGGTGTTAATATAGGCACCAGGTCTTACCTTATTATGCAAAGTAAAAATTCCACCGGCCATTATTTTTCATCCCTTTCAAATTTTTCAATCAATCGTTTAGCTTCATCAATTGAATATTTAGTTGAATCATCTAAAACAATTTTTAAAATATTTCTTTGTACAAAATTAAAAAGACCACTTTCGATTAAGTAGTCTTTGCCATATCTTGCTACATTTGCAGAATTATCTGAGCTTGCAGCATATGGTGTTTCATTATTTTCTTCTTCCATAATTAACTCCTATCTTGTAAGCTTTCCATCTTGATATCATCTTCTTTAGGAATTACCAAACCATATAAATCAAAAGTGAAAACTAAAGCATTATCCGATTGAGTCATATTTTTATTATGAACAGTATAATTACCTAAATTTAAAAAGCCATAATTAAAAAGCATACTAGCATCTTCAATATCATCATTAATATGATCAGCATGTGGAAAATAAATAATTTGATAACTATAGTTAGTTTTATATTTATTTCCTAACTCTGATTTACTCATTAAGGTGGGTGATGGCACAAAAAAAGAAGGTTCTTCAAAACCTTCTTTCACGTTTTCTCGATATATAGTTATATTTGCACCAAAGACTCGATATAACTCATCTAAAATTAGTTTTATAAACATTATTAACCACCTAGCAATTTACTAAGATATCCGTCTAATTCTTTTTGCATAGTCTTGTTCATTTTTTGTTCTTCAGTTAATTGTAGAGCTTGTTTTGACATGAATTGACCTTCAACCCAGCCTTTGCCATTACGTTTACGATGACCATTTTCAACAAAACTAGCATATTTAGCATTATTACTAATTTTAACTACAATGCTATTACCAGTATATTGAACATCTGATCTAGACCATGCTCTCCTTAGCGTACCTGTTTTAACTGGAGTAAGTTTAACAGTATTACGATAAGCAAAATTAGCAACAATATTCATCCGATTACTAGCCTTTTTTAACATTCCCTTAGTTTTAACTTCACTACCTACTCGTTTAACAAATTCTTTGAATTGCTTATCATCAATATCACCAAATTCACTCATGTTTATGCCTTCTCATCATAAATCATTGCTATTTCTTGATGTGTAGAATAATTGGTATAACCACCACTAGCACGTTGATATGTTGTTTTATTACCATTTATATCAGTAATAACAATTTCTACCCCTTTAGGAATGTCTAAATTATTTCTAATGAGTAATAAAGCATTATATTTAACTTCATCATAGAAAGTCTGATTACCACTAGCTAATGATTTTTTAACTACTTTGCATGGTTCATTATCTAAAATGATTTTATCTTTATTTACAACAAAACCACGATTATCCTTAGTTTTTTCTGAACCATGAATTGTGGCTCTGTCTTTCCATATTAAAGCAATAATATTTTTACGATTAGTCAAAATTTAACTTCCTAAAATTAACCAAAATATCAACATAATCATCAGTAATTGTATTAACTGATTGTAGCTCTTGATAAGCTTGACCTGGGCTTTTAAATGTCCAGCTGACGTCTCCTTCGGTTAAAGATTGCAATTCATCATAATCTGATTGCTGAGAAGGTAGTGATTTATGAGTATCAAGATATTGATTAGTTAAACTGGTAAGAGTGCCATCTAATTCTTCAGGAATCTCATTGATTTTAAGATTACAAAAACTTGCCACATCTTGAGCTACTTTATTAATAGTAAAATCAATGATTTTTAAAGCGTTAGAATCGTTTCTATCTTCATCACTCATAAATAATAAAATATTATTTTTAATTATTGATTTACGATTAAACTCTAGCATTTAAACACCTACTTACCAGCTGGTTTTGATGTATTGTCTCCTTCAATATATACTTCATAACCAGGCATTTTGTTCTTAAGTAAAAATACATCAGCAAATTCTGATTCATAGTATAGATAGTTACCATTTGTTAAAGCGGATGGTGCTTGTAAACCTGCATATTGGTACTTATCAGGAGCAATTTGTACACCATTTACAATTAAGAACATTTGAATTTGTTTAGCACCGTCTTTTTGTTTAACTCCAACGCTAAAGTCAAAATCAGTTTTCATTCTTGAAGGTGGAACAACCTTAATTGTTACATCATCTAAAGAATATACTGAACGGTCAATATTACCATTACCACTAACTGATGCTAAACGGTTTTGTACATTAGCACGTTCTAAAATCTTATTGATTTTAGGAGTTACATATAATTGGCGTTCGCCAGTAACAGAAAAGTTATCCATACGTTCCATCATACCGTCAAATGCTGCTAATACATTGTTTTCATCTAAAGTTTCAGCATGAACACCATCAGCATCAGCGGCTGCCTTTTGTTTAAATAATTCACTGTACATATAGCAATCTTGTTCAGGTACTTTTTGTGAACGGTTATATTCACCAGTAATATTACCAATAGTAGTTAATTGCTTAGTATCATCAACATCTCTAGGGTCAACTGATGCTTTCCATTCACGATCAAAACGTAATTTATAGTCTGTCCAATCATTGGAGTAATCAGCTAATTTTCCCATTGATAAATCATTACGTTTACGATCAGTACGACCACTATCAACACTAATTTCAGGAACTTTAATGTGAGAAGTACCATCAAATCGAAAAATACTATTTGAAGGTGATGCCCATAAGTCTGCACTTGTTAATAACGGTCTGAATTTTTCATCATAAGCGGTTTTGTAATCTTCTGCATAGTTTAACATTTATTTTTCCATCCTTTTTTAACCCCAAGCATCTTTTAAAATTTCTGCTCCTGATGGTTCATGTTTTCCATCATCTGGGGTGTAATTTTGTTTTTTACCCATATCAAATAAATATGAGTCGGACTTTTTAAGCCCTGCAATTTGGTCATCTAAACCGGTTAGCTTACCATCATCATCAAATTTCACGCTGTCCATATCTAGTAATCCTTTAACGGCTTTACTATTACGAACATTGTTATTAGATAAAACACCGTCGACTGCATTATCTAATTTCATTTGATTAATTTGTTTTTCGGAATTTTCTTTAAAAGTTTTATTATCAGCTTCTAAAGATTTAATTTTGTCAGATAATTCTTCATTATCCTTTGCTTGACTACGTAAAGTTTTTAAATCTTTATCATTTTTAGCAACTTGTTTAGTCAAATCATCATTTTGAGCTTTTAACTCATCATAATTAGAATACTTATCTTTAATATCATTAATTGATTGACCATGTAATTTCATGATTGAATCAATCTTTTCAGAATCTAGACCTAGTTCTTTTAAATCTTCTCTTTTCATAGCTTGCACAAACCTTTCTCGCTGCTTTTACGAGTTGCGAACTCGAATTAGGGTATAAAAAAAGAACCTTTTAACGACTTGCTCAGGTCGAGTTTATTGTTTGAATTATGATAGCAAATAAGCTATCATAATTCATATGGAAGATATTATTTTTAATTTTTATAATTGGAGCGAATTTAAGAGCTTTTTAGACAATCTCCCTAGTAAAGATGCAGCTAAACTAGTATCTACCATTCAAAATGTTGAGAAATATGGGGTGGAAATAGCTAAAAGACAAGAATGGATAAAGAAACTAGAGAAAAATTTATATGAAATTCGCTCGAAACGTTCTTCCAATATTCAAAGATCTATTTATTTTAAAATTGAGGGGAATACATGTATTATTACTCATGGCTTTACTAAAAAATCGCAGAAAACCCCTCGTAAAGAAATTACTAAAGCAAAAAATAGGAGGAGTTTTTATATAAAAAAATATAGATAAAATATTAAATAATTTGTGAAATAAGAAAAGGATGTTCTCTGGATGAATGCTGAAAACTTTGCTAAAAGGAATCTGTTGAATAATTATATTGAAGAAAGAAGTAAAAAAGATAAAAAGTTTGCTAGTGAATTGAGAAACTATAATGAGCAATTTGACATAGCAGTTCTTGTTAGAAATTTAAGAACGAATCTTGGAATGAGTCAAAGAAAGTTAGCCGATAAAGTCGGTAAACCACAATCTACAATAGCTCGTATTGAAAATGGTTCTATGAATACATCTACAGAGTTATTAAATCAAATTGCTGAGTCTACTAATCAAAAACTAGAAATTCAATTTGTTCCCAAAAAATAAAGACATACTATTTTGTGTAGTGTGTCTTTATTTTTTTGTAATATTTTTCCATTTATCAAACGTCATATCTTTAATGACGCCATTGCTAGACCAACGCATATCATTACTACTATATAAATATGGAATAGTCGTACATCTGCAATACGGATGGATAAGTGGGTAGTTAGTGCCTGGCTGTCTATCCTTTACATAAAAAACTTGATGATCTAATTTTGCGCAATCATCACACGTAGACCTTTCAAAAGTAGCAACATATTCATACTTTTCAACATCTTGGTCTTTATAAACATCAGCACTAGCAGTTTCTTGAATATGTCCCATTTCAGAAACTACTAATTTATGAATATGTTTACTTTTTACATCTGAGAAACGCTCTCTGAACTCATGTTCAACTTTTGAATAAGATAATCCTGTAAGTGTGCTTCTAAGCATCGAGTCCATAAGTTGACTAGGAAGCTCTTCAACATAATTACCCCAAATGCGATCAGAAAAATCTTTACCATCTTTTGCCCATGGTTTAGCAATTACTTGTTTTATTTCTTCATGACTTAACTTACTAAAATTAGCAATAAATTGACCACGAAAATCTTGAATATTGTAAGTTTCATGTAAATAAGTATTATCGTATTGATTTATTAACTCGCCTTGCATTGCTAATTGCTCAACACTAAATAAATCAGTAGCACGAGCTTTTAACTGGCTTTCTAATTGTTTTAATTGAGCAATTTGAGACTTAAAATATTCAGAATTTAATTGCTTTTCATAACCACCTTCAATGGCTTTACGCTTAAATTCTTTTAAAGTCATATCAAAGTGCTTAAGCTCAATACCATCTAATATTTTAATAGTTTTATCTAGTGGAATATCCAAATCATTAGAAAAACGCCTATACCATTGTTTAATATCCTTATCATAGACATTAAGAAGCTGGTCTAGGCGTTTATTTAATTCTAATTCATATTCTTGAGAAGATTTAATGCCTAATGCTTTGTCTTGAATAAATCTTCGTTGCCAATATTCACGACTATTCATCTATATCTTCCTTTTTAGGCGGATTAGTAGCATTATTAATATTTTGCTGATTACCATAACCATCTGAATTAATAATATCGTCTTTTTGGTATTCTAATTCTTGATCAACATCATCAACTAATGGATTATTTTTAGCAATATTACGCTTAGAAGTATTATCCTTTAAGTAATTAATTTCTTGAGCTGTTTCTAAGTCATTTTCGACCTTAGTTCTTGACCACTTTTGCGAAATATTTCTGGTCATGTAATCCGAAACATTATTAACTTTTAGAATCATACGAATCAACATTGCTAAAGCTGGTCGAAAGTATTTTTCAGTAGTTGAAGCTTTCAATTCTAAATGGCTATATAAACCTTTAATTGCTTTACCGCTAAGAGCGGCATTATCCATAAATTTATTAGGATCAATACCTTGTCCATCCATGAATATTTTATCTCGAGTCGTTTCTAACATGATATTACGTGCTTCAGTAGGTATTTCAATCTGTAATTGATCAACACCATTATGACCATTACCATCATCTTTAACCTTAATAGCTTTGTATTTTTTCAGATTATCAATAAACTCATTTAATGAAGTCCCACCATAACCTTTTAAAATTAAGATTGTTTGTTGGATATCTTCTAAATCATTAGCAAAGCCATTATAAACTTTATCGTAGATATCAATACTACCTTTATATTTGTTAAGTTCTGGAGTTTCCATAATATTCTTACTAAATTTAATAAATGGAACAATGCCACAACCATGATCAAAAACGGGAGTATTACCTACTACATTACCAGTTGATACATCAATATCATCAAAAGCATTATAGTAATTAAAACTATCGCTAGTTTTCTTAAAGCTCGTACAAGTAGTATCGTCCCAATACTCAATAATAGTATCATAATTTCCTGTATCAGTATTTAACTTACGATAAGTTCGCTCAACGGCTACTAATTCTTTAGCTAAAGTATCTGCATAGATTGGATGTATTTCACTAGGTGGCACAACGGCAAACTTAAAATCATTATTACCATCGTTCCAAAAGTGTAACCAACCTTCACCAGCATTACTAGCATCCACAATTAGTTGATTTAAGGTTAATGAAAAATCATCACCTAATGTTAATTTAACGACTTTATTTAAGCTATCATCACCCACATCAATTTCTGGATCAGTGGTAGCTAAATAACCTGCTTCCTGGTCAACTAATAACTGATGAAAATTAGAAGATACACGATTATCAGCACGTCTAAGCACATCTTTACCGGTATTATCATCGTCTTTTTTCATAGCAGTAAAAACATTATTATCATTTTTACTAGTAATATCATTTTTATTTTTATAATAACTAACTGATTTTTCATATTCTTGAGCATTATCTAATATTGTACTTCTACTATTTTCATAAATATTTTTCATAACATCTAAGTTTATTCCCATGCGATTATGCCTCCTTTCCTACTAATTGACTCAACAGCATAACGAGTTGAATCAATATCATGATCATTTCCATCTGGATAAATGGCTTTAAAGTTACCAGTGGAGTCTTTTTCTAATTCATAACTACTAAATTCTCTTGCTCCGTTCGGACAACGTTCGGGGTCAATCACAATTGAGCGTAAATCTTGTAACCATTTAAATCCTTGATTACGACTATCAGCACCCTTAATAGCTGGTGCTAAGTTAAGCCCTAAATCTTCAAATTCATTCACTGTACGTGGCTCTCTATCACAAGTAATTAAATCATTATAAGGGTTAGCTTCCTTAATTAAATCGACTGCATCTTTATTAGATAATCCCACTTGATAAATTTCTTTATATAAGTATAAAGTTCGATATTTTGAATTATAGTAAAGTTCTACATATGCTAATGGATCATGAGCAAACCCAAAATCAAGACCACGATAAATAGTATCAAAGTGTGAAATTTCTTCATCAGTAATTTCTCGTAAAGTAACATTAGTAAAGACTTCTGCTCCTGTACCAGTAACTTCACCTAAATATTCATGATCATATGCTTTAGGATTATCTTTCTTCAATTGTTCAGCATCAGCTAAAAATTCTTTACCTAACCATTGCTTTGGAACAGTTAGATAAGTAGATGAATCCACTAAAGTGTCATCACGTAACGCTTCACGTTGTGAAACTTGATTAACCCAGTTATTAACACTAGCCGGCGGATTATATGAATAAAAAGTAACAATATCATCACCACCACGATTAAGCGACTGGTTAATAGAACGTATTTCTTCATGTCCTTTAAATTCAGCAACTTCTTCATAGTGCTTAAACTTAGTGTAACCACGTCTAAATTTCTGTGATTTTACTTTTTCAGGTTTATCAGCACCCTTGAAACGAATTTGTTGACCAGTTGGTAAATAAGTAAGGGTTAGTGGGCTAACACTATCTTGCCAAAAATCATTAACACCTAACTGATCAATTGCCCAAAGGTATTGGTCAAAAACCGACTCACGCAATGTGTTAGCAACCTTACGCAATACAACCGCATTAGCTTCTTTATCTTTCATAATTCCTAATATTATTTCGATACTAATAAAGGAGGACTTAGTGCTTCCTCGTCCTCCTTTTAACCAATAATTACTATGATTATGTTGTTTAATATCTAAATGCAGTTTCTTAAAATTAGGAGCAATTAAACTAGATATTTTAACCATCTACATCATCTACAATTTGAGGCTCAATAGTAGCTTGAATATCTTTTTTGTCAGTCCACATTGCGTAATATTTACCAATTAATTCAGCAGATTTTAAACGATCCTTAGCCGATACTGGAACAGTTACTTTTTCACCTTTGGTTGATAATAAAGTTTCCTTTTCCTTACCACGCAGAATAGAAGATAAGTAACTCATAACTTCTTGTTCAGAAACAATAGATGCATCTTTAATTTCTTGCATACGTTCCTCAATGGCTTCTTTAATATGTTGTTTAGATAATAATTTAGATGCTTGACTACGTGCAGATTTAGCAGAATAACCAGCATTAATAGCTGCTTGTTCGCCATTATGATTTTTAATATATTCTAAAATGAATCGTTCTTCACGAATATTTCTTTTCAAATTATCACTTCCTTTCTTAATTAATTTTATGTATTAAAAAAAGCACTCTATAGAGTGCTCTTTAGTTCTATACAAAATAATTTCTTTCATATCTCTATTGAAAATCTTGAGATAATACTTCACATTTAAATCCACTTTTCTTAGTATACACTGAGAATCCAATTCCAACAGACGAATAATCTTTATCCACCATATTTTCATAATGGCCATGTTCCTTACCATTATTATTTTCAGGACCTTCGCCGATAAATTCATTAGTTAAGTCTTCAGCATCTTCTGTTGCACCAACTGGATAATCACTAGTTGCTAAATTCTCTCCTAATCCATATGAATCCGGCAAATACTTTTTAGCTAAAATATCTGAATATGCTACTCCGTTTTTGTTATAGTGAGTAATATCATCTGTCTTACCCAATCTTTTTGCTTCTTGTATAGCACGTATATTGGCTATTTTATCCAAAATATTATTATATTTTAATGGATTAAGACCTTTTTGTATACGTAAATTATTAAGCATAGCAAATGCTTTTTTTATAACAATATCATGGTATGTATTCCAATCCACTATTTTACCACTTGTATAATTAAATCCGTCTTTAATTATATCTGGCTTTTTTTCAATTTTTTTATGTGATTTATAAACTTTTAAGTCAGATAATTTAAAAAATGCTTTATGTCTTTTACTATAAGCATATATATTATGATGAAATTTTAAATGTTTATTTAACTTAATATTTTTTGCATTTTTCATATAACTTATATTAAGCAATTTTTTACGATTCTTGCTAAAATGATAAACTTTGGTGTTATTTTTTTTACCAATGTATTCCTTAGTATTAGCTGAGGAATTTATACTAAAAGTAGTAATTAATAATAAAACACTAAAAAAAGTAATAAAAAAATATTTTCTTTTAAACAATATAAACACTCCTAATTATTTTATAAATATATTATATAATTATTATACTTTAATTGTTATATAATAGAAAATATTACATTTTGATTACAATTTATAAAAGCCCTGCGATTTAAGTTAATCACAAGGCTTATTTTTATGCTTGATAGTTGCTGTAAGAATTGACATAATAACGTTTATAGCATGTTTTCTCCGTCTACTTAACATAATGTAGATTATCCGAAGCTGCCTTACAAAACCTTATTAAATCAACACGCAAAGCTCATTCTCATTTGTCAAATCCGACTTTCACAAACATCTTTGTGAATTGCAGGCTTGTGAAGTAGTTTCACAAAGTTAATTAAAGAACATTTTTAACACAAGTTTAATTAAAACTTCTGAAATTAATAAAATAATAAAAATAAATACTGCTTGTTTGAAACTAATTTTATGCATCAGAACATTATAAGTCAAAATACAAATTAAAAATATTGTAGCCAATGTGGTTGCAATTTCATATAACGAAAAAATATTCATTCATATACCTCAATGTTTTTTTCTTAATTATAACATATATGATATATCTTCTATCCAGCTATTCAAAGCATTAATTCTAAATCCCATATAAGCTTCATATGCTTCTGCATTGTAATTATGACTAAACATATTTTCCATTTTAATTAGTAAATTAATTTTTCTTATTGCCTTATCACGATAACCACTTCCTGCAGCTTCTAAACCACTACTAGTTATCTTTTCAAATAGATAGGCAAACTTATCAAGATCAATCTTATTACCAATTAAATTTATTGCATCTTCCATACAAAGCCCCCTAAACTAAAGATATTGAGTTGTTTCTTTTTGTTTCTAAATTTATTAAGTTAAAGTAACGATAAACTAATTTAATGTAAACAAAAACGCCCCTATATAATAGGTAGCGTTTCTTTTGGAGGATATTTAGTTTTTACCGTATTGAATTATTTGTTTAACTCAATGATACTATAATAACCCATAAAGTAGGGTCGTGTTTCCACGTTTTTTCCACGATTTAAATTCTTTTACATAAATAATATAGATCCATGCTTTTAAGAATATCTTTGAAGAACATATCTCGTTCTTTATATAGTAGAGATTTGCTTACATGATATTCGGTTGCTAATCCTTGTAGGGTCTTATATCTAGCTTCATTGTTGAAATAATACCGTTTAAATACCATCGAAATATCCGGATTAAGTACAGTTAAGGCTTCATTAATGGATTCCTTTTGTTGTTTTAATGATTGCAAAGTCTTATCTTCATCAACTGTAATTACATAATTTTCAATGGCTTTGGTAATTTTATTAGATTTACCACCACCAACGTTTTCATCACGATCTTCAACAAATGGGTTCTTAATTTCATTACGCCTTTTGTTAATATAACCATCAATCTTAGGATAATCAAATAACATTTTTTCAACTAAATTTTTAACGTGTCTTTGCATTAATTAACCACCTTTAAGCGAATAGTTGTTTATATCTTTTATTATGTTTAATAATTTTATTTCTTTTAGCTGCATTGGTAAGTTGTTCAGCTATACGTAGATTTAAATTCTTAACATGTCGAATATTGGCAAAGCTGACCCCTTTAATTTTAAACTGATTTCTATAAGCATCTGCTACATATGGATAAGCCTTAATGTCTGGAAAATATGGACTTTTATATAAATCAGCATGTAACTGTTTTAAATTATCAGCTTTTAAAATATGACCAGCATAATAGGCTTCAAAATAGTTCTCAATTAACCCATATTTTTTAATCAATCTACCAATTACTGTATCTGAAACATTTAACTCTTTGCCAATAGTTACATATGATTTATTACACTTTAATAATTTACATACATGGACTAAAAGCAATGGATTATATTGGTAGTCTTTAGCATCTAATTCCATAATTTCAGCATAATCAAGCGTTTTTCTAATTTCTTGTAAACGTGGTTCTTCTTCCGGAACCTTAGTTAATGATTCATAATCATGCTCTAAAGACCTAACCAAGTTCAATATTTTAGATTGCATTAAATTTCTCCTGTCTGTAGTTAATTTCTTCATTAATCTCACCTATGATTTCATTTAATCTCAAAATATCATTTAATAATGAATTATTGGTATGACCAGTTAAAGTCTGTAATACCAAACGTTTATCACATAATTTGGTGATAATAAATTTTAATTTTTCAATTTCAATATAGTTAATTGCTTGTTCAGTTAGCATTTAATTATCACCATTCTCTTTAAGAAAATCTGCAAATTTCATAGTTGCCTGATCAGCTATCTTAGCGTAGTGATAACCCTTATTTTCATAAAGCCATTCATATAATCCATTCAATTCATGTTCCTTAAATAAATACATTTCTGGCTTATCATATTTAATATTTATATTAATTAAAGTGTATTCATTTTTATTTTTTGTATAACAAACTGTCAAACCAGTTTGAGAAGCAATTGGCACAATATATTGTTTAGATGGCAATCTATTTTCTGGCTTTGTTTGCATAAATCCATTAATTAAATTCATTTGTTTTGTTGATAAAGTATTATTATGTCCTTTAAAACTAATTGTATGATCCGTAATAATGGCAATTAATTCATCTTCATTATCCAATAGCATATATGAATCAGCTGAATCATCAAATTGCACTTTAAAAAATCCATTATCAAAAGTTTCCAATTTTCTCAATCTATCGTTTAATTCACTTAACATCATATTAATCACCACTCACAATCTTCACTGCATCATCCGCACTTCTGGCAACTCCATAAAGCACTGGATAATTTTTAGCGAATTTTCTAAAAGTTTTTTGTTCCGGTCTTAATCGACCAATTTCATTTTTAACTTCAATAAAAAATATTTTTCCATCTGAATGTCTAAATCCAAATAAGTCTGGATACCCCTTAGGTAAACCTGTATCAAAATAGCGACCATTGATAAATACTTTACCAACATTAGCTCTAAAACAAGTACATCCATGTTTAGATACTGCTACTCGAATTTCATTTTGAATTTGATGTTCAGGAGTTACTGGATTAGTCATAAATACCTCCTAAATTAGTTTTATTTATCCCACATCCAATGTTGAACTATTATCAATTGACTGTTTTAACCAATTCATGAATATTTCATACCGCTTTTGATTATTATTTTTAATATCAGCATTGCTAAATTTTCCGTATAATGTTTTACACTCATTTGGACTTAATGAAAAATCTGTATCTGGTGCCAAAAAGAATTTATTAAGCACTGGATCATATGCTTCATCAGGCCAGCACAATTTTATTTTGCCCCATGGATCATTTGGATCATCTAGCTTATATTCATATCCAACATTTAAAGCCAAATCATCTCTTAACCATTTAAAACCTGCATATCCAAAGCTGCCGTCTAAAATCTTTTCATTTGGTTCATCAACATTAATCATTGCTTGTAATCCCATAATTATTTCTCCATTTCTAATTAATTTACACATGTATGTCATGTGTTGTTTGTTTTCACGTGTTGTTTACAATTATTGTTTTAACAACATTTTAAGCAATTAACACAACAACACATGTGTTTTAAGCACACTTTTATATAAGGGTTATATATTACACATAAATAAATATATAGTTATATTATTTATTTAACATGTGTTGTTGTGTTGTATATAGGTCCTAGTGTTGATATTTCAATATTTCAAGGCCACACATGTATATATAAATTCATGTGTTATTTCTGTGTTGTTGTGTTGCTAAATTCTATGATATCCACGTGTTCTTTTACCATTTACACTCATATTTTCTGATTTTTTAAAATTACTCAAACTATTCATAATCAAACTAATCTTCTTACCATAACTTCCACGACTTGCACTCATCACTTCATGACCATGTACATCTAAAACCACTTGTAGAATTTCTTTAGTCGTGATTTTATTGATACTTGTTAAATCATCTTCATTTAAAGTATTAGTTTGTCTATCTTTCAACTCATCATTATCTTTGTATCTACCGTAATAATTATGTTTTTGAAAAATAGTATATTTATCCCAATCTTTAGGAACAGGCATTTCAATATATTCAGTCATTGCTTGCTCTAATGGATCTTCAACCACATTTTCTTTTTGTACATCTTCTAATTCAGACATTGTTTGATTATCTAAATAAATAGTTTCGCCATTTTTATAAAGTTCTCGAGATTCTGCTAAAATCTGTAAAATATAATCCTTATTAATATTAAAAACATCTTTAGCAGGTTTATTAATTCCACATTGAATGGGTAGAAACCTACGATTACCAGTTTTATCTTTTAAAAACTCAGATTCATTAGTCGTTCCAATAAATACACATCGGCGATCATGATCTTCGATTGATGTACCATAGGGGGCTTTATATTTATCAGTTCTAGTTGAAATAAATGCTTTAGTCCCTTCAATAGCAGTTTTACTCATAGCACTTAATTCAGCTACTTCTACGATCCAGTTGTCCTTAATCAACATTAAATTATCTTTATTAGTTCCACTTAATGAAGGTAAGTTATCTAAAAAGTACTCTGGACATAAAGCACTGCAAAGCGTAGATTTACCTAAGCCTTGTTTACCAATTAACACTGGCATTAATTCAAACTTAATTCCTGGATTTAAAGCACGGGCAACTGCACCAACTAACCATTTTTTGGTCACTTCTTTGACATAATGATTATCAGCAGCTCCTAAATAATCAATAAAAAAATTATCAACTCGTTTAGTTCCATCCCATTTAACTTCATTAATGCGATCAATTACTGGATTAAATATTTTTTTAACGGCTGCTTGTTTTAATCCGCTCATGAAAATATCTCTTTTAAAAAGAACATGATACTTATCTTCGATATATCCGCTAACCATGTCTTTATATAAATCCTTGAACTTACCTTTTTTAATTAACAAATCATCAATATCTTTAGCAATGGTTACAGTTTGTGTGAAATCATTCCATGCAAAAGTGCCTTTTAGCTTTTCATCATGTAAAAGAATTAATTTAACATTTTTAGTTGAGTTAGCTTTGACATTGCCATCTTCATTAGTTTCAAAATTAATACCATCAGATTTATTATTAATAGAAACTATTTTTAAACTTTCAGATTCTTCTTTTAAATCATCTGGCATCTTTTTTTTAGTCATAATCAGCCCCCTCTTCGTCTTATTTCCTTCTTTTGCACGCTTGAGAAGGTTGTGTTCAATTCTTTATCTGGTAATGGATCATTTGTGTTGCTGTTAGCTATACAAGCTAAGTTATAAGCATCTTCTGGTTCAACATTTCTAAATAATAATCCACCTACTAATCTAGTAAGCTGGTCATTACGTCCACCATTATCACCTAAACCATTAGAAATGGTTTCAAACAATAATGTAGTCTTAGTTTTTAAACCACTAAACTGATTAAAATTAATGTTGTCATTCGAATGGTTATTATTTTGATTAATTAATTGAACTAATTGTTTAGGGGCGGTAACGATTGGATCATGATTTAACCACTCATAGCTTTTTCCATTACGTTCGCTTGGAGCAACCACTACATAATTATTTTTATGAGCTTTAATATCTACTCCTGGGAGCCAGCCAATATTCTGATGAATTGTGGTGTCATCTCGTTTTAAATAGAAAAGTTGTTGTCCTCCACCTGCCGTTTTTTGTGCTAAAGTGTGCTTTAATAAATCTGGATGCTTATCCTTAAATTCTTGAATAGATTTAAAACCATCATCGCCACCTTCATGTTCATCAATGTCAACTACAAAAAAGTTAGTTGTTCTTAATGCGATACTGGCGAATGGATATGTTTTCCATAATTGTTCAATTTGTTCATGATTTAATGGTGGTTGATCAGCAAACTTAATTAAAGGTTGTTTATTCATCATAGGAAGGACTGAAAAGCCTGCTTTAGCATAAGCGACTGCATACTTAACTAAGTTTTTCATTTATTATCATCTCTTTTAAAAACATATATCATATAACACATAACATATTTGTTATATGATTTTATGGGCTTCTCACCCCATTTGAGTAGTTAAATGGCTACTGTCCTGTTTTAATTAGTGTTTTATGATTTTATAATTACCCACTTTATTCTTATTAGGATGCTTAATTATAAAATTACTTAAATAATTTTCATTGTGATTTAAAAACAAACTGGCTTTGGCAAGACTTATAAAATTGAATTCCTCATTTCTGTCATTTATCAAACTAACTGAAATTGGTTCATTATTAAGGCCATTATTATAAGCATGATTTTGATTATATTTATAAGTACACCACTCAAGATTATCTGGAACATTGTTTAAACTATTTCCATCAATGTGGTTAACACATGGTAAATCAATTGGGTTAGATATAAATGATTCTGCTATCAACCTAGAAACCAATTTTGTAGAATGATTACCATTTTTCCAAAGTTCTACCCTAAGATCTTTATTTGAACTTCTTTGCCTTTTTCCAACTTTTACTTTAAGCTTTCTTTGTTTCCAAACTCTTTTAATTTTTTTACCATTTAAATTCCTATAAGTAACCTTTCCTTCACAAGACCAAATTGTTCCATCTGAATGAGCTTCATATATATTTTCATAACCGATAATAGGTCTAATAATTATCATTAATTTTCTCCTTTAATTAAAATGGTAGACTATCATCGTCCACATCAATTTGTTCTGGTTGTTCAGTTTCTGAAAATTCGTATTGCTTATATGGATTGCTAGGATCTTTCTTATTAGGACGTTCCGTAATATTCATATTAACTAGTACCCCAATATGACCATGAATTTTTTCATCAATTGCTCGATGAATATCAGTTTCATTACCTAGTAGGAACATGTCAGGGGTTAAATCAGCTTTCATTAAACTACCTAGAGTCAATACAGTTTTCATATTTCTTTCTAGAACAAAGTCTGGAATGGGATTACCCTTCGAACTAGTTTCAGCAAAACTAACATTCATTAATTCACTTTCACCGGTATGTTCACCTTCAACGACTTCGAATTTAAATCTCAGACAATCAAAACCACTATCATACACATGATGTCCTGCTTCACTAATAGTTACTTTGTAATCACCAGCTGGTAAACCATTCCCACCGCCGTTAATATTATCTTTTTTTGGATCAAAACCTTTTAAATTGTTATTTACTAAATCTGCTAAACTCATAATTCATTTCTCCTTTTAAATTAAATTATTTAGAATCTGTTTTCTTCTCAATTGGACGTTTGCTGATTGCACCTGGTATTGCTTTTAAAATTCTTAAAATCTTTGGATCATTAATTTTATCTTCATAGTATTTTTTACGTTTGTCTTTAATGGTACGAATATAGTTAGTTCCCACTTTTTGTGTATGAATAACTAAGTCGCAGTTACCATTAACCACGTTGTAATACTTGGTTTTTAATGAAGGAACTTCTTTAGTAGTATCTACACCTTCATGGGTTTCATAATTAACTCTTGAAATATAAACAATATTTAATGGTAATGATTTAAGGTTCATGACTAAATCTTGAAGAACTGTATTAAATGTTGCATAACCTTTTCCATAGCCAATGTCAGAAAGTGATTTAACACCTGCTTCTGTACATATTGCTTGTTCAATTAACTGACAAATATCATCAATCACATCTAAAACAATAGTTTCATAACCAAATTGTTTATTTTTGTTTTGGGTTTGTAATTCAAACATAACTTCATCTAAATCTTCTAAAACCGATTGTTTTAAATTACCATTTTCATCTTTAACATTACGTAATTGAATAGACGGAGCAGGATTAGCTAAACTGTTTCCATCTGTATTAATGAATAATGGATTAGGAAAACGTTCAGCTAAATAACTTTTACCACTCATTGTTGCCCCGTATATAAAGAAATTATGTGGAGTATCAACAGTAGGTTTACGTTCATTCTTTGGTAAAATGCTCATTTTTTAATTAATCCTTTCTTTTTGGCTTGAATATAAGACCAGCCTTTTTTATAACCATGTAACTCAGCAAATGCTTTTAACTGTTTCATGCTATACAATTCAGCAATAGTCTTACCAGCCACCTCTTTATAGAGGTTATTTTTCATAATTTTTTGAATTCGTGTTACACGTTTCTTTTTACGTTCAGTAATTTTTTTAAGTTCTGAATCTACAACTTCCAATTCTGGCTTATCTTTAGTTTCAGTTTCTATAATTGAATTACAATAAGGGCAAATATTATTTTTGTTATAAAATGCTCCAAAGCAAACCTGACAAACTGTAATGGAAGCTATTTTCTTTTTATTATGGCTTTTGCCTTTTAATGACCAATCACGGTCTTGCGTAGGTAAACCAAATTTTTCAATATTACCAACATGATCAATAATGATGGCACGTTTATCTGGTCTGTAATTCATAGAACGCATTGAAAATTGTAGAAATAAACTTAAAGACTGTGTTGGTCTTAATTGAATTACAGTATCAACACCTGGTAAATCAAGACCTTCTGTAAATAATTCAACATTGGTTAGAACACTAATTTCACCATTTTTAAATTGCTTAATGATTTTATTACGTTCTAATTTATCTGTTGATCCGTCTACTTCTACTGCTTTAATACCTGTTCTATTAAATTCATTTGATAAATTTTTAGCAGCTTGAACATTATGACAATAGGCAATCGCATTAGTACCATTTGCTAATTTTTGATAATTTTTAACGGCATCACCATATATTTTTGGCTTCATGGCATCATCAATAGACCTATTTGTATATTCACCTTTAGCAGTCTTTAAAGTATCTAAATTAATAAATTTTGGTGCATAATAATCAACTGGACTGAGCCTTTTATGCTCAATTAACCATTTAACCTGTTTACCAGGAATTAAAGCATCTGCTACTTCGGTAAATCCTTTACCACTTAATCGGTATGGTGTAGCAGTAAACATTAATTTAATAGCTTTAGGAAAATGATTGATAACATTTAAATATGACTTAGCTAACACATGATGAGCTTCATCAATCAATATCAAATCAGGATATTTTAGTTGATCTAATCTTCTGGTAATGGTTTGCACCATACCGACCTTACATAAATTCATGTTTACTGCTTGTTGCTCAAAAGTCGCTTTCACTTGTTGAACAATTTCAGCTCGATGAACAATGAATAAAACCCGTCTACCCTTTGCAGTAGCTCTTCGAGCAATCTCGGCCATAATTACAGTTTTACCCGTTCTAGGTGGTTGCTGTACCATAATTGACCTATTACCCTTGACTAATGACTTTTGGATATTCTGAATAGTTTCATTCTGATAATCACGTAGTTCAAACATTAGCGAACACTCAAAGTTTGATGTGCAACCAACTCAGCTCCTGGAACTGTTTGGCCATTTTTAATGGCTTCACGAATTCTAGTTTTATTCACTTTATCTGGAACACTATCCTTAAATTCTTGGTCAATTAAAGAGTCATCCTTTACTTCTAATCTTTTAGAATTTCTTAGTGAAATAGTGTTAGTAGCAGTCTTAACTTTTTTAATATCAACTAGCTTCATAGCATTAAACATGCTATCCTGTAAGTAATTGAGATTATTCTTAAGCGTTTTTTTGTGGTTATTTAAACGCTTAATTTCATCGTCAATCTGATTAATATCAGATTTTACATTGGTAACTACCTTCCCGTAGTTACCAATTTTTTTATTAAAATCTTGTTCAAAATCGATACTGTCCAAGGTATCTTTTAATAGTTGTGGATCATCACCATCAATCATTGATGCGATTTGTTGGTATTGATCTTCTAATTCGTATAATTTAGTCATTTAAAATTCCTCCTACATAGTTATATCGAAACTTAAGCTTTTCTTTAAAAGGCCTTTTAAGTATTCTTTATCATTGATAATTTCTGGATGATTTCGTAACTCTTCGAAAAAATCAGAATCAATATCAATATCCATTGGCAATTTAACTTGTCCTAAATTTTCATCCATCGTTTATTTCTCCTTTTGAATTAAATGACCATTCTCACAATTGAAATGGTAAATATTGTTAGCAATTAAATTTGCATTGCCTTTATGAAAATGGTTAAACAATATTTGTATAAGTTTCATATTTAAGCTCCTAATTGAATAAATCATCGTACAATGATTTACAAAAATCTTTTAAAGTCTTATGTTTCAATTCATGCAATACCAAAGTAAACATGGTTAAAATCATAATCATTGATATAAAATCAGATAATAAGATATGAATCACCTCCTTAAAAATTTTATAGTCTAACATTTTTGCGACAACTTTTAGTTGACAAGGAGCCAAAAAAAATATTATCAACTGGAATACCATAAATTTTAGATAAGGCTTTTCCAAAAATATCTGGTACCTCATTGGGAGATTGTTCAAAATACCTTATTCTATCCTTTGTTATATAAACACCAGTATAATCAGATAGTGAAGCAGCAGCTTGTAATTGAGTCATGTTTGCATTAACTCTAGCCGCTTTAAGTGAAATCCTGATTTTTTTATTCATTCTTTTTTTCCTCCTTTCAACACAATTAAGTATATGACAACTTTAGGTTTACGTCAACAACTTTTAGTAAACTTTTTCAACTTTTTGTTGAAAAATGTAAACTTAATGATATACTTTAATACATAAACAATATACATATTAAGGAAGAAGAAATCATAATGACTGAAAACATAATTGGACATCAAATAAACACACTAAGAAAAAAGATGGGTTGGTCTCAACCACAATTAGGAGAAAAGCTTGATGTTTCAAGACAAACTATTTCAAACTGGGAAAACGGTGTAAAGACTCCAAGAATGGGAGCCTTACAACAATTATCTGATTTATTCCATGTAAGTATTGGATATATTACAGATGGTAAAGAGGAACACGAATCACAAAAAGACATCGCACAAATGATTGATGATGGTGATTACATGACCTTCCAAGGCAAAGAACTAACTGATGAAGATAAGGAACTTTTAAAAAGATTATTAAGGAAGTAATTTATGTTTGATGATATTTTAAAGGATTTATTAAACTATGCATTTGATAATGGTATTGGTGTTGAAACTGTTCATGCATCCATTAATACTCCTTGCTTAGTGTTTAATAAAAAAAGATTAATAATATTAAATTTAAATTGGCATAATAAAAATGAGCTACCTTTTCAGATAGCTCATGAAATTTCACATATTATAAATAATGACGATTTAAATTTATATAGATCTGATAGTTGCAATTACACTCTATCATTTGAAAAAAATGCTAATGTTATGGCTTTAAATATTCTTCTACCTATATACTTCAAACATTGTAATTACTCAATTAATAATATATCACCTTTAATGAAACAATTATCCATTCCTAATTCATTGCAAAAGGAAACTAAAAATATTGCTATAAAATATGTATAATTTCAATTAACAAAAACTAATTTCATAATTAATAAAAGCTATGGTAAAATATTAGGGTTGTTAAATACATATTTTTTGGAGGTTTTATTTTTTATGAAGTCTAAAATGAACACTTGGACTGCTATTTTTAATATTATTAATTGTGTGATGTTATTTATTTCTTGGTTTGTTGTGATTGCACAAGCTGTAAGTAGTAATGGTGATTCAAGCAGTGCTACATTCTTCTATATTTTTACATGGATTGGTGTAGTATTGAATATTTTATCATTCTATTATGCAAAACAATTAAATATTTCTGTTGTTGGTGCTGTTTTAGGAATTATCGGAAGCTTATTATCAGGATTATCGATGATTTTTGCTTTCCCATCAATTGTTTTATTAATTATTGCAGTTGTATTTGAATTTCTACAAAAACCAGCTAAAGGAGCAAACGATGCAAAATAAGAATGTAAAACCATGGTACAAAGTATGGTGGATCTGGATTATTATTGTGTTTGTTGTTTTCTTAATCTTCGGATTACTTGGATTTAACCAAGGAAAAGATTCATCTTCCGTAAGTAGTAAATCAAATTCACAAAAAGTTGAACAAAGTAGTTCTGATTCAAAACAAGATAATGTCCCTACTGAATATAAAAATGCTTTAGATAAAGCTGAAACATATGCTAATACAATGTCTATGTCTAAAGATAAAATTTATGATCAACTTACATCTAGTTATGGTGAAAAATTTGGAGCAAAGCCTGCTGCTTATGCTATGAAAAATTTAAAAGCCAACTGGAATAAAAATGCTTTAGAAAAGGCAAAGACTTATCAAAATGATATGAAAATGTCTAAAGATTCTATCAAACAGCAATTAACTTCTAGTTATGGTGAAAAATTCACGGACTCTCAAGCTCAATATGCTGTTGATCATTTAAATTAATAATAAAAATAATAACCACCCTTTTACGTAATTAATCTCATACGCAGAAAAGGTGGTTGTTTTTATGGAATTAGAAGAGCTAGGACTAAGTGAAACTGATTTATCTAAGATTAAAAAGATATACGATAAAATGAATAAATTAGCTGATGATGGTGCTAAAATTATATCTAAATATATCGATGAATAAAAAAGGAGCCTGGTGGCTCCTTTTTATTAACGTCCTATTTTTTGATAAGTATTATTATTATCTGTAAATGAATAGTTGTGGTGAACTTTTTGTCTAGTATATACCATAAATCCACCAGTATTGGTGTATGATTCTAAAACACGCTTGCCATTAACTTTTTTATGAGATAACCAGTAACCTGTAGGATCTCCCATGGTTACTTTGTCATTAAAGCCATAGTTAACTCCGCCGTAACCTTTTTTTAATTTATCTATATACATATATAAATGGTTATTTGCTTTGTGATTATGATTACCGTATATTAATTTACCATTTTCATATACTGAATATTTATTAAATGTCAGTTTATCAAATTTATGATTATATGAATCCCATTGATACCAATTTCCTCTTAACTCAGTAGGTGTTTCATGATGTCCCTTATATTGAGCATGTACTGAATTATTATTTAATCCTACAAACAATATTAATGTGAACATTAATGATAGTAAAAACAACAAACTATATTTCTTATTTAAGATAATTAATACACCTTCTTAATTTTTAAGATATTTCTATGTCTTTATATTTATTTGGATGTTTGTATACATAATTATAATTATGTGTTTTATGTGGTTTTAAATTTTTAGGCAAAACCTTATTCCTTGTTAAAGCAAATCCTTGTTCATTAATTGTCTCGAAAAAACGTTTAGGATTAACTTTGGCATATACGTTATTTGGATTAACTGGAAAATCAGATTGCTCACCACCATTAAATGAAATCATAGCACTTCTTAAAATTCTTTTACCATGGGTTCTTTTTCTGGAAAGCCAGTAAAAAGAAAATCTTTTACTATCACCTTTAGTTAAAGTATAAGCAGGTCCATCTATAAACTTGTCACCATGAGTATTAAATTTTTGTACATATATTGGCTCGCCATTATTTCCAGGTTCTTTAGTTTTACCAACAATATTTTCTACATCAGGACCAGTAGTACCTTTATGTTGGTAATATCTATTTTTGGTAATCTTTGCTTTTTGCCAAAACATTCCACCTTCCTTAAAGTACCAAGTACCTCTTAATTCTGTTGGCATTTGATAATGACCCATATACTTAGCATGTGCTGAACTATTATTTAATCCAACAAATAGGGTCAATGCAAATATAAATGACAATGTTAATCCTAACAATGACTTCTTATGTAAAATAATAAATCTCCTCCTATAATTTTATACATATTTAATAATAATACTGGAAATAATTTATGGCAATATAAAAAGGAGCCTAATGGCTCCTTTTTTCGTATACAGTATACTGTGTATTGTATACATATTATTTATTTTTAGACTTTAAAGAAAGCATAGCTATTTTTTCTACTCTATTAAAATCTTTCTTAGATTTTAAATTTTGTCTTTCCAAATATGAATTAGCCATAATTCTCATAGCATCATCATCAT
>NZ_QUBI01000007.1:0-49323 GCF_006493595.1 Apilactobacillus micheneri | reverse complement strand
CATTCCTTTATGGAAGTAAGACCCCTAAGAGATGATTAGGTAGATAGGCTAGAAGTGGAAGTGCAGCAATGTATGGAGCGGACTAGTACTAATTGGTCGAGGACTTAACCAAGTAAGGTTGTTCTCTAAAGAAATAATAATATCTAGTTTTGAAAGAACGAAGTTCTTTCAGATAAATAGTGTGGTGGCGATAGCTAGAAGGATACACCTGTTCCCATGCCGAACACAGCAGTTAAGCTTCTAAACGCCGAGAGTAGTTAGAGGATCGCCTCTTGCAAGGGTAGGAAGTTGCCGCGCTAATATTAAATAAAGAGTCCTCGGTTTAATTATCGAGGGCTTTTTATTTGTACTTGCCGTTTTAGCTCAGAAGGTAGAGCGTTTCCATGGTAAGGAAGAGGTCCCGGGTTCAAATCCCGGAAACGGCTTAAAAAATAAAAGGTCTACTATTTTTTATAGTAGACCTTTTATTTTATATTTGATGATTAATATTTAACTCGTTGACTGGTAAATTAGCATTTTTAATAATAGGAGATACATTGCCAATGCTAATTAATGATAAATGATGCATTGACCTAGTAGTAATTGTATATAAAGTGCCAATCAATTTCTTAGAATTATAATTTTCGGCAGAAATATTCCAGGCAATCACAGAATCAAATTCTAAGCCTTTAGCTAAGTAAATAGGCATTACTACAACACCTTTTGGTAATGAACGATCAGTATCAGCCAATAATGTTGAATTTATTTTAGTAGTTATATGTTGATAAACAGCTTTGGCCTCGACTAAATTTTTAGTAATAACAGCTACTGTTCCTTCGGTCTCTAATTCTTTATTTGCTTTTTTGATTAATGAATTTATACCAGCTTGTTCACTATGTCTAATAATTATTTCTGGTGAAGGACCTTGGCGATTAAAAGGCTCAATTTTATCACCATTAGGAAGTAGTGCTTTAGCAAAATTAGTTATTTGATAAGTGGAACGATAAGATCGATTTAACGTTATTAATCTTGATTTTTTAGTAGCAAAAGCGTTATTTAATTTATTTAGTAATGTTTCCGGTGATTCTACCTCTTTAAATAAGGATTGTTCACTATCACCAATTAAATTAATTTTAGTTTTAGGGAATGCATGCTTGATATAAACTAATTGCGCAATTGAATAGTCTTGCATTTCATCAACAAATAGATATTGCATTTTTTGATTCTGTCCACCACCCATTAATAAATCACGCAAATATAAAATAGGGGCTGCATCATCTAAATTAATTTTATGCATTTCTAATTGTTTATCGTAATTTTGGACATTGTTTTGCCAATCATTGATGTTAATATCAGCATTTAAATTAGCTTGTTTCATAAAATTAATATACTGGGCATATGGATCAAAGAAATTACCATTATAAATAGCGTCGTACATTTTTCTGAAATGCTCAGTTACAATTTGTTTAGCAATAAAGTATCTTTCATCATCTTCATCTTGGAATCTACCAAGTTCATGTCCAGCAATGAAATCATGATATTGTTCTGAATTAAGCTGATCAATTTTTGCATCTACCCATGGTTTATATACTTCCAGTTCAATTCTCTTTTTCAAAAGCTTAATTAATCGATTTTTAGTACTTAAGAATTTATCAGCAGCCTTCATTAATTTAGGTTGTGAATCATAAATATTTTCAATAACTTCATTATCAAAAATAATTTTTCCATCTAGCATTAAATCGTTAAAAAACATATTTTTGGCATCAATATTTTCAGCATAATCATAAATTTGTTGCATATATTCATGACTCTCTTTAAAATTTCTAATTGATGCTAATTTATCATCTAAATTAACTTCATTTTCATATCTATCAAATAATCCTTGAACTTTTAGTCCTTCAAAACGGTGATCAATAAATTCTTTTAGCGTTACCTGACGCATATTACGTTCACCCAAGCTAGGTAAAACATCAGAAATATAATGTGAAAATAGTCGATTAGGTGAGAATAAAATAATTTGATCTGCTTCAAGCGAACTTCTACTGTGATATAGCAAAAAAGCAATTCTTTGCAAAATTGCTGAAGTTTTACCAGAACCAGCAACACCTTGTACTACCAACAAGTCACTGTTAGTGTCTCTAATGATATCATTTTGTTCACTTTGAATAGTTGCAACAATATTTTGCATAGTTTCATCATTTTGATCACCTAATGCACTTTGCAACATTTCATCGCCGACAGTTTCATTAGTATCAAACATATTATCAATATGTCCTTTTTTAATTTGAAATTGTCGTTTTTTTAATAAATCAGTGCTCTGTTTACCAGCAGGAGTAGAATAATTAACCTTGCCTAATGTGCCATTATAATAAATACTAGAAATAGGGGCACGCCAGTCATAAACTAAGAAATTATCATCATCATCAACAAAGGATGCAGTCCCAATATATAATTTTTCATTTTCTTGTTCACCATCATCTAAAATATCAATGCGACCAAAATATGGTGAATCTGATAGTCTTTTATAAGTTTGCAATTGATTTTTGATGATTGCTTCATTTTGGATAACCGTATTAACTAAACCTCTTTGTTGTTGCAAATCAGCTGAAGTTTCAATTCGATCATCTACTTCAAAATAGTTAACAGAAGTATTGTTACCGTAGTTTTGTTGAACTCTTTTAGTTTCGTTATGTGCTTGATCATATTCCATTTGTGTTTTTTCTAAACGGTGACCTAATTTTTTTACTACATAGTCAACGCGTTTTTGTTCATTTTTTAAATCTTGAGTGTCCATTATAGTCCCCCTCAAATTTATAATACGTTTCGTTCAAATATGCTAAATAATTCTAATGAGATTTATAGGAAATGTCAATGAATAGCAATTTTGACAGAAGCTATTAAATCCAGTAAAATATAAATGATTATAAGAGATATTAGCTAACCAACTACAGAGAGATCATCATTTGCTGAGATTGATCAGGAAAGCGAATTGGATTAAAAATGGGTATGCACCCTTATCGCAGAGAGGCATTTTGCAAATTAGGTGGTACCGCGTGGAGGCGTCCTATTGTTTATTTAACAATGGGATGCCTTTTTTTGAAAGGATGATAAATTTGGCAAATAAAAAAGTAATTTTAACTGGTGACCGTCCAACAGGTAAATTGCATATTGGACACTATGTAGGTTCATTAAAGAATCGTGTAGAATTACAAAATTCTGGTAAATATGATACCAATATTATGATTGCTGATATGCAAGCATTAACTGATAATGCTCGTGATCCAGAAAAAATCAGACATTCATTATTACAAGTAGCATTGGACTATTTAGCTGTTGGTATTGATCCTGAAAAATCTACTATTTTAGTGCAATCACAAATACCTGCTTTGAATGAATTAACAATGCATTATTTAAATTTAGTATCTGTAAATAGATTAAAACGTAATCCAACGGTTAAAAATGAAATTCAACAAAAGAAATTTGGCGAAAGCGTACCTGCTGGGTTCTTTATTTACCCAGTTAGTCAAGCTGCTGATATTACAGCTTTTAAAGCTGATACTATTCCAGTGGGCGAAGATCAAGAACCAATGTTAGAACAAACTAGAGAAATTGTTAGAAGTGTTAATAACATTTATGGCAAAGATATTTTAGTAGAACCAGAAGGGTATTTCCCACCTAAAGGGATGGGACGTATTCCTGGTCTAGATGGTAATGCTAAGATGAGTAAATCATTAAACAATTGTATTTATCTATCTGATGATGCTGATACTATTAAAAAGAAAGTTATGTCAATGTATACTGATCCCAACCATATTCACGTTGAAGATCCTGGAAAAGTTGAGGGCAATACTGTATTTACTTACTTAGATATTTTTGCTGATGATAAGCAAAAAGTCCAAGATCTAAAAGATCAATATTCCCACGGCGGTTTAGGTGACGTAAAAATTAAACTTTACTTAAACGAAGTGTTGCAAGCTGAATTACAACCAATTAGAGAACGTCGTGAAATGTACGCAAAAGACCCTCAAGCAGTTTATGACATCTTAAAAGCTGGTAGTGAAAAAGCCAATAAAGTTGCTAGCAAGACGCTTGATGAAGTCAGAGATGCTATTGGTATCAATTATTTTAAGTAATCAGTTTTTAATTACTTTTGATTAAGGTGGATTGGAATGAAAAACTTAGTAATTGTAGATATTGGTTCTAATTCATCAAGGATGGCCATCTATAAAATTGATGTAGATGGATTTTGCACAGAAGTAAGACGTTGTAAAAGTAGTAGCCGTTTGTCAGAAGGAATGGGACCTGAAAAGTATTTAACGCCTACGGCAATTAGTCGGACAATAGATTCTTTAAAGTCCTTTAAACAAATATACAGTAGTATTCCTAATCCAACAGTTATTACAATTGCAACGGCAGCTGTTCGCCAGGCAAAAAATCAGAAGTCATTTTTAAAAAAAGTACGTAAAAAAGTTGGTCTAAATGTTCGTGTGTTATCAGGACGTGAAGAAGCATATTATGATTATTTGGGTGTTATTAATCGAGTTAAGATGAATGATTATTTGGTAATGGATATTGGTGGAGCTAGTATCGAATTAGTTAGAGTGCGTGGTCGAAAGCGACGTGATTTAATTAGTATTCCAGTTGGTTCGGTTAATATTTCTGAGCGGTTTAATTTAAAGAATTATGTTAACGGTGCTGATTTATTTAATGCACAACGTTTTTTGAAAAACATTTTTCATCGGGTGCCATGGTTAAATAAGGCTTCTCATTATCAAATTATTTTACTGGGCGGAGCTGCTAGAACATTGGCTCGGATTAATCGCAATCATCAACATTTTTATAATGTCGATTATTTAAATGGCTATCATTTAAATCAACATCGTATTTTGGGAACTTATGAGATGCTATTACGTAAAAATTTATCTGATCGTAAAAATGTGAACGGATTAGAAAAAGATCGTGCAGATATAATTCTCGGTGGATTATTGCCTTTGATAACCCTTTTAGACGAATTAGACTCTAGAAGAGTTGTATTTTCAGATGGCGGGGTCAGAGAAGGAATTATTAACGAATATATTAATAAATATTATAGAAAATATTAATTTTGGTTTTTAATCTTAAATTAAAGGTTAAAAACCTTTTTAATTATTAATCTTTTAATAAATGTTATCATTATATAGAATTCAAAATATGAGAGGTGTTTGTTTTGGGCACTTTTAAACACTTTTATCATAAAAATTATGATGAAAGACTAAGTATCATTTCTAACTTTGCTGATTTAAATAATCAAGAAGTTGACGAGTTTGCTAATAGTAAAAATCAAAAAAACAACAGTCTAATTGAAAACTACATTACTGACTATTCATTACCAGAGGGGATTGCGGTTAACTTTATAATTAATGGTTTTAATAAAGTGGCTCCAATGGTCACAGAAGAACCATCAGTGATTGCTGCTGCTAGCAATGGTGCGCGAATGTTTAGTAAAAGTGATGGTTTGCATGCAAAAGTGATCGGCCATAATTTAACAGGCCAGATTATTATTAAAACTGATAAATATAATTTACTTTATGGTTATGTAAAAAATCATTATGCTGAACTTTTAAGAACAGCTAATAATGCTCATAAATCCATTATTGATCATGGTGGTGGTGCTAAAAAAATTCATGTAAGAAAATTAGATGAACATTATTGTTCATTAGATTTAGTCGTGGATGTTGCAGAAGCAATGGGTGCTAATATTATTAATTCGATGTTAGAAGCATTAGCCAGCTTTATTAGTACTAATCATAATGAAAATATTTTAATGAGTATTTTATCTAATTATTCGATTGATAGTTTAGTAAGAGTTACCGGAAAAGTTCCATTTGCTCAATTAGGTAAAAATGGTATTTCTGGTGATAATGTTGCTAAGAAAATTGTTGAAGCATCACACATTGCACAAATTGATCCTTATCGAGCAGCTACGCACAATAAGGGTATTATGAATGGAATTGATGCTTTTGTAATGGCAATGGGGAATGATTGGCGTGCTGTTGAAAGTGGTGTACATGCTTATGCTAGTCGCAATGGTAGCTATCAAGGCTTAAGTAAATTTAAAATCGAAGATGGGGCTTTGTTTGGTGAAATGACGATTCCATTGTCACTAGGTTTTGTTGGCGGAGCTACTAAGGTTTTACCCAAAGTTAAAGTTAACCAAAAAATTGCCAAAGTTCAATCTAAAAATGAATTAATGCAAATGGCTGCAGCAGTTGGTTTATCTCAAAATTTAGCAGCTTTAAAGGCCTTGGTCACTGAAGGAATTCAAAAGGGGCATATGAATTTACAACTAAAATCTTTAGCGATGAGTGCTGGAGCCAATGATGAAGAACTAGCGCATGTTGTAGAGAAACTTCGAAAATTAGCTAATCCTAATTTACAAGATGCCCAAACAATCATTAAAAAATTAAGAAAATAATAACGAAGGTGAAAATAAAATGGATATTCAATTAAATAAAGAAACACAAGGACTAATTAACGTAGTAAACAAATACTTCCCTGGTAAAATTGAAGTACAATTTATCGGTCAATTACAATCAGGATATGTTCGTCATGATCAAGCCCAAGTGGTTCAAGATGGCAAAAATCTTTTTGTGCAAATCTCTGACTTATCTGCGCCTGATTATACTGCTTCACATGAACTAATTCACTTATTAATGACTTTACGTGGTTTTCCACAACTATTTTTCTCACTATCAACCGGTAATGAAAAAATCGATGAACAATTACAAGTAATGGGCACTGAACTTTTTGATATCGTTTCACATTTTGTCGTAGTGTCAGAGCAACGTAAGCATAATTTAATTAATGATGATATTGAAGCAATGTATTTAAAGGGTGTTCAAAATACGATTGAACCTGAATCAGATGAATTAGATAATTCAATGGAATTACGTTTACTAACACTTATTGATGCCCACGTCTTTTATGGTGATACTTTTGATAAGAAAGTTCGTGCCACTTTAGAAAAAGATTATCCAGTGGCTTTAAAAGCAGCTGATAAAATTTATGAAATCATTACTGAAAAGCCTACTGATTCACCATTTGGATTACGTCGTAATGTTGTAAAATTATTTAAAGCATTTGATAAGCAATTAATAGGATGGGGATTACCTGCATTGCATAATACTGAATATGCTACGATTTCTAGTGTAGTTTCAGAACGTCAATTAAACTTGAATGTTCAACAAATGTTTGAAATCTTTCATTCAGAAATGCATGAAAATAATACTAACCGTCGTGCATATGTTGGTTTTAACAAGAGTGATGATCAAAATTCATTTGTTGTGCCAGCACCAACAGGAATGGATGATAGTCCTGCATACTTCAAAAAGTTATATGCACTAAAAGTTAAAGATTTGTTTAAAGAATTAAAGATGCCATACATCATTAGAAAATAATTTTGGGAGGCTTTTTATAATGAATGAAGAAATTCAATCATTATTTGATAACGCAAAACATATTGTATTCTTAACAGGAGCTGGAGTTTCAACAGCATCAGGGATTCCAGATTATCGTTCTAAAAATGGATTGTACACAACTGATACTACTGGTAAACCAGCTGAATATTATTTAAGTCATGCTTGTTTAAATAATGAACCAGACACCTTTTATACTTTTGTAAAAGAAAATATGTATTATCCGGATGCCAAACCTAATGCAATCCATGAGAAACAAGCAGAACTAACTCGTCAAAAACGAGCATCAATTGTTACACAAAATGTTGATGATTTGTATAAAAAAGCAAATGCTAAAAATCTAATTGAATTTCACGGTAATTTATACAATGTTTATTGTCAAAAGTGTCATCAATCAGTTGACTGGCATGAATATATGCAAAGCCCAATTCATAAAGACTGTGGTGGAACTTTAAGACCAGGCATTGTTTTATATGATGAAGGTTTAAATCAAGAAAACATTATGAATAGTGTGAACTTAATGGAACAAGCTGATTTAGTTGTAATTGTTGGAACTTCGATGCGTGTTTATCCATTTGCTGGATTATTGGATTATCGTAATCCAAAAGCACAGGTATTGGCAGTTAATCAAGAAGAACTTAATTTTAGTTTTCCATTTAAGATGATTAAAGCAGATGCTACTAAGTTCTTTAGTGAATTAAAAGTTTAAAAGTGGGATGATTTTATGATAACGATTGGTTTAACAACTTGGTCTGATCATCCAGCCTTAATTAATGATGAGCAACGTAAAGTTAAATTAAATGAGTATACAGGATTTTTTCCGACAGTTGAAGTTGATAATCCATTTTATGGTATTCCACGTTTAACAACGATTAAGCAATGGCAGCATCAAGTGCCTAAAGACTTTCAATTTGTGATTAAGGCTAATAAGTTAATGACTAAACACGATTTAAAATCATTAATGCCAGCAAATGATGAACAAAGACTACAGGCATTTGCTAACTTTAAGACAGCCATGCAACCATTATGGGATGCTGGTCAATTAAAGACAATATTATTTCAATTTCCACCTTATTTTCAGAGAAATAATGATAATATTAGGTATTTAATTAAGATACGAAAATTATTAGGCAAAAAAATGCCAATTACAGTTGAATTTAGAAATCCTAGTTGGACTGAAGATGGTGTTTATTCGTCAGTGGTTCAATACCTAAAACGTTTTAATATGACTTTAGCAATTGTTGATGAACCGCATAATTTAAATAATGGCATTGCATTTAAACCGGTTATTACTACTAAAAAATTAGCTTTTTTAAGATTACATGGACGCAATGAAGATGGTTGGTTTCATCAAGGTAAAGATTGGCGTAGTCAAAGGACACTATATCGTTATAATGATTCTGAACTTAAATATTTTGCTGATATTATTAAAGAACTTGAACAACAAGTTGATGAGGTATGTATTATTTTTAATAATAATTCAGGTAAAGATGCTGCTCCGAATGCGTTAAAGCTAAAAGATTTACTAAATTTACATTTCAAAAATTTAGCACCTAAACAGCTAGATTTGTTCTAATGAGGAATATTTTTGCATAACTAAATATGATATACTTATTAATAATATTATATAAATACAGGTTGAAAGGATGATTTAAATGGCTGATAACAATACATTTTATGTTACAACTCCAATTTATTATCCATCTGGACGTCTACACATTGGTAATTCATATACAACTATTGCATGTGATGCCTTGGCACGTTATAAACGTTCTGAAGGATACGATGTTTTTTTCTTAACTGGAACCGATGAACATGGTTTAAAAATTGAAGAAAAAGCGGAAAAACTAGACATGAGTCCACAAGCTTACGTGGATAAAATGGCTAAACAAATTAAACAACTTTGGCAGACTTTAGATATTACAAATGATAAATTCATTCGTACAACTGATGAAGACCATGAAAAAGCTGTACAAAAAATTTTCCAAAGATTGTTAGACCAAGGTGACATTTATCTTGGTGAATATAAAGGTTGGTATTCAGTATCAGATGAAGAATTCTTTACTGAATCTCAATTAGCAGAAGTCTATAAAGATGACCAGGGTAATGTAACTGGTGGAAAAGCTCCTTCAGGACATGAAGTTCAAATGGTCCATGAACAATCATATTTCTTTAAGATGAGTAAATATGCTGATTGGTTAGTTCAATACTATAAAGATCATCCAGATTTTATTCAACCTGAATCTCGAATGAATGAAATGATTAATAACTTTATTAAACCCGGTTTGGAAGATTTAGCTGTTTCTAGAACTTCTTTTAAATGGGGAGTTCCCGTGAAATCAGATCCTAAACATGTTATCTATGTTTGGATTGATGCATTAAGCAACTATATTACTGCTTTAGGATATGGTAGTGATGATGAATCACTATTTAATAAATTCTGGCCTGCAGATATTCAAATGGTTGGTAAAGAAATTGTACGTTTCCATACTATTTACTGGCCCATTATTTTACATGCACTTGGTTTACCACTACCAAAACATATTATTGGTCATGGTTGGTTAACTATGAAGGACGGTAAAATGTCCAAGTCAAAGGGCAATGTTATTTACCCTGAAACATTGTGCGAAAAATATGGTCTGGATGCAGTTAGATATTACTTATTAAAGGCAGTTCCATTTGGCAATGATGGAATTTTCACTCCAGAAGATTTCATTGATCGGATTAATTACGATCTAGCTAACGATTTAGGTAACTTATTAAATCGTACCGTTTCAATGATTAACAAGTATGAAGATGGTGTAATTCCAGATTATCAATCAGAAGTTACCCCTGCCGATAAAGAATTGGAATCAATTGCAACTAATGTAATTGCTGAATACAAAGAAAAAATGAATAGTGCTCATTTCTCTGATGCATTATCAGTTATTTGGAAATTAGTTTCACAAACCAATAAGTATATTGACCAAACAACTCCTTGGATTTTAGCTAAGCAACAAAATGAAGGGGATGCCGAACAACTATCAGCTGTTATGGCACATTTGGCAGCTAGTTTACGTTTGATTGCATTACTAATTAGTCCAATTATGACTAATGCACCAAAACAAATCTTTACTCAATTAGGTTTGGATGATCAAGACTTAGATTTAACTGATCCTAAATTGTCAGATTTAGGAACTGGACATAAAGTTGTTGCCAAAGGAACTCCAATTTTCCCACGTTTAGATAAGGAAGAAGAAGTTGCGTTTATTAAAGGTCAAATGACTAAGTCTGATAAGAAAAAAGGTCGTGCTGTAAAAGAAGAAGCTAAGCAAAAAGCACAAGCTAAATTGGATGCAGATAAACCATTAGAAGCTAATGATAAGAAAGAAATTCGCTTTGATGCCTTTGAAAAAGTTGAATTAAAAGTAGCTCAAGTGAAATCAGTAGCTAAAGTTGAAGGTGCTGATAAGTTACTTAAGTTTACTTTAGATGCTGGTAAGCAAGAAGATACTCAAATTCTTTCTGGTATTGCTAAATGGTATCCTGATTTTGATAAATTAATTGGTAAAAAAGTAATCATCGTTTCAAACTTGAAACCTAGAAAGATGCGCGGTGAATTAAGTCAAGGAATGTTACTATCAGTTGAACATAAAGATGGTAATGTTGAATTGGTAACCGTTGGCAGTCAATTTGAAAATGGTTCAACCTTAGAATAATGGTTATTTAATAACTAGATAATTGAATAATAGCCATTAATTCAATAAAGAATTAATGGCTATTTTAGTGAAATGGAGTGTAATTAGTATATGAAAATTTTTGATTCGCATACACATTTAAATGATGATGCATTTCGTGATAATGTGGATGCTTACATTGAACATGCGCATCGATTAGGTGTAGACAAAATGGCAATTGTTGGTTCTAATACTGAAATGAATCAAGAAGCCATTGAGTTAGCTCATAAATATGATAATTTGTATGCGATTGTTGGTTGGCATCCTGAAGACTCATTAAAGTATGATGACAAACAAGAGGCTATTTTAAAAGAACAATTAAAAGATGATAAGGTTGTTGCTTTAGGTGAAATTGGTTTAGATTATTTTCAATCAGTCGCACCTAAAAAATGCCAATTTCATGTTTTTAGACGTCAAATCAGACTAGCTAAAGCCATGAATATGCCCATTTCTGTTCATAATCGCGAAGCTTTTGAAGATACTTATAAAATTTTAAGTGAAGAAGGCGTGCACAATGGTATTATTCATAGTTTTAATGGTGATCCAGAATGGTTGAAGAAATTTATCAATCTAGGGATGTATGTTTCATATTCTGGAGTTGCAAGTTTCAAAAAAACTCATGAAGTGCATGATGCAGTTAGACAAACTCCTATTGATCGAATGTTAGTCGAAACGGATGCACCTTATCTATCTCCAGAACCATTACGTGGTCATCAAAATGAACCAGCATATACGTTATATACAGTTGAAGCAGTTGCTCGTTTTAGGGATACAACCCCTGATAAAATTTCGGATGCTACTTATAATAATGCGATGAGAATTTTTGGATTGGATGAATAATGGAAAAAATTAAAGAAGTAATCGTTGTTGAAGGTAAAGACGACACGAAGCGAATTAAAAGAGCCGTGAATGCTGATACAATTGAAACAAGGGGATCTGCAATTGATGAATCTACTTTAGCGTTGATTAAAAAGGCAGCCCAAAAAAGAGGAATTATTATTTTTACTGATCCTGATTTTTCTGGTGAACGGATTCGTCGAATTGTGTCAGAAGCTGTACCCAATGCTAAGCATGCTTTCGTAGATCGTAAAAAATCAGTACCTACTAAAAGCGATGGTTCACTAGGTGTTGAACATGCTAGTGTTAATACAATTAAAGAAGCGTTAAAAAATGTCTATACGTCTGATTTAGAAAATCATAGTGATGTTATTAGTCATGATGATCTAGAAGGGGCGCGCTTGATTAACGATGATCAAGCTAAAATTAGAAGAACTAAATTCTGTAATATCTTACAAATTGGATATGTAAATGGAAAACAATTACCTAAGCGTTTGGCGATGTTTTCTATTTCTAAAGAACAATTTTTAAATGCAGTAAAAGAATTAAACTAAAGGAGTAACTATGACAAACAATCCAGATATTGCTAGTCCAGCAAGAACCCAAGCCATTTTGAATCGTTACCACTTATCAGCTAAGAAAAGTCTAGGACAAAATTTTCTAACTGATTTAAATGTTTTAAATAACATTGTTAAAGCTGCTAATTTAAATGATGCAGATAATGTTATTGAAATTGGTCCCGGAATTGGCGGATTAACTGAATATTTAGCAAGAAGTTCAAAAAGAGTTTTGGCTTTTGAAATTGACCAAAATTTATTACCAGTTTTAGATGATACTTTATCACCTTATAACAATGTAAAGATTATTAATGAAGATATATTACAGGCAAATTTGCCTAAAATCATTAAAGATGATTTTAATGATGAACATCCAATTAAAGTTGTCGCAAATTTACCTTATTATATTACTACCCCAATTATTTTAGATTTATTAAAAGGCAATGCTGAATTTGATAATATTACAGTTATGATGCAAAAAGAAGTAGCTCAAAGATTAGTTGCTGATCCTGGTAGCCGTGATTATGGCTCATTATCTGTAATTATTCAATATATGAATAATGTTGAAATTGCTTTTGAAGTACCTCGTAAATCATTTATTCCAGCACCTAATGTTGATTCTGCAATTGTAACTTTAGCTAAAAAAGAATCAATTGAAAATGAAGTTTTTGATGTTAAAGCATTTTCTAGTTTTGTAAGAGCATGTTTTGCTCATCGTCGTAAAACCTTCTGGAATAATATGCAGGGACTGTTTGGTAAAGAACCAGCTACTAAAGAACAAGTTCAAGCAGTGCTAGATAATTTAAACATTAAACCTAGTATTCGTCCTGAAAAAATTTCGGTTAATCAATATGTAGAGATGGCAAATGAATTTCATAACAAACAAATGATATAAAATAATTGCCATTTTATAATGATTATGATATAATTTGAAATTATTTATTTTTTATGGTATAATTATCTAAGTGAGGTGGATGATTATGCCAACAAGTTTGAACACAATCAAAAATAATTTGAAGGATCGTATCGGCCAAAAGGTTGTAGTGACCGTTCAAGTTGGAAGAAATAAGATATTAAAACGTCATGGAAGATTATCTGAAATTTTTCAAGCCGTTTTTATTGTAGATTTAGAAAAAGATGAAAATTTAAAACGAGTATCTTATAGTTATACTGATATTTTGACTAAAAATATCTATGTTGACTTTGAAGATGACAATAAAATAGAAGAAGTATAATTAAGCTAATATTTTATATTAGCTTTTTTTATTTACATAATTACTTATAAAAAGTTTCACTGACTTTTATATTTTATTTTAGTATAATATTAAATAAATAAATGATATGAAACGAGGTGTGATGCTTGAGAATTGTAGAAAAAGCAAGAGCCAAGCTTAATTTAGGCTTAGATACTTTGTATCGACATAAAGATGGTAGTCCTGAATGGAATATGATAATGACTTCAATTGATTTATCTGATTATGTAGAAATTATAACTACTCAGGGGAACAGTATTCATGTTAGTTCAAGTCAAGTTTTTCTGCCTCATGATCAACGAAATTTAGCATATCAAGCGGCGCTATTAATGAAAAATACATTTGATATCAAAGAAAAGATTACTATTAATATTAAGAAAAATATTCCAGTAGCTGCTGGATTAGGTGGCGGGTCTTCTGATGCTGCTGCTGTTATTCGAGGATTGAATAGGATTTGGAATTTGAACCTATCGTTAAAAGAAATGGCAGTTCTTGGTTTAAAGTTAGATTCTGACGTTCCATATTGTATCTATAGTAAAACTGCGCAGGTAACTGGCAAGGGTGAAATTATTAAATTAATGCCGAAATTACCTAATATGTATTTTGTGTTAGTAAAACCAAGAATTAGCGTTTCCACTCCTGAAATCTTGAGTAATATTAATTATGATAACCTAAAACATGTGAATATTAATGGATTAATCGATGCAGTTAAAAAGCAAGATTATCCGCAAATTGCAAAGAATATAGGTAATGTTTTAGAGCCTATTTCTTCTAAAAAATACCAAGATATTTTTAAAATAAAAGCTAAATTTATTAAATATGGTGCTGATAATGCTCAAATGAGTGGCACTGGTCCTAGTGTTTTTGGTCTATGTAAAAGTGAGCGACATGCTAAACATATTTTTAATAGTATTCGTGGCTTTTGTTCGGAAGTATACATTGTTAAGTCTATGTAAAAACGATATTTTTTAGTTATTTGTAATTAAAACTAACAAAATTGTGTCTTAAATCCGAACATTATGATAAAATTTACTTGTAGTTTTTACTTTTACGAGGTGAAAAAATGAAAGCCAAACGTAGTACTAGATTAGTTGATATGACTAGATTCTTAATGGAAAATCCTAATACAGTGGTTCCATTAACATTTTTTGCACATAGATATGAATCTGCGAAGTCATCAATTAGTGAAGATTTAACAATTCTAAGAAAAACTTTCCAAGAAAGTGGGACTGGAATATTGGAAACAATTCCAGGCGCTGCTGGCGGAAGTAAATTTATTCCAAGTATCGAAAAAGATGAGGCAGTTCGTTTTATTGAAGAACTACAATCATTTTTAGATGACAATACAAGAATGTTACCTGGTGGATATGTTTATATGAACGATTTATTAAACCGTCCATCGATTTTAAGACAAATTGGTAGATTGATTGCTACAATGTATAAAAACAAAAAGATTGATGCAGTTTTAACAGTTGCTACTAAGGGAATTCCAGTTGCCCAAAGTGTAGCTACTTTGTTAAATGTGCCATTTATCATTGCCAGACATGATTCCAGAATTACTGATGGTTCCACCATTAGTGTTAATTATGTTTCTGGATCGCAACGTCGGATTGAAAAAATGGTATTATCTAAAAGAAGTTTACCTGCTAATTCCAACGTTTTAATCGTGGATGATTTTCTACGTGGTGGTGGATCTGCAGCTGGCCTTTGCAGCTTAATCAATGAATTTGATAGTAAGGTTGCTGGTATTTCTTTTGTTGCTGAACGCGATTATGATGGTGAACGTAAAATCAGCAGTGATCAATATACATCTTTATTTAAAATTGATACTAACAGCGATGAGATAAAGGTTTCACAAGGTAATTTTGATTGGAAACCATTTGATAATTTTAGTAAGAAGGGGAATTAGCATGAACACTAGAAATACAATTATTTTAGCTGCGGGCAAAGGTACTCGTATGAAATCTAAGTTGTATAAAGTCCTTCATAAAGTTTGCGGTAGAACTATGGTTGACTGTGTATTAACTCAAGTTGAAAAAATTAATATGGATAATGTTGTAACGGTAGTAGGTTATGGCGCTGATTCTGTTGAAGAACAGTTACGTAAAAGAAGCCAATACGTGCTTCAAGAAAAACAATTGGGTACTGGTGATGCTGTTAAAAAGACTGCACCTATTTTAAGTGATTTAGACGGCTCTACTATGGTAGTTAGTGGAGATACACCTTTATTTAAAGCCGATACATTCCAAAAATTATTCGATTATCATGAAGAAAGTAATGCTGTTGCGACCGTTTTAACTTCTAAGGCACCTAATCCTTTCGGATATGGAAGAGTTATTCGTGATTCAGAAGGCAATGTTAACAAGATTGTTGAACAAAAAGACGCTAGTGAAGCGGAAAAGAAAATTGACGAAATTAATACCGGTGTATATGTATTTGATAACAAAGAGTTATTCAATGCCTTAAATCAAGTTAATAATGATAATGCTCAAGGCGAATATTACTTACCAGATGTTATTGGTATTTTCAAAGAACAAAATAAAAAAATTGGTGCATATCAAATGGATGATTTTAATGAATCCATGGGTGTAAATGACCGTATTGCTTTATCTAATGCTAATCAAGTTATGCAAAGACGCATCAACGAAGAACATATGGCTAACGGAGTATCAATGATTAATCCTTCAAATACTTATATTGATTTTGATATTCAAATTGGTCAAGATACAGTTATTGAACCTGGTGTACAAATTCACGGGGACACTAAAATTGGCCAAAATTGTAAAATTGGTGCTAATTCAGAAATTCATGATTGTGTGATTCATGATGGTGTTACAATAACCTCATCTTACCTTCAAGAATCTGAAATGATGGAAGGCTCCGATATTGGTCCTTATAGTCATTTAAGACCACATGCAGTTATTGGTAAAAATGTTCATCTTGGCAACTTTATTGAAGTCAAAAAAGCTCAAATTGATGAAGGAACTAAGGTTGGACATTTAACTTATGTTGGAAATGCTCATCTAGGTAAGAATATTAATGTTGGTTGTGGAGTTATTTTTGCTAACTATGATGGTAAAAACAAACATGAAACTAACGTTGGAGATGCATCATTCATTGGTAGTAATGCCAATTTAATTGCGCCTGTAAATATTGATGATCATTCATTTATTGCTGCAGGTTCTACAATTACTGATGATGTTAAACAATATGATATGGCCATTGCTAGACAACGTCAGACTAACAAGCCAGGCTATTACAAAAAATTACCATATAATGGATAATTAAAACGTTTATTTATAATTCCTATAACTTTTGAGTGAAAAAAATATAGTTTTAGTGTAAAATAATGTTGAATGTTTTATATTGAACTGACGAATAATATTTTATTGTTAGGTGGAGGAACTTTATGGCTGAAAAATATTCTGATCCTAAATTAAAGATTTTTGCATTAAATTCAAACATCCCATTAGCTGAAAAAATTGCTGATCGTGTTGGAGTAGATTTAGGTAAAACATCTGTAGATAGATTTAGTGATGGAGAAATCAAAATTAACATTGAAGAAAGTATCCGTGGAGATAACTGTTACATCATTCAATCTACATCTGCTCCAGTAAATGATAATTTAATGGAATTGATGATTATGATTGATGCATTAAGACGTGCTAGTGCAAAAACTATTAATGTTGTAATTCCTTACTATGGTTATGCAAGACAAGATCGTAAGGCTCGTTCAAGAGAACCAATTACTGCTAAGTTAGTTGCTAACATGTTAGAAACTGCTGGAATTAATCGAGTAGTTGCATTAGACTTACATGCTGCTCAAATTCAAGGTTTCTTTGATGTTCCAGTTGATCATTTAATGGGTGCACCATTATTGGCTGATCATTTTATGAATCATGGATGGAATTCTGATGCAGTTGTAGTTTCTCCTGATCATGGTGGGGTAGTTCGTGCTCGTGCATTAGCAGAATTCTTGAAATCACCAATTTCTATCATTGATAAACGCCGTCCACAAGCAAATGTTGCTGAAATTATGAATATTATTGGTGATGTAAAAGGTAAATCATGTTTAATGGTTGATGATATGATTGATACTGCTGGTACTATTACTTTAGGTGCTCAAGCTTTAATGGAAGCTGGAGCTAAAGAAGTATATGCTTGTTGTACGCATCCAGTATTATCTGGTCCAGCCATTGATCGAATTGAAAAATCACCAATTAAAAAATTGGTAGTTACTGATACAATCCGTTTACCAAAAGAAAAACAAATTGATAAGATTGAACAAATTTCTGTTGCTCCACTAATTGGAGATGCAATTAAACGTATCAATGAAGATCGTGCTGTTAGTCCTTTATTCAGTAATCGTTTTAGAACTGATGATAAATAATGAATAAAAGATTTTTTGGTCTAATTATTTCTTCTGTGAGTATAATTATTGGCTTAATAATCTATATATTTAATATACAGATTATTGCAATGAGTAATGTCTTCTTTATATTAGGCTTATTGTTGGTCGTAATAGGAGCCGTTATGATAATTGCTAAAGGTCATTTATTTACTGGTTGGCGTATTTTTCATCGCAAAGGTGATAATGAGCGTTTCGAAAATGAAAAAATTCCGGCTAAAGAAATTGGTAGCAAGAAGAATGAATCAATAGTAATAAATGATTTTGCAAAGCTGTTTTTAACAGTGGGAATTATATGGATTTTAATCGCAATTTTAATTACTTTATAATAAAAAAGTTCCCCTTAGCATTTTTCAATGTTAAGGGGAACTTTTTGTTAATTACTATTTTTTGTTTAATGCAAAATTACGAATGGCATATGCAACACCATTTTCTTTATTAGTCTTAGTAACTTTATTAGCAATTGCCTTTAGTTCATCTACAGCATTACCCATGGCTACACCGGTGCCAGCATATTTAACCATAGTCATATCGTTATTTTGATCACCAATTGCCATTACATTATCAGCAGTTAAATTTAAATCTTTAGCTAAGCTATCAAGAGCATTTCCTTTTGATGATTTTTTATTCATAAATTCAATAAAAACAGGGGTACTTTTTACAACAGAAAAACGATTGAATAAATCTTCTGGGATTTCTTCAAAAGCTTTATCAATTACATCTGGATTAGCAATTAACATTGCTTTAACTACTTCAACATTTTTACCAATTTCATTAGGTTCACGAACCTTAATTGGCATTTTAACTAAATAACTTTCTGCAATTGAAAAGGGACTTAAATCACGGTTAGTAGCATAAATATAATCAGCAGTTTCAATTTGAAAATTAGTATCTAATTTATGACTTAATTTTTCTAATTCCAAAAATTCATCATGAGTAATATTTTCCTTTTCAATAATGTTTCCATCAGCATCTTGTACTTGTGAACCATTAAAAGTAATAGCATATTCATCATGACCAGAAATATTTAATGCTTTAAGGTAAGTTTTAGCCCCAGTCAATGGACGACCTGTACATAAAACAACTTTAATACCTTGTTGTCTAGCTTCTGTGATAGCATCAATAGTTTCTTGCGCTAAATTGTTTTCTTCATTTAACAATGTGCCATCAATATCGATAGCGATTAATTTAATGTCTTTCATAATGTTACCTCCAAATAATTATATTAATTGATTATTTTTTATATGTTTTTGAAATTCTTCATATATAGGTTGAAAAATTTCGATGTTGTTTGCAGAATTCAGCATTTCTTTAGGGAAGAAGAATCTTTCATCTCCTAATTGTTTACCAGTTACTGCATTTACTAAGCGAGAGACTTTTGATAATTCAACCATCGTACCATCTGGACGACGTAATTCAATTTGCGTTGCATGGTGTTTCTTTTTAGGATCATAAGCATCATAAGGCAAATCAAAACTATTATTAGTATCTGTATAGTATTCAGGAGCAAAGCCAACCTGCTTGATTAATTCTTGCAATTTAGGAATTAATTTTTTAGTGTCACTATTAAATTCTACAGATTTAAGGGGACGACGATTAATAAAACGATCAGCCAAATCAGAAAGAATGCTATCCTTTGAATCTACCCAGTGAATAAAATATGTGTTTAATACACCATCATCTAGTTTTAAATAGTCGTCGATATCAAAATTATTTTGGAAAAATGGCATTAATAGATAAGGGGTGGAGCTATCATTAGTAGGCATTTTGTCGGCTAATTGTTTTGCTCGTTTTAACAAATGACTTAGAATGACTTCCATTGATCGAGATACAGGATGAAAGTAGACTTGCATGTACATTTGCAGACGGCTAATAATATAATCTTCTACAGCATGCATTCCAGAAATATCGAAACAAATTCCACCACTATATGGACGCATTACTCGTAGAATTCTAGTTAAATCAAAATTACCATAACTTGCACCAGTATTATATGCATCCCTTAATAAATAATCCATCCGGTCGGCATCACATTGACTAGAAATCATTTGGACAACTTGTGGATTACTATAAGTATGATTAATTACAGCAGCAACTTGTTTTGGAAATTCGGGATCGACATTACGTAAGACCTTATTTACCTCAGTTTTAGGAGAAGTAATAATTTCTTGTGTAATCATTTCATGATTAGTATGAAAAATATGTTCAAAAGTATGTGAATACGCACCATGTCCAATATCATGTAATAGTGCTGCACATAGGGCAACTAATCTTTCAGAATCATCCCAAAGTCCATCGCCTGGATTTTCAGTAGGATAATTTCTCAAAAACAAATCACAAATTCTGCGTGTAATTTCATAAACACCTAAACTATGGGTGAATCTAGAATGCTCAGCACCGTGAAATGTGAATGATGAAGCCCCCAATTGTTTGACTCTTCTTAGTCTTTGCATTTCCTTAGTATTAATTAAATCTAAGATGACTTGGTGTTGCACATATATGTAATCATGAACAGGGTCACGAAAAACTTTTTCTCGTGGTAACAACTTATCTGTAAACTTCAATGATTGTCCCCCTTATAAATATATATTTAATAACTATCATTATAACAAATAATATTAATGAAGAATTAAAATTAAACTTATTAAATTAATGCATTTAAGGTAGATACCATATATAATTAAATATATGAATTCACAATATAAAGGAGTGAATAAATTTGACCGACAATAGTGAAAGTGTAGTTGTAGATTTAACTACCTATATTAAGCAAGATGATGAAAGCGAAAAATTTACTTTTCGTGAATTAGGAACATTAGTAAACGTTGGCGATAAAACTTATTTGCGTTTTAAGGAAACTCAAAAGGAAGAAAAGGTCGCATCAGTTACCATCAAAATTAGTGATGACCATGTTCAATTGACTAGACAAGATAAAATGGGTCATCATTCAAGATTGATTTTTGCTGATAAAGAACAACATGATACCATTTATCAAACTCCATATGGACCTATTAAACTTGCGGTTAATACTAAAGATTTATTATATAATTACCAAGAGTCTCCACAAGCAGGTGATTTAGATATTAAATATGAACTCATGTCTGGCAACATGATGATTGGTGAGTACAAAATGGAATTGCATTTTTCTGCTTAAACGAGTATTATATTATTTAGTATTTTGAAAGGACGTGCACCGATTTGAAACTAGAAGCCTTAGAAGGTAAAGACAAGAAAGAATTATCAATGGTAGAAGTCGCTCATGCTATCTTAGCTGAACATGGGGATGTTATGGCCTTTGCTGATATCGCAAACGAAATCCAAAAATATTTGGGTGATTCTGATGAAGAAATTCGTAAACGATTAGTTCAATTCTATACAGATATGAACGTTGATGGTAGTTTTATTTCTTTAGGTGATAATCTTTGGGGATTAAGAACATGGTACCCATATGAATCAATCGATGAAGCTACTGTTCATCCAGAAGATGAAGATATTGATCGTCCTAGAAATAAAAAACGTCGTAAAGTTAATGCTTTCCTTGCTGATGCTTCTGATGATGATGACGTTATTGATTATGATGACGATGATCCAGAAGACCAAGACGACGAATTTGAAGATGCCGATGAAGGCACTGACGAAACCGATAAATATCATAAAGATTTAGATGACATTGACGAAGAAAACGATACTAATGAAGAAGACATTCCAGATGGTATCGAAGGAGAATTATCAGAGTTGCATGATGACGATGATGATGATTCTAAAGATTAATTAAAATAATTTTACTTTATATATCTTGACTAAAGATATATAACCATGTATTATTATTTTTGGGCTCCTTACAAAAGGTTTTGTGAGGACAATTGATCGATTAAAGTAATCAATAACTCCCTATTCTCGTGAATAGGGAGTTTTTACGTTTTTACCCTAATAGATTTTATGAGGAGTTATATACACATGACTAAATATGTTTTTGTTACTGGTGGGGTTGTTTCTTCACTAGGAAAAGGAATTGTTTCTGCATCACTAGGCCGTTTATTAAAGAATCGTGGATTAAATGTTACAATTCAAAAATTTGATCCATACATTAATGTCGACCCCGGTACAATGAGTCCTTACCAACATGGGGAAGTTTTTGTTACCAATGATGGTACAGAAACCGACCTTGATCTTGGACATTATGAACGTTTTATTGATAATGATTTGAATAAGTACTCAAACGTAACTACTGGTAAAATTTATTCAGAAGTTTTACGTAAAGAACGTCGTGGAGATTATTTAGGAGCTACTGTTCAAGTTATTCCTCATATTACCGGAATGATTAAAGAAAAAATTATGCGTGCTGCTAAGGTTTCTGAAGCTGATATTGTAATCACTGAAATTGGTGGTACTGTTGGTGATATTGAATCCCTTCCATTCTTGGAAGCTATTCGTCAAATGAAGGCTGAAGTAGGCGACGAAAATGTGTTTTACATTCATACTACTTTAATTCCTTACTTACGTGCTGCTGGTGAAATGAAAACTAAGCCAACCCAACACAGTGTTAAGGAATTACGTGGACTAGGTATTCAACCAAACTTATTAGTTGTTAGAACTGAACAGGATGTCACTGATGACATGAAGAGAAAAATTGCGCTATTCTGTGATGTTAAGCCAGAAGCAGTTGTTGAATCTAAAGATGCACCAACCTTGTACACTATTCCATTAATGCTACAAGATCAAAAAATGGATCAACAAGTGTTAGATCATTTTGGTGTAAAAGCACCAGCTGCTGATATGACCGCATGGAAACAACTTGAAAACAAGGTACAAAACTTAAGTAAAGAAATTAACATTACTTTGGTTGGTAAGTATGTTAAGTTGAAGGATGCTTACATTTCAATTACTGAATCATTAAAGCATGCTGGATACCCATTAGATGCTAAAGTTAATCTAAAAATGTTAAATTCAGAAAAAGTTAATGAAGATAATGTAAAAGATTTATTAAGTGATGCTGATGGTATCTTAGTTCCTGGTGGTTTTGGTGACCGTGGAATTGAAGGTATGATTACCGCTGTTAAATATGCTAGAGAAAATGATGTTCCTTACTTTGGTATTTGTTTAGGTATGCAAATTGCAAGCATTGAATTTGCTCGTGATGTCCTAGGTTATAAGGATGCTAATACCACTGAAATTGATCAAGATACACCACATAAGATTATTGACTTGATGGCAGACCAAAGTGACATTGATGGTATGGGTGGTACTCAACGTTTAGGTGCTTATCCATGTAAATTAATTCCTGGAACTAAAACAGCTGCTGCTTATGATAATAAAAAAGAAATTTCAGAACGTCACCGTCACCGTTATGAATATAACAATGCATATAGAAAAGAAATGGAAGATAACGGTTTAGTTATTTCTGGTACTTCACCTGATAATCATTTAGTTGAAGTTATTGAAATTCCAGAAAATAAATTCTTTATCGCTGCTCAATATCATCCAGAATTCTTATCTAGACCAACTAAACCAGAAGGTTTATTTAAAGCATTTGTTAAAGCTGCTGGTGAAGAACACGATATTAAAAATAAATAGATAAAAAAGGACTAAATAGTTATTTAGTCCTTTTTTTATTAACTTTTAATTAAATATACGTATAATTTGCCATAAAGTATTGTTTTTTTCAATGTTATTATTTATGATTATTAATGTATTGTTCACTAAATTAAGTGAAACGTAAGTGAGGAATTTAAATAATGAATAAAATGATAATAAGAGGTGGACATCGACTATCTGGTGATGTAACTATTGGTGGTGCCAAAAATAGTACGGTAGCTTTAATTCCTGCTGCTATTTTAGCAGATACACCGGTTCAATTCGATATGGTTCCTAACATATTAGATGTACATAATCTAATGGTTATTCTGGAATCTATGAATGTTAAATCAGATTTTGCCGATGGCATTTTAAACGTTGATCCAACAAATATAATAGAAAATGCTTTACCTAGTAAGGCAATTAAAAGTCTAAGAGCATCATATTATTTCATGGGAGCATTATTAGGTCGTTTTGGTAGAGCTAAAGTTACCTTTCCAGGCGGAGATAATATCGGGCCTAGACCAATTGATCAACATATTAAGGCTTTCAAAGCAATGGGAGCTAAAGTCGTTAATGATAAAGATAAGGTTATTATTACAACTGATGAAAAAGGTTTACATGGAGCTTCTATCTTTTTAGATGTTGTATCTGTAGGGGCTACAATTAATGCAATTTTAGCAGCTGTTAAAGCCAATGGACACACCGTAATTAGAAATGCGGCTAAAGAACCCGAAATCATTGATATTGTAACCTTCTTAAATAATATGGGAGCTAAAATTAGAGGTGCTGGTACTGATGTAATCAGAATTGAGGGTGTTGCAAAGCTTGTTGCGCAAAACACCCATATTATTATTCCTGATCGCATTGAAGCAGGTACTTACTTAGCAATGGCATCAGCTTATGGTGATGGTGTTAATATTCATAATGTAATTCCAGAACATTTGGAATCATTTATTGCTAAACTATTGGAAATGGGTATTGATTTAAAAATTAATGAAGACAGTATTTATGTTCCTAAAAGTCATAAGCTTAATAGCATTGAAATTAAAACAATGCCTTATCCAGGATTTGCTACTGATTTACAACAACCAATCACTCCATTGTTATTAAAAGCTAATGGTGATAGTACAATTATTGATACCATTTATCCTAAGCGAACTAAGCATATTAGTGAGTTGAATAAAATGGGTGCTAAGATTCGTTATAATGATGGAAATGGTAGTATTATTGTTAGTCATACTGACGACTTAAATGGAACTACTATTTCGGCAGGCGAAATTAGAGCGGGAGCATCAGAAATGATTGCTGGATTAATGGCTAATGGAACTACAGTTATAAATAACGCGGATAATATTTTACGTGGTTATGATAATATTGTTGATAAATTAACCCAATTAAATGCCGAAGTTGAAATTATAAATGATGAAAAATAATTTGTTTGCTATTGATGAAATTATTTTTTAATGTTAATATAATGAAGTCGACTAATCGATAATCTCTGAATCAACATATGATACAGGGCAAAGGAGCGATATATAATGAAACAAGGAATCCATCCAGAATACCACGAAGTAGTATTCCAAGATACTAGTACTGGTGCTAAATTCGTTGCTGGTTCAACTATGAACTCAAGCGAAACTATCAAGATGGACGATGGTAATGAATACCCATTAGTACGTCTTGAAATTTCTTCAGATTCTCATCCATTCTACACTGGCCGTGAAAAATTCACTCAAGCCGATGGTGCTGTGGATCGTTTCAACAAGAAATACGGTTTCAAGTAAATATAAAAAGCAAGTCCAATTGGACTTGCTTTTTTTTATTAATTTTTTAAAATATAATTAATCCATTTGGGCATTATTTTATTAATAACTTCAAATGTTTGTTCAAATTTACCAGTAAACCATGGATCTGGAATTTCACGGTCACTTTTTTGGTCATCAATATTCAAATATAAATGAATTTTTTGTAAATCATCTTTTGGTGACCAATGCATTAGATTATCCATGTTTTCTTTATCCATACCAATTATGTAATCATATTTATCAAAATCTTTTGCCTCAATTTGAGTGGCATACATACCGGAATAATCTAGATGGTGTTTATCTAAAATAGTTCTAACATTAGGATGAGGAGGATTACCAATTTCCTCAGAGCTAGTTGCGGCAGAATTTACTTCAATTTTGTTTGATAGATTATCTTTTTTTATTTGATCTTTTAAAATAGCTTCAGCCATCGCAGAACGACATACATTTCCATGACATACGAATAAGACTTTTTTCAAACTGATGACCTCCAATTTTTTATTCATATAAATTTTAACAGGATTTCATAGAATATTAAATTATATAGTTATTCAATATTGACAAATAGTTGTACAATTAAGGGTGTAATAACTGAAAGAGTGATTTAAAATGCGTGATAATTTTATTTATATTAATGCTAATTTGTTACGTAATATGGTTAATACTCATGGTATTAGTTCTGACGACTTTGTTAACGGATTAGATAGATTGCCTCAAAACATCATTTTGCTTAATGATGATCGTGTTAACGCTAATAATGTTAATGCACATACTAAATTTAGTGTAATTAATGGAAAAGATTCTATTCAAAAATTTTTATTAGATAAACAAATTGTTAATAAGAAATTTATGGATTTTGAACGTAATTATGATTTAAATCTACTATTAAATACAGAAATAGCTAGTTTATTGTATTTTGGTCATATGGGTTCACCCATGAATAATCCATTTTCTTCCAAATTACAGAATAAATATGTTTATCTTGCTTATAAAAATAATTTATTAACTACCTATTATCGTGATTTTTCCGATTTTAATCATATCCTTGAAATTAGTATTAAACGTCATTTAAGAGATTTACATAGTAGCAGAAGGATGTTTAAGCGCCCCTTATCTTTAAAAACAATACCTATAGATATATTAAAATTGTTAATTAAATTAAGTAGTGAAGGTTTAATTATTAATTTTGATGCAGTTCTCGGCAGACGTCGATTGTATCGGATTCCTTTGTTATTAGAAAATAAGCCACAAAATCATTATGTTTGGCATACACAGAGTGATATTTACAGTAATACAATTAATATTGGATATTTGAAATATGACATTGTTAAATCAACATGGAATATTGATGTTAATAGCAAATTGTTGCCTAAAGAAGTAGATGAATTATTGAATTAAAATAATTTTCTGATTCATGTTATACTATGATAATAATTATTTTTGTAAAAAGAAATGTATAGGAGATTAAAAGTTATGAAAATGTCGCTTGCAGAAATCGCAAGAGCAGTTTCCGCACAAAATGATATTAGTGATTATGATGATATTAATGTTACTAATGTTTCTTTTGATAGTCGAAAATTAGAACCAGGTTCGTTATTTGTCCCATTAGTTAGTCAAAATGATGGCCATGATTATATTGCAGATGCAATAAAGCATGGGGCAAAGGCTGCTCTATGGCAATCAGATCATGATAATGCACCGTCTGATTTTCCAATAATAAAGGTAGATAATACATTAAGTGCGCTTCAATTTTTAAGTCAATATTATTTGGCAAAAATTAACCCTAGAGTAGTTGCAGTTACCGGTAGTAATGGAAAAACTACTACTAAGGATATGATTGCATCTATTCTATCTACCCAATTTAATGTTACTAAAACGCATGATAATTTTAATAATGAAATTGGTGTGCCCATTACTATTTTGTCCATGGAACCTAATACAGAAATGTTAGTAATTGAGATGGGCATGGATCGTCCTGGGCAATTAGACCTATTGAGTCACTTAGTAGAGCCAGATATAGCAATTATTACAATGATTGGGGAAGCACATATTGAGTTCTTTGGTACTCGTGACAAGATAGCTGACGCTAAAATGGAAATTACTCATGGCTTAAAAGAAGATGGTGTCTTTATTTACAATGGAGATGAGCCATTGCTAAGACAAAGAGCTAAAAATTTACCATTTAGAATGTTAACTTTTGGTAAAAATGAAGATAATGATTTGTATTCAACCAATATTGATAGTGAAGAAGAGCAAACTAGTTTCACTGCTAGTAATTGGGATGCTAAATTTACCATTCCAATGATTGGCTCATATAACGTTAATAATGCTTTAGCTGCTTTATCAGTGGGAAATTTATACCGTATTCATGAAAATTATATGATTCAAGCATTAAAGGACTTTTCTGCAACTAATAATCGTACTGAATGGATAGAAGGTAACAAACATGAAATGATTTTGTCTGATGTTTATAATTCTAATCCAACAGCTGCTAAATTAGTTTTAAAAGCATTCGCTAATAGTGATACTAAAGGTATTCGAATTGCCGTATTAGGTGATATGTTGGAACTAGGTGACAAATCAAAAGAAATGCATGAATCATTGGCTGATTCATTAGATCCATCAATTATTAAAAGTGTTTATTTGATTGGTGATGAAATGAAATATTTAGCAGATAAATTATCTAATAAATATGAGCCACAATCATTACATTATTTTAAAACAGGTGATTTAGACCAATTATTTGATCAGTTGAATTCAGAAATTTATGAAGATGATGATGTATTATTAAAAGCTAGTCATGGAATTCATTTGGAAAAAATACTAAATAAATTAACTGAAGTTTAAGGTGATTTATTTGCTAATTGTGGATAAAAGGTTTAATATAGGCTAGTTACATTTTTTAGATTATCGGAATTTTTATAATCAAATCATTAACGTAATGGTGGGAACGGATTTTTCTCAAGTTAGTGATGGTATTGTATAAAATGTTTCGTTTAGGAGGAAACATATTTGAAGTTTAGAGAGTTAGGTCTTTCAGAAGACTTATTAAAAGCAATTGAGGAAAAAGGTTTTAAGGAAGCCACCCCAATCCAAGCTGAAACTATTCCTTTAACATTAAAAGGTGAAGATGTTTTGGGACAAGCCCAAACAGGTACTGGTAAAACAGCTGCCTTTGCTTTACCAATTATTGAACATATCGATTTAGAAAATCCTAATGTTCAAGCTTTAGTTATTTCACCAACCCGTGAATTAGCTATTCAAACCCAAAGCGAAATTAGTCGTTTTGGTAAAAATAAGGGTGTAAATACTACTGCCGTATATGGTGGTTCAGATATTAGAAGACAAATTAAGGATTTGAAGCGTCATCCACAAGTTGTGGTTGGTACTCCAGGTCGTTTATTAGATCATATTAATCGTCGTACTTTAAAGTTGGCTAATGTTAAAACATTGGTTCTAGATGAAGCTGATGACATGTTAGACATGGGATTCTTGGAAGATATTGAAAATATCATTAAACAAGTTCCTGAAGAAAGACAAACATTATTGTTCTCAGCTACAATGCCACCATCTATCAAACGTGTTGGGGTTCAGTTCATGAAGGATCCTAAGCAAGTTAAAATTAAAGCTAAAGAATTAACTACTGATTTAATCGATCAATATTATATTCGTGTAAAGCAATTTGAAAAATTCGATGTAATGACTAGATTCTTTGATATTCAAGCACCAAAAGTAACAATTGTATTTTGTCGTACTAAGCGTCGTGTTGATGAAGTATCAAAGGGACTACTATTGAGAGGTTATCGTGCTGCTGGATTACACGGTGATTTAACTCAAAATCGTCGTTCACAAATTATGCGTGAATTTAAAAATGATAAGATTGATGTCTTAGTTGCTACTGATGTTGCAGCTCGTGGAATTGATGTTTCAGGAGTTACTCATGTTTATAACTATGATATCCCTCAAGATTCAGAAAGCTATGTTCATAGAATTGGTCGTACTGGTCGTGCCGGTAATCATGGGGTTTCAATGACTTTTGTTGAACCTAACGAAACTAGTTACTTGAGAGATATTGAAAAGCTAACTAAAGTTAGAATGTTACCATTGAAGCCACCTTCAGCTGATGAAGCATTGAAGGGACAATTAAAGGCTGCTACTAAACAAATTGATTCATTAATTAAGAAAACTAAAGTTGAAAAATTTGCTGATACTGCTGATCAATTATTAGAAGAGTATGATGCAAAAGATTTAGTTTCAGTCCTATTAAGTAAGATGACTAGAAACCAAGTTAAAGTCCATATCTCATCTGAAAGACCATTGCCAAGTCGTAACAAGCATCATCGTGGCGGTGGATTCCATCGTGGTGGTGGGCACCATGGCGGCGGTCGTCATGGTAACTTTAGAAGAAATAATAACCATCGTAATGGTGGTGGATTTAATCATGGTGGTAAGCGCCGTAATGGTGGCAATAATCATCACAATGATAACCATTCTTCAAAGCGTCGTCCAAATAAGTCTTTTACAATTAAAAACAAAGATTAATTTTTAATAAAAGCTGTCGATTTATAATATAAGTCGATAGCTTTTTTGTTAACATAGATATACAATTAAATTATAACTAGTGTTAATTGGAGGATAAATATTATGGTGGTAGCAAAGCATCGTAATGCTGAATTAATTATTGATAGAAGTGCCATATATAAAAATATTAATGCTGAAAAACAACGTTTACAAAATAATGCTGCTTTGTTTATGGTAGTTAAAGCTAATGGATATGGACATGGGGCAATTCAAGTTGCTGAAACAGCTGTTAAAGCCGGTGCTGATGGTTTTTGTGTTGCAATGTTAGATGAAGGTATTGAATTGCGAGATGCTGGTTTTAAGCAGCCTATATTAATTTTAGGGATTAGTCGAATTGAAGATGTCTCATTAATTGCCCAAAAGAACATTTCAGTAACTGTTGCTTCTTTGGAGTGGTTAAAACGTGCGAATGAAATATTGAAAAATACTAATTTATTATTACATGTTCATTTGGGATTAGACACCGGAATGGGAAGAATTGGTTTTCAAAATGCCACAGAATTAAAAGCTGCCATTGATTATTTGAAAAAAAACAATAATTTTGATTTTGAAGGGATCTTTACTCATTTTGCTACAGCTGATGAACATGACAAGACATATTTTGATTTACAGGTAAGCAGATTTAATGATTTTATGAAAGTTGTTAATCCTAGGCCTAAGTATGTACATGTATCAAATACTGCTACCAGCTTGTGGCATAGTCAATGTAATGGTAATATGGTAAGATATGGTATTGCGGGTTATGGTTTAAATCCTTCGGGAGGATATGTAAAACCTCCATTTAAATTATATCCGGCTTTATCTTTAACTAGCGAGATTGTTCATTGTAAGTTGGTAAGTCCTAATCATTCTATTGGTTATGGTGCTACTTACACAACGAAAGAACAACAATGGATTGGAACAGTACCAATTGGCTATGCTGATGGTATTACTAGGAAAATGCAGGGATTTTCATTGTTAGTAAATGGATATGAATGTCCAATTGTGGGGCGCGTATGTATGGACCAACTAATGATAAAATTACCTGAAGAAGTACCTGTTGGAACAAAGGTTACAATTGTTGGTAAAAATGGTGATAAAGAGATAACTTTACAGGATATTGCTAATTATTGTGATACAATTCATTATGAGGTTGCTTGTTTATTTACTAATCGTCTGAAACGAGTTTATATTAACTAATATAAATATAATTTAGAAAAAATAGGAGTAATTTATATATGGTATTGAATAATGGAACTTATTTTAACATTAACAGAGATTCATCAGCTCAATATGAGTTAAATGAAATCGCTAATGGTATTTCAGCAAAATTAGATAACCAAAGAAGTGTTAAAGTTAGTCCAATGCTTGATGACTATTTATTAATTAATTCTATGATTAATGGATATACCGAAATGGGTAATCTTAATCAAGAAATATCTCGTGAATTTGCACCTTGTGAAGCAGATGCAGAAAATAAATTGATTAGAATGAGATTTAGATAGGGGATGTTAAGATTGTCAAACGTTGAAATTAAACGTGGCGATATTTTTTATGCTGACCTATCACCAGTAATTGGTTCAGAACAAGGTGGGATGAGACCAGTATTGATTATTCAAAACAATATTGGTAATCATTACAGTCCTACTGTTATTGTGGCTGCAATTACTGCTAAAATTTCAAAGCCTAAAATGCCTACCCATGTAGGCATTAGTGCTGATAGAACAAAAATTGAAAAAAATTCTGTTGTTTTATTGGAACAAGTCAGAACAATCGATAAACAACGTTTAAATGATCGAGTTGATCATTTAAGTGATAAATTTATGCAACGTATCGATAAAGCTTTGAAGTTAAGTGTTGGGGTTCAGTAATTTTAATACATAAAATAAAAAAAGATGCGATTTATAAAATCGCATCTTTTTATTATCTTTCATCATTTAAATCCTCAATTTCTGCAACCCTAAATGCTTTACGGTCAAGAGCAGAAGTAATTCTATTTAATAAGTCTTTATCAACATTTGCAGGTAATGTAAACATGATTCTATGTACAAGTTCACCTTCCTGTGCGTCTAAACTTATAACACTAGCGATAGATGTATACTTTGTTATAATTTTAGAGATTGCTTCTAAATCACCGCGATTACCAGGAGCTAAGACAGTTATTACATAACTACCAATATTAACATTCCATGATTGTGATAGCATATCTAACAATCTAGTATGGGTTAAAATACCATAAAATTTGTTTTCTTTGCTTAAAACAGCAATATAAGGTAAATCTTTAATTGAGAAGAATACATGGAAAAATGCTGAGTCGACACTAATGAATTTTGTAGCATTTTTTAATAAAGTTGTTACAGGTAAGTTCATATCACCACCACGTGACTTATGACGATAAATATGCATTTTATAAATGTTGCCTCTAAAGATAGTACCTGTTTCATCTAAAATAGGCACACATCTAAATCCTGACTCCTCCAAAACATTTAATGCATCTTTTAAAGATACATTCTCTGTTACAGTAACTAATCTACTCTTTGGTTTTACTAAAGATTTTAATAACATATATGTCACTCCTTCAAATATTAGAAAATATCTAATATTCTCATTTTAGCATAAATGATTAACAATTATTAATTATTTAGCAAACAAAAAAGAACCACGTTGAATTTTTCAACGTGGCTCTTTTATTAAATTATATTACTTTAAAGATTCCATACCTTTTTCAGCAGTTTCCTTTAAAGTCTTAGCAGAAGAGTCCATCTTAGCTTTTTCTTCATCACTTAGAGGAACTTCAATAACTTGTTTTACACCTGAAGCATTAACAACAGCAGGAGTACCAATGTAAATATCGTTTAAGCCATATTCACCATTCATTGGAGCACCAATAGGCAATACTGAGTTTTCATCACGTAAAATAGCACGTGAAATTCTCATTAATGCGGTAGCAACACCATAGAAGGTAGCACCTTTCTTGTTAATGATAGTGTAAGCCTTATTTCTAGTTTCATCTTCAAGTTTTAGTAAGTCATCTTTGCTTACTCCAGCATCTTTAGCTACGTCTAATAATGGACGTGAACCAACAGTTGCTTCGTCGATAGCAGCAAATTCTGAATCACCATGTTCACCCATAATGTATGCATTAACATCAGCAGGGTTAACACCGATTTTCTTAGCAACAGCTACTTGGAAACGAGTTGTATCTAGTGAAGTACCAGAACCTACAACCTTTTCCTTTGACCAACCTGAAAGTTTTTGAACACCGTATGTTAAAACGTCAACTGGGTTAGCAGCAACTACAAAAATACCATCAAAACCAGATTTAACAACTTCTGGTACGATTGAAGATAAAATCTTTAAGTTCTTGCCAACTAGGTCAAGACGAGTTTCACCTGGCTTTTGTGGTGCACCAGCAGTGATAACAACTAGGTCAGCATCTGCACAGTCACTGTAATCACCAGCGTAAATGTTCTTAGGAGCAGTAAATACTTGAGCATCTTCTAGGTCAAGTGCGTCTCCTTCAATACGATCTTTAATAATATCAACGATGACGAATTCTTCGCCGATTCCTTGTTGCATCATAGCAAATGCGTATGATGAACCTACGGCACCGTCACCAACTAAAACGACTTTTTGATGTTTCAAAGCCACAATAATCATCCCTTCAAAAACATATTTAAAGTTACATGAAAATTATATCATTAAAATTTGATTTCGTAAGGATATACCCTCAAAAAATCGTATTTTCTTAAGATTTTCTATATATATTAATCCTATATTGCATTGTTGAATTCCAGAAAAAAGCCTTAATTATGATATAATTTATAATAATTAGTTAAAATAAGGAGCGCTGAAATATGAAGATGATTGTTGGATTAGGAAATATTGGTCCACAATATGATGGAACTAGACATAATACAGGATTTTCAGTAGTTGATAAATTTGCTGAAAAACATGATATTGATTTGTCTACTAGAAAAATGGAAGCTAAATTTGGATCAGGAGTAATTGACGGTGAAAAGGTTATGTTAGTTGAACCTTTAACATTTATGAATGAATCTGGTCGAGCAGTAGGCCCATTAATGAAATATTTTAAACTATCGCTAGAAGATCTAGTAGTAGTTTATGATGATATGGATTTACCGGTTGGCAAAATTAGATTAAGAAATCATGGTTCAGCTGGTGGTCATAATGGAATCAAAAGTTTAATCGCCCATTTGCAAACTGATAAATTTAACCGTGTCAGAGTGGGAACTGGTCATCCAACAAAAGAAAGTGTCGTCGATTACGTACTAGGTAAATTCACTACAGAACAAAAACCTGATTTTGACAAAGCAGCTGATAATTCAGTTGCAGCCTTAGAAGATTTTGTTGCTGGTAAAGAATTTAGCCGTTTAGAAAATAAATATAATTAAGATTACAAGAGGGGGGAAAACTAAATTGGAAATCAAACAATTTTTCTCTCAATTACCACAATATTCTTCGATAATTGAAGATTTAAAACATAATCATCGTCAGTTAGTAACTGGACTTTCTGGTTCAGCAAAATTAATGTTAATTGCAACTTTGATGCAAGATACACAAAAGACATTTTTAATTGTGACCGATTCATTATCGCGAGTTTCTGATATTGTTGAAGATTTGCAAAATATTTTGCCACCAGGGGATGTTTTAGAATTTCCAGTTGAAGAAGTTTTGGCAGCAGAAATTGCAACTAGTTCACCAGAGTTTAAAGCTGCTAGGGTGTTAGCACTAAATGCTTTGCAAAGTAAAAAGCCCAAGATAGTAGTGACTTCTGTCTCTGGAGTTAAGAGATATTTGCCTAATGTTAATAGTTTTAATCAATCTAAATTAACGCTGGAAACTGGGATGGATATTGAACTAGATCAATTAAGAGCGATGCTTTATCAAATGGGATATAATCCTGAAAAGATGGTTGCAGCACCGGGAGAATTTTCTATTAGAGGCTCGATTGTTGATATTTATCCATTAAACTCAGAGTATCCCATCAGAATTGACTTTTTTGATACTGAGGTTGATTCGTTAAGATATTTTGATATCTCTAATCAACGTAGTATTGAGAATACACAAAAAGTTTCGGTCTTACCTGCTAATGATATGGTAGTTAGTGCAGAGGAAAGAAAAAAAGCTTCTGATAAAGTTAGCGATATTTTAAATCAAAGATTACATTCAATTAAAAATGATGATGACAAGCAAAAGTTGTCTAATGCAGTTCAACCAATTATTGATGATATGAAGAAGGGAATTGTTGATAGTAATTGGCTTTTATATGCCAAGGACTTATTCAATCAACCTAATTCAATATTTGATTATGTACCTGATGACGGTGCGATATTATTTGATGATTATAGCCGTTTGTTAGATTCTGATCGTCAGTTAATGACTGATGAAAATAATTGGGCGGAAGATAAATTGGAACATGCCGAACTATTATCTACTGATAAAATAACTTTAGATTTTAAAGAACAATTTCATAAAGTTAAGCAAGCTGAAATATTGTTTTCGTTATTTCAAAAAGGTTTAGGTAATATTAAATTAACTCAACTGCAAGATATCAAAGTGCGTCCAATGCAAAAATTTTTCGGTCAAATGCCCTTGTTAAAAACTGAGATTGATAAGTGGTCAAAACAAGGTGAAACCGTAATTATTTTAGTTAAAGATAAAAATCGTATGCAGAAGGTTACGCAAACTTTAAATGATTTTGAAATTGAAGTCGTTCAAAATACTGCTGATAATATTTTGCCACATAAAGTCCAGGTTATCCCAGAAAGATTAAAAAATGGATTTGAAATTCCAATTAATCAATTAGTTGTTATCACTGAATCAGAAATGTTTTCTAAAGTGCATAAAAAACGTCCACGTCGACAAACTTTTTCAAATGCACAAAGAATTAAAAGTTATACTGATTTAAAGCCCGGGGACTACGTTGTGCATGCTAATCATGGGATTGGTAAATACGAAGGTATGAAGACAATGGAGGTTGATGGTAAACATCAAGATTACATTACGATTACTTATCGTGATAATGCACAATTATTTATTCCGGTTACACAATTAAATTTAATTCAAAAATATGTTTCATCAGAAGATCGGCATCCACATGTCAACAAATTAGGTGGTAGTGAATGGCAAAAGACTAAACGTAAGGTTCAAGGCAAGATTGAAGATATTGCTGATGATTTAATTGATCTTTATGCTAAAAGATCTGCGCAAAAAGGGTTTGCCTTTCCTAAAGACGATGAATATCAAGATAAATTTGAAGCTTCATTTCCATATGAACCCACTCCTGATCAAGTGCGTAGTTCGGAAGAAATTAAGAATGATATGGAACAACCACATCCAATGGATCGCTTGTTAGTAGGGGATGTTGGTTATGGGAAAACAGAAGTGGCCTTGCATGCTGCTTTTAAGGCAGTTGAAGCAGGCAAACAAGTGGCCTTTTTAGTGCCAACAACTGTTTTAGCACATCAACATTATGAAACGATGCTTAATCGTTTTGAAGGATTTCCTATCAATATTTCGGTTTTGTCAAGATTTAGAACTCGAAAACAATTAAATGCTACTAAAGATGGTTTGTTGGATGGTAGTGTTGATATTGTTGTTGGGACCCATCGTTTATTATCTAAAGATATTAAATTTAAAGACCTGGGATTGTTATTAGTAGATGAAGAACAACGCTTTGGTGTAAAACACAAAGAAAAAATTAAAGAGTTAAAATCTAACGTTGATGTTTTAACATTGACTGCAACACCAATTCCTAGAACTTTGAATATGTCGATGATGGGGGTACGTGATTTATCAGTGATTGAAACCCCACCCGCTAATCGTTATCCTATTCAGACATATGTGATGGAAGAAAATGCTGGTGCAATTCGTGAAGGAATTAATCGAGAAATGAGTCGTGGTGGCCAAGTCTTTTATATGCATAATCGAGTGTCCGATATTGAAAAGACAGTGAATCATTTACAAGCACTAGTTCCAGATGCCAGAATTGGTTATATTCATGGCCAAATGACGGAAAATCAATTGGAATCAGTGCTATATGATTTTGTAAATGGCGAATATGATGTATTGGTAACTACTACTATTATTGAAACTGGTGTGGACATTCCAAATGCTAATACGCTATTCGTTGAAAATGCTGATCATATGGGATTATCACAGTTGTATCAAATTCGTGGACGCATTGGTCGTTCTAACCGTGTTGCTTATGCTTACTTTATGTATAAGCCTAATAAAGTGCTAACTGAGGTTTCTGAAAATCGTTTAGAAGCAATTCGTGATTTTACTGAATTGGGTTCTGGTTTTAAAATTGCTATGCGTGATTTATCATTGCGTGGTGCTGGTAATTTATTAGGTAAACAACAATCCGGATTTGTAGATTCAGTTGGATATGATATGTATACAGAAATGCTTTCCGATGCAGTGGCTAGAAAACGTGGTCGTAAGACGGATGCTAAAGTTGAAACTCATATGGACTTAAATGTTGAAGCTTATTTACCAGATGAATATATTCAAGATACACAACAAAAGATTGAATTATACAAACGAATTAGGCAAATGAGTAACGATGATCAATATCACGAATTACAATCTGATATGATTGATCGTTTTGGTGATTATCCAAAGGCAGTTACCAACTTATTAACAATTAGTAGAATTAAAATGTATGCAAGTACTGCTTTAGTGCAAAGCATTACCAGAGGTTCTAAACAAATTGTGATTACATTATCTAAAATTGGAACTGAATTTTATGATAGTAAGCAAGTACTAAAAGCAATTGCAGCAACTGAATTTCGTTCAATGATTGGGACCGCTGATGGTAAAATGCAAATTGCATTAACCGTTCAGCCAACTATGTCTGAAGATAAATGGATGAATGAATTGATGAAATTTGTTCTAGCATTAGATAAAGAACATACAGGAAATTTGAATAATGAAAAATAGCGAAAATAAACTATCATCTCTTATGCAAGGAGCAATGTTGTTATCAATTGCTTCATTGATTAGTAAAGTATTAAGTGCTTTTTATCGAGTCCCATTTCAAAATTTGGTTGGAAATGTTGGTTTTTACATTTATCAACAGGTTTATCCAATCTATGGGATTGGAATGACACTTGCATTAACAGGATTACCTATTTTTATATCCAGAGTGATTGCTGAACAAGATAGTCAAATGAATAAAAAAGCTTTGTTGAGGCAGATATTAATTACACTATCTTGTTTTGGCTTTATTATATTTATGGCCTTACAGATTAGTGCATTTCAGATTGCTCGATTAATGGGGGATCCTAATTTAGTAGGCATAATTCAAGCAGTTAGTTGGATGTTTTTATTTATGCCATTCTTGGCTAGCTTTCGTGGATACTTTCAAGCAATTCTTTTTATGAAACCAACCGCTTATTCACAAGTAATTGAACAACTGATGCGTGTATCGGTAATTTTACTGGCTGCATATATTGGATTTATTAATCATTTAAGTCCTTATACTGTAGGAAAATATGCAATGCTAGCAGTACCAATTGCAGAGGCTTTTTCATTAGCGATTTTATTAATGTATTATCGCAAAAACATTGGTAAACTACCGAACATTAAACAAATGGCTTATCCTAATTTAACTAAGCAACTATTATTAGAAGGTGGAACTCTTTGTTTATTAGCCTCGATTATGGTTTTATTACAGTTGGTTGATTCATTTACTGTTAGAAAGGGGCTAGTATTATCCGGACTGTCAGTAATTGATTCACAAGTATCAAAGGGCATTTATGATCGTGGTCAGACTTTAGTTCAATTGGGGCTAGTATTTGCAACTTCATTTTCAACAGCAATTTTACCTTCATTAAGTCAAGCATATAAGAAAAAAGCATATGATAGTTTTAATGGTATTGCTAATGAGATGATGCATGTTAGTATTTTCTTGACGGTAGCAATTACTGCAGGAATGATTAGTTTAATGCCAATGATTAATCAATTGTTATTTAATAGTCAAACTGAAAGCCATACACTTAGCGTTTATTGCTTTAGTATTTTGATAACAACGATTATCACAATTTATAGTAGTATTTTACAAAGTGTTGATCAATTTAAGATTGCTGCATTTTCCATAATGGCGGGTTTATTATTAAAATTAATAATAACTGAATTTTTGACTGCGAAGATTGGCATTATGGGTGCTAGCATTTCAACAATTATTAGTCTTTTTTTCGTATTAATTTTAGAATTATATTTTTCAAAATTTAAATTAAAGATGAATAATAAGTTATCTTTTACTATTAAATTGATGTTAAATGCTATGATAATGGTTATTATGGAATTTTGGCTTTCGAATATTGTTATTAAGCATATTCCATTCAATAATTTTAGATTAAAAGCATTGATTGTATTATTAATTTTAATACCAATAGGGGCACTTTCATTTATATTTGTTGCCCAAAAAATTAATATTTTGAGTGATGAAGAATGGAAATCGGTGCCAATAATTAATAAATTTATAAATAGATAAGAGGGATTAGTTTTATGAGATTAGATAAATTTTTAAAGACTTCAAGAATTATTAAACGTAGAATTGTCGCTAAAAGTATTGCTGATCAAGGTAGAATTTTAGTTAATGGTAATGTTGCTAAGTCTTCAACTGATATTAAATCTAACGATAAATTAGTTATAAAGTTTGGTAATAAGACTCTAACATTACAAGTTAATCAACTTTTTGAAACTACTAAAAAGGCTGAAGCTGATCGTATGTACACAGTCTTAGATGAACAATATGAACGTGACTTTTCTAATGAATAATTTATAAAAACTTATATTTATGATTTTATTTTTTGCAAATAATGATTATACTGGTTTATAACAACTATGGAGGTTACTAAAAATGTCTAATAAGGTACGTCACTTAAATAATGATTATGAAAAACTTAAGATATCTAGGCATCAAAGAATTTTACGTACTCGTAAAAAACGTGCGTTTATTTTAATATTGATATTTTTAGTTGTCGCTTTAGTTCTTGTTTATCAAATAATAACAACAAAAAATGAATCTAGTAGAGTGGAAAATAAGACCAATAATACACAGGTTGTTTTGCAAAATAATAAAGATAATAATAAGAAATTAAAGCAAAATGTTAAGCAACTCTATAATAATGATTATTTGGAAAAATTGATTAGACAAAAGTATTATTATAGTAAACCAGGTGAAACAGTTTATGGTTTACCTGGGGATGTATCTAAAGATGTTACTCAAAATTAAAATGGTATAAAAATACCATTTTTTTTGTACAATAATACTAATAATGGTGCTATACTTAGGATACTTACTTTTTTAGGAGGAACATTTTTTTTATGGCAATTGAAGTTGGATCAAAAATTTCCGGCAAAGTCTCAGGAATTACTAATTTTGGAGCATTCGTTGATTTAGGAGATCATAAAACAGGATTAGTTCATATTAGTGAAATTTCTGATAGCTATATTAAAGACATCAAAGATGTTTTAACAGTTGGCGATGAAGTTAAAGTCAAAGTTTTGAAGATTGGGGATGATGGCAAGATTGCTCTTTCAATCAGAAAGGCAAAACCAGAATCTGAAAGAAAACCAGAACATCATTCACATAATCATAATAATCATGGTAATTCTAAACGTGATTTTGGTAATAACCACCGTCATAACGATAACCATAAAAAAGCTAGTTTTGATGATTTAATGAATAACTTCTTAAAAGATAGTGAAAGCAGACTAGCAACAATTAAGAAAAATACAGAAGGCAAACGTGGTGGCCGTGGTGGTCGTCGTAGCTAAAACTAAAAAAATGATTGAGGCATTGGCCTTAATCATTTTATTTTTATAAAATTTTAAGGAGAAAAATGATGCAAAGTGGTAAAACATTGTGCGAAAATTTTTTCAATTTGATAGATAAAAATCATTGGTGGAATAATGATGAATATGTTGTAATTGGTGTTTCTGCAGGTGTTGATTCTATGTGCTTATTATATCTAATGAAAAGCTTACCCATGGATTTAAGGCCTAAGATTGTAGTTGCACATGTTAATCACAAGCTAAGGTCGCAGAGCGAAATAGAAGAACAATACATTAATCATTATTGTATGCAAAATGATTTAAACGTTGAAATTGGCATTTGGCCTAAATCAGATCATCCAACTAATGGAATAGAAAACGCTGCACGTAATTTTCGTTATGATTTTTTTAAAAAGGTTATGAAAAAGTATAATGCTAAAATGTTGTTAACTGCACATCATTTAAATGATCAAGCAGAAACCATTATAATGAAGCTCATTAGAGGCTCATACATTAAACAAATTAGCGGAATTAACAGGATTAGAAAATTTAATGATGGCTTTTTATTAAGGCCATTGTTAGATTTAAAAAAAGCATCTTTAAAACGGTTTGCAATTGATAACAATATCAAATGGTTTGAAGACGAAACTAATCAAGAACTTGATGTGCAACGTAATCGAATTCGTCATCAAATTCTTCCAATGATGGAAAAAGAAAATCCCAAAGTGGTTGAACATTTAGGGGCATTTTCCAAACAGTTGAATCAATTATTAGGGACTAATAAGGAATTATTATTAAAATTAATCAAAAATTTGAAGCTTAAAAATGATAAGTATAATTTAGAAAAGTTTACTAATCAAAGCGATAATATTCAATTTGAAATTTTGGAAGAACTGCTAAATCCGGTTAATAATTCTTCTTTAGCTAATCAAGATACAATTTTGGAGATTATTTATCTATTAAATAATAGACAAAAACCCCAAGTAAGGTTTAAATTAAACAATAATTATTATCTTGATAAGTCATATAATGAATTTAGTATTCAAAAATATAAAAATAATTTTATAAGTTTATCAAAGAAAGATGAGTTTGTGGTAACATTAAACCAATGGTTTTCTACATTGAATGGGGAGCTATTTATGATCACTGATCAGGAAATTAAACATCCCGAGAAATATCAAAGAATTTCCCAATTTAATTTGTCAAAAGAGGACTTTCCTTTATCTGTTAGGATGACTAAAACTTCAGATAAGATTACTTTAAAAAATGGTGGTCATCAATCAGCTAAGAGAGTCTTTATTAACAAAAAAATTCCTAATAAACTTAGAAAAACTGCACAGACGTTAGTAAGTTCAAATAATGCGGTGTTATCTATTATTGGGTATAGTGAATCCACTATTTTAAATTCTGTTAATAAAAGATATAATTTAATCATCAAACAAAAGCTTTTGGAAGGAGAACGTAATGAATAACGACATTCTTAAGACCTTATATAGTGAAGAAGATATTGAAAATGCATGTAAAAGATTGGGTGAAAAGATCACAAAAGACTATCAGGGTGAAAATCCGATAGTGATCGGAGTCTTGAAGGGTGCAATCTTCTTTATGACTGATATTGTTCGTGATATAGACTTATATATGGATATTGATTTTATTGATGTATCTAGTTATCATGGTGGCACTCAATCTAGTGGATCAATTGAGTTAATGAAGGATGTTGATATTGATGTAAATGGTCGTAATGTTTTGTTTATTGAAGACATTATTGATACTGGTAGAACCTTAAAGTATTTAGAAGATCTATTATCAGATCGTGGAGCCAAATCGATTAAGGTATGCACTTTAATGGATAAACCAGAAGGACGTGTGGTTGAAGCTAAAGCTGATTACGTAGGATTAGAAGTCCCTAATGAATTTGTGGTTGGTTATGGCTTAGATTACAATGGTAAATATCGTAATTTACCATACGTGGGAGTTTTAAAACCAGAAGTTTATTCAAACAAATAGATAGTCTATGTAATAAAAAAATGATAATATATGTTTTGTGTCTTAAATTTGAAAATCACAATAAGCTTTATTTACTTTAAAGTGATATAATAAATTATTAAATAATGGTCTAAGACATTAAGAACAGGAGGCAATTGATGCGTAATAATAAAGGATTATTCAAGAACAGTCTGTTCTATATTGTTGCTTTCTTGATTTTAATGGGAGTATTCTTTTTTGCAACTAGTAATAAAGGAGAAACTCATAATCAAGAGATTCAATCTAGTCAGTTTGTTAAACAATTAAAAGATAATAAGGTAAAAGACTTTTCTGTTCAACCTTCTGATGGTGTTTATAACATCTCTGGTCAATATAGAGAAGCACAAGAAACTAAATCTAATAGTGGTGGTAGTTTCTTGTTTGGTAATTCCCAAAAGACTACCAAAGTTTCATCATTTAAAGCTAATGTTTTAAAGAACAATAGTACAATTTCTGAAATTACTAATTATGCTAAGAAAAATGATGTAAAGATGAACGCTAAAGAGGCTGATACTAATGGTGGTTTCTGGACTAACCTATTAATTTCAGTTGTACCTATGCTAATTATTTTAGTATTCTTCTTTGTTATGATGAATCAAGCTGGCGGTAAAAACGGCGGTAAAGGTGGCATCATGGGAGTAGGCAAATCTAAAGCTAAACCTACTCATAGTAATGTTAAGTTCTCAGATGTTGCTGGTGAAGAAGAAGAAAAGCAAGAGTTAGTTGAAGTTGTTGAATTCTTAAAGAATCCAAAGAAATATTCTAAATTAGGTGCTAAGATTCCTCATGGTGTTTTACTAGAGGGTCCTCCTGGTACTGGTAAAACTTTACTAGCTAAGGCTGTTTCTGGTGAAGCAGCAGTACCATTTTACTCAATTTCTGGTTCTGATTTCGTCGAAATGTTTGTCGGAGTTGGTGCTAGTCGTGTTCGTGACTTGTTTACTCAAGCTAAAAAAGACAGTCCTGCCATTATTTTCATTGATGAAATTGATGCTGTAGGTAGAAAACGTGGTAACGGCATGGGCGGTGGCCATGATGAAAGAGAACAAACTCTTAATCAATTACTTGTTGAAATGGATGGTTTCTCAGGTAATGATGGAGTCATTGTTATTGCTGCTACTAACCGTTCTGATGTCTTAGATCCTGCTTTAACTAGACCGGGTCGTTTTGATCGTAAAGTCTTAGTGGGTCAACCTGATGTACGTGGTAGAGAAGCTATCTTAAAAGTGCATGCTAAGAACAAACCTGTTTCTGATAAGGTTGATTTACATGAAATTGCTAAGCAAACTCCAGGATTTGTTGGAGCGGATTTAGCTAATTTACTTAATGAAGCTGCCTTATTAGCTGCTCGTCGTAACAAGGATAGTATCGGACCTGATGAATTAGACGAAGCTGAAGATCGTGTTATCGCCGGTCCAGCTAAGAAAGATAAGGTTGTTAGCAAGAAAGAACAAAATATTGTTGCTAATCATGAAGCTGGTCATACAATTGTAGGATTAGTATTAAATGATGCTCGAGTTGTTCATAAAGTTACAATTGTTCCTCGTGGTCGTGCTGGAGGATATGCAATTATGCTTCCTCGTGAAGATCAACAATTGATGTCCAAGAAGAATGCAATGGAACAACTTGCTGGATTAATGGGTGGTCGAACTGCTGAAGAAATCATTTTTGATTCAGAATCATCTGGAGCTTCTAATGATTTTGAACAAGCTACAAACTTAGCTCGTGCAATGGTTACTCAATATGGTATGAGTGAAAAACTAGGTACTGTTCAATTAGAAAGTCCAACTCAAGATCCATATGCTCGTAAGTATTCTGAAAAGACTGCTGCAACCATTGATGATGAAGTAAGAAGAATTATCAATGAAGCACATGGCGAAGCTCACGATATTATAGAACAACATCGCGAACAACATCGTGCGATTGCTGATGCATTGCTTAAGTATGAAACACTAGATGAAAAACAAATTCTAAGTTTATATCGTACTGGTAAAATGCCAGAAGAAAATAATGGTGTTGATGAAAATGCATCTTTTGAAGAATCAAAAGAAGAATTAGAAAAACGTGATGAAGAAAGAAATAATCATGATGATTCTGATGATTCAAATAATAATCAATAATAAATTTGATTAAATAAAAGCGTGGGTTGAATAAAATATTTAACTCACGTTTTTTTATAAATATAAAAGGGGTCTTAATAATGTCAGACTATTTAACTAAAAGTGTCACTAAAGATGGAATGTTTAGAGCTTATGCAATGGAAGCCACTGAACTAGTTTCTGAAGCACAAAAAGATCATAATACTTGGCCAACTTCTTCCGCTGCATTAGGTCGTAGTTTAGTTGCTAGTTTATTATTATCTTCTTCAGTTCTAAAAGGAAATGAATCCATGACGGTTAAAGTTATGGGTGATGGACCTGCAGGCACAATTGTAGTTGATGCTGATGCAAAGGGGCATGTTAAAGGATATATGCATAATTCTTATGTTGATATACCATTAAATAAACATCATAAGCTAGATGTTGGTGGAGCAATTGGTCATAATGGAACATTACAAGTAATGAAGAGTCAAGGTGGGACTGAACCTTACACTAGTAATGTAGATTTAGTATCTGGTGAAATAGGTGATGATTTTACCTATTATTTAGCCCAATCAGAACAAATTCCTTCAGCAGTTGGTGTTTCTGTTTATGTAAATCAAGATGGAACGATTGGTGCAGCTGGAGGCTATTTAATCCAAGTATTACCAGGAGCTTCTGATGATGCAATTGATAAATTAGAGGAACGATTGAAATCAATTCCTATGATTTCAGAATTATTCTTATCTAAGCAAAAACCAGAAGATATTCTAAGACTTATTTTTGGGGAAGATAATTTAACCATTTTACAAAATTTACCAGTTGCATTTAAATGTGATTGTTCTAAAGAAAAATTTGCTGATGAAATTGCTGGAATTGGCAATAAAGAAATTCAAGCAATGATTGATGAAGATCATGGTGCAAAGGTAGTTTGCAACTTCTGCCAAACTACTTATAATTTTAGTGAAGATGATTTAAAGAAATTAGAAAAACCAACTAAAGATGATAAAAAATAAGTATTATAAAAATGACCATTAACATTTATTGTGCTATTATATCTAGCAGAATAAATATCTGACTTATTTATATATGGGGTGAAAATTATGGAATGGAAAATTGGGGACGTTACAATCCCAAATCAAGTGGTAGTGGCTCCAATGGCGGGAGTAACTAATACAGCATTTCGAATGATTTGTAAGGAATTTAATGCTGGTTTGGTTGTTTGTGAAATGATTTCTGATCGTGGAATTATGTATAATAATCAAAAAACTTTAGATATGATTAATGTTGATGCCAAAGAACATCCAATGAGCATTCAAATATTTGGTGGTAGTAAAGAAACTTTAGTACAAGGTGCTAAATTTATTGATCAAAAGACCGACGCTGATATTATTGATATTAATATGGGATGTCCGGTTAATAAAGTTGTGAAAACTGATGCTGGTTCAAAATGGCTATTAGATCCTAATAAAGTTTATGAAATGGTTTCAGCTGTTACTTCAGCAGTTAACAAACCAGTGACCGTTAAAATGAGAACTGGTTGGGATGAAAATCATATTTATGCTGTGGAAAATGCTCTAATGGCTGAAAAAGCAGGTGCTTCAGCAGTTGCAATGCATGGTAGAACTAGAAAACAAATGTATCAAGGTTCTGCTGATTGGGATGTCTTAAAAGCAGTTGCTGATAAGTTAACTATCCCATTTATGGGTAATGGTGATGTTACCACTCCACAAAAGGCTAAAGAAATGCTTGATTATGTGGGATGTGATGCAGTAATGATTGGACGTGCTGCTGAAGGTAATCCATTTATGTTAAAACAAACAGCTCATTATTTAGAAACTGGTGAAATGTTACCAGACCCATCGGTTGAAGAAACAATTAAAACTGCCAAAGAACATTTGCATAGATTAGTGGGCATTAAGGGAGATTTTATTGGTCCTCGTGAATTCAGAGGGCAAGCTGCTTACTATCTAAAAGGACTTAGACGTTCAGCTAGAACTAAGGCAGCTTTAAATGAAGCCGATACAGAACAAGAAATGATTGATATTTTTGATAATTTTCTTGAAAAGACAGCTAAGAGAAATGCTACTCGAGTATAGAATTTAATTAATGTTAATAGGTTAAGCTTATTTATGGTATTATTATTATAGAAAATAATTTATTCTGATGGAGGTATTACTGTGGCAAAAGAAAAGCAAATGAATGATCAATTGCGAGTTCGTCGCCAAAAGATGAATGAATTACGAGAAGAAGGCATCGATCCATTTGGTGGCCGCTTCGAACGTACTCATTTAGCTAAACAATTGCATGATGCATATAATGATTTAACAAAAGAAGAACTAGAAGAAAAAGATAAAAAAGTTGTTATCGCTGGTCGTATGGTTGCAAAACGTGGTAAAGGTAAAGTTGGTTTTGCTGATTTACAAGATCGCTCTGGTAAAATTCAACTTTATGTTAGAAAAGATGTTGTTGGTGAAGATAACTATCATATCTTTAAACGTTCTGATCTTGGTGATCATTTAGGTTTTGAAGGTGAAGTTATTAAAACTGATATGGGTGAATTAACAGTTAAAGCAACCCATGTAACCTTCTTAGCAAAAGCATTGCGTCCATTACCAGATAAATACCATGGTTTACAAAATAAAGAACAAAAATATCGTCAAAGATATTTAGACTTAATTGCTAACCGTGATAGTTTTGATCGTTTTCAAAAACGTACTAAAATTATCTCAGCTATCCGTAGCTATTTAGATAATCAAATGGACTGTACAGAAGTTGAAACTCCTGTACTTCATAATCAAGCTGGTGGTGCTAATGCTCGTCCATTTATCACTCATCATAATGCACTAGATATTGATTTATACTTACGTATTGCCCTTGAATTACATCTTAAACGATTAATCGTTGGTGGTATGGAACGTGTATATGAAATTGGTCGTGTATTTAGAAATGAAGGTATGGACCAAGATCATAATCCTGAATTTACTGAATTAGAATCATACATTGCATATTTTGATTTTCATGATGTAATGGATGAAACTGAAGGTATTTTTAAAGCTGCATCTAAAGTTGTTTCAGATGATGGCATTATTGAATATCAAGGTGACAAAGTAGATTTTAATAAGCCATTTGCTCGTTTACACATGGTTGATGCTATTAAGCAATATACTGGTGTTGATTTCTGGCAAAAAATGAGTCTAGAAGATGCTAGAAAATTAGCTGATGAACATCATATTGAATATAAAGACTTCTGGAAGGTTGGACATATTATCAATGAATTCTTTGAAGAATTAGTACAACCTAAGATTCAAGATCCTACATTTATTTATGGTCATCCGGTTGAAATTTCACCATTAGCTAAAAAGAATGCTGATGATCCTAGATTTACTGATCGTTTTGAATTATATGTATCTGGTATGGAATATGCTAATGCATTTTCTGAATTGAACGATCCTATTGATCAAAAGGCAAGATTTGAAGCTCAAGCTGCAGAAAAAGCTCAAGGTAATGATGAAGCTCAACCTGTAGATTTAGATTATGTTGAAGCCTTAGAATACGGTATGCCTCCTACTGGTGGTTTAGGTATTGGAATTGATCGTTTAGTTATGTTATTAACTAATGCGGAATCAATTAGAGATGTTTTATTATTCCCAACTATGAGACCAGAAGATAATTCTGAAGAATAATAATATAATAAAGTTCCTACGATGAAATAATTGTGGGGACTTTTTTTATTTTTTATATTGACTTATACATTTATTATTGATATTATTATTTCTGTTGTCATTTTAGTAACGAAGTTTACAAAGTGTTTAAAAAATAATTACAAAAAGTTATTGACTTTCACTTGTTAAAATGGCATAATAATTAATGTTGAGTTGTTGATATGACAAAGAGCAACAAATTAATTCAAAAATTTAATTATAAAAAGTTGTTGACATTAAGTTGATAACCTGATATAATTAGAGAGCTGCTTATTGAAAGCAGCTAACTGATAAGTAGATCTTTGAAAACTGAACAAGATTGATAATCGATGATGTGTAAGGATTCTTATGATTTAGATCATAAGGAATTAAACATTGCGAAGTCAATTCGCTTATAAAAAACAATTAATTTGATGAGCTAGTTAAAAGCTTTTCATCTATAAGATGAGAGTTTGATCCTGGCTCAGGACGAACGCTGGCGGCGTGCCTAATACATGCAAGTCGAACGAGTCCTCCCAATTTGATTTTATGCTTGCATAAATGATTTTTGGATTCGGGACG
>NZ_QUBI01000006.1:0-77281 GCF_006493595.1 Apilactobacillus micheneri | reverse complement strand
AACTAACTAATCACATTCCTTTAATTCCCTATGGAACAATGTTAAAAGAACAAAGTCGTAAATGGAAAAGTGATGACCGTAAGGTCATGAATTGGTATTACAACGAAAAAGATGATTATTACCTAGATCCTAATGGTATTCGATTTAATTTTAATGGTTATCGTAAAAGAACTGATAAGAATCAATTTACGCGTGATTTTAAAGAATATGAGTCCGAAAAATATGATATTAATCAAAATATAGATTCTAATGCATTAACCAAATCTGGTAATACCAGAAAAATTAGAATTAATTATGCATGGGAATATTTTAAAAATAAACAAAAAGAATTGCTTTTGGCACCAAAAACAAGTGATATCTACGCAAAAAGAAAAATAGATGTAGAATCAGTTTTTGGTAGGCTAAAGGCTTCTTTGCGTTTTAATAGATTCTCCGTTAGGGGGAGTCGAAAAGGTAAAAAAAGAAGCTGGGTTTGCTATAATGGCATTAAACATAAGAAAGTTAATGACAAAAGTCATTAATTTTATAAAATTATATACAAAAACAGGATTTACGTTAAATATAAAACGTAAATCCTGTTTTTGTAGAGACTTATGTCATTTCATCATTTTTATTTTTCATAGAAGGCAAGGGTACCCATTGGATCCCATGGATCTAGTACAACTGGGTCTTTTGCTTGAGCATCTTTTAATTCATCTGATAAGTATTTCTTATTAATAACAACTTGGTATGCAAAACGTCTGAACCATGATTCGCTCATTACAAAGTAACCTTTTGTACCAACTTTGTTACCCCATGAGTTTTCAACTTTCCATTTAGTAGGTTGACCATCAACAATATCAACACCAGTTAATACCATTGCATGATCCATAACACTTTCTTTGTAGTCTAATTGTTCAGCTTTTGAAAGTGATAAGTCAGTATCAAATAATTCATCTTTTGAGTATAATCCATCATCCATAATACCCATTTTTCTATCTGAATTTTGAACAACATCACTACCAAACCAAACACTTTCACCATTTTGAATTTGTTTAATTGCTAATTTTTCAAAAGTATCAATATCAATATTCAAATGTTTAACTTGGCGTCCACCAACAACATTACCTAACATATCAATTGTGTATGTTTTATTATATGGCTTATCGTCAGTAGGGGAATTAATGAATGATACGTAATCTTCTAAGTTTAGGTTTACATATTTATCAAAGAATTTATTTGGTGTTAAATTCTTATCAATATGATAATTTTTATCATGATCACGATATTCAAAATTAAATTCTTTAGTAGGTTCACCTAATGTGTAAACTAAAATGCGGTAAATATCATTTAACATTTCATCCTTAGCGCTTTCAACATCTGAACCATCTTGAGCTAGTTTACGTAGTTTAATAGCATCTTTTCTTAACTTAAGATTTAAAACTGAATTTAAGTCAGTAGTATCATTACTATTAAATGTTTCAGGCATTGCTGATTGAGGAACAACTCCGTATTTTTCAATAACAGCACATAGCATGTCCCATTGACCACCATCTTGTTGAGGAGTTTCAAGTAACCATGCTACTCTTCTTGAAGTTAGTGGTTGATCTGCGGTTTTAATAATATTTTCTAAGAACCAATTTGATTTTTCAAATTTATCCCAGAAAGTAGTGTAAATTTGAGATAATTCAAAATCACCATTTAAATTAAAGTTTTTAGCTAAATTATGTCTCATAGTGTTTAATGCAGCGAAAATCCAGCAACGACCACTATGTTTTTGATTAGCAACTTCACCAGTATCTAATTCTAATGAAAATACAGGATCCATTTTACTTACAGAACTATAATTAGAAGATGTTTTGGCAACACCGTCGTGACTTATAGCGCGTTGTAAGATTTTTGCTTCTTTACGATTATCTAAATCTTTTTGGTACTTTTTAACATTGTCTAAACTAATACTCTTTCCCATGATAATTCCTCCTTATATACTTTAATATTATAGACCTTTTTTCTAATTTTATAAATGCAATTTCCAATAAAAAGACCCAATTACTTTTTTGTAATTGGGTCTTTTTATTAAAATTAAATTAGAAACTATCTTGCTTGATAAGTTTTAGAACCATTTTCGTCACCAACAATAACAGTATTTACCATGTCTAAAAATAATCCATGTTCTACAATTCCAGTTAAATTATTTAAAATTTGTTCTAGTTCATGTGGGTGTTCTATTGAATGCATTTTTAAATCAATAATATAATTGTCAGCATGAGTAAGAACGTGTCCACCTTTAGCATTAGTGCGAAATTGTGGTTGGTATCCCATGTCATCTAATCTTTTGAATAGATGGGTACTTCCATAGGGTGTAACTTCAAGTGGCAAAGGAAATGATCCCAAGTTTTTGGCCATTTTAGTTTTATCAACAATCCAAATATTCTTCTTAGAATTGATGGCAACAATTTTTTCTCTTAAGTGCGCAACACCGCCACCTTTAATTCCTTGAAAATTTTCATCAATTTGATCAGCTCCGTCAACTGTCAAATCAATATGATCAACATCATCGATGCTTTTTACATCAATACCTAAGTCACGAGCTCTTTTGGCGGATCGATTAGAAGTAGGGACACCAATTATGCGAAGTCCTTCTTTAGCAACTCTTTTTCCTAATGCATCTAAAAGATATTTAACTGTAGAACCAGTTCCTAGTCCAACTGTCATACCATCTTTAATATACTTAACAGCTTCTTGACCAGCTACTTGTTTCATTAATTCTTTATCCATAATCTTTGCCCCTCTAAAATATTGGTAAATGAATGTGGGATAAGATAATACATTATCCAATTTAACTTTCGATTTAAGACTAATTTAACCTAATATGATTAAACTATTAGTTACTATAATTTTCTATTTTAATAGCATGTTTGTCAAATAAAATATTATGTTTATTATACTTAATATTTGCTATAAAATAGGTACTATAATTATAATATAAATAATAGGATGTGTATGTATGAAACGTGGATTTCAGGTTATATCAAAATATAAAAATGATGATATTCATTTACCATATCGTGCCACTAAACAGGCTGCAGGTTATGATATTGAAAGTGCATGTGATTTTAAACTACCCTCAATTTGGAAAATAGGTTTTCTAAAGGTCTTGTGGGCAATTAAACATGAAAAGTCTGTATCAGAAAAAGATATGCAAAAAGCTAAAGAAATTTTGAAACCATATTTGGTACCTACTGGGATTAAAGTTTATATGCAAAGCAATGAAGTTTTTATTATTGCTAATCGTTCTAGTGGCCCATTAAAGCGCAATATAGTATTGCCTAATGGAATTGGCGTGATTGATGCTGATTACTATAATAATGATAATAATGAAGGTGAATTATTCGTTCAATTAACTAATTTTGGTCTTACTGATCGTAAGATTAAAAAAGGTGAAAGAATTGGACAAGGAATCTTTATGCCATTTTTAACTGTTGATAATGAAGAAAATACAGGTGAAACTAGAACTGGTGGTTTTGGTTCATCTGGTAAATGATTTTTTAATGAAAGGTAATTATATTGGCTAAACCAAAAACTCAATTTGTTTGTCAAGAATGTGGATATATTTCACCTAAATATTTGGGGCATTGTCCTAATTGTGGCAAATGGAATACATTTGAAGAACAAACAGCGCAAAAAGAAAATAATAGCTTGAAGTCCACTCGTAGAATGGATTTTAATGGGAAACAAGCTAAACCAGAATTAATTAGTGAGGTTTCTTATGATAAAGAAAATCGTTTTGAAACTGACTCTGATGAATTTAATCGTGTCTTAGGTGGTGGAGTAGTTCCAGGTTCATTAATATTAATTGGTGGAGATCCTGGAATTGGTAAATCTACATTACTTTTACAAATTTCTGGGCAATTAGGTAAAAAAGACCAAACCATTTTATATGTTTCTGGAGAAGAAAGTGCCAGTCAAATTAAAATTAGAGCTGAGCGATTAGGTGTTGAAGGTAAAAACCTTTATTTATATCCAGAAACAGATATGGGAGCTATTAAAAGTGCAATTGATGAATTAAAACCTGATGCAGTAGTAGTTGATTCGGTTCAAACCATTTCTGAACCGGAAGTGGATTCAAGCATTGGCTCAGTTTCACAAGTACGTGCAATTACTTCTGATTTAATGTCGATTGCAAAAACTAATGGCATTACAATCTTCTTAGTTGGTCATGTTACTAAGGGTGGAGCAATTGCCGGCCCTAAGACTTTGGAACATATGGTTGATACAGTTCTTTATTTTGAAGGTGACATGCATCATTCATATCGAATCTTACGAGCAGTGAAGAATCGTTTTGGATCAACTGATGAGTTGGGAATCTTTGATATGCAAGAATCTGGATTAGAAGAAGTTGCTAATCCATCAGAAGTATTTTTAGAAGAAAGACTAAAAGATGCAACTGGATCTGCAATTGTAGTTTCAATTGAGGGAACCAGACCTATTTTAGTCGAAATTCAAGCTCTAATTACACCTTCAGTTTTTGGAAATGCACAAAGAACTGCAACCGGTATTGATCGTAATCGAGTAGCAGTTTTAATGGCAGTTTTAGAAAAAAGAGCTGGTTTGATGTTACAGAATCAGGATGCATTTTTAAAAGCAGCTGGTGGTGTTAAGTTGAACGAACCTGCTATTGATTTGGCTGTTGCAATCGGAATTGCTTCAAGTTATCGTGATGTTGGGACCAATGCAGCAGAATGTTATATCGGTGAAATTGGCTTAACTGGCGAAATTAGACGAGTAAATCGAATTGAACAGCGAGTTGCAGAAGCTAAAAAATTAGGATTTAGTCGTGTATTAGTACCAAAAAATAATTTACAAGGTTGGAAAGTTCCTAATGGTATCGATGTTGTGGGAGTTTCAACTTTATCTGAGGCAATTAAGATAGCCTTGAGATAAGTGTTTTGAAAGGGGATGAATAAGCAAAATGAAGGCTTTTGATAGATACACAGTTGTACAACTAATATTTATTATTGTTGGTGGTACATTAGGTATAATTTATTTGCCAGTGCTATGGTTAGCAATTTCTGTGGAAAACGTCAGTTTACTAAACAATGGTTTTGTTAATTCAATTTTAGGTGCTATCATTTTCTTCATATTATCTATAATATTTGGGAAAAAAATTGTTAAAACATTAAGTAAACTGGAAAAATATTTATCTAGTAAAAATCCATTTTATATTTTAATGGGCACAATTGGCATGATTATTGGCTTAGTTTTAGCTATTTTAATATCAATTGTATTATTCAGAACGCCATATTTCATAACCAATACTCTAATCCCAGCTTTACTAATGATTGTTTTTGGTTATTTGGGATTTGTTTTAGGAACTACTAGACTGAATGATTGGAATAAAATATTTCACTTTAGTTTAAAAAAAGCTACTAATACTTTTAGTAACAATACGAAAAAAGATAAAAGTTATAAAATTTTAGATACTAACATTTTGATTGATGGTCGTATCTATGAATTAATTAAAACTGGATTCTTAGAAGGAACATTATTAGTACCTAAGTTTGTATTGTATGAGTTACAATATATTGCTGATTCCAGTGATAGCGCTAAAAGAGTTCGTGGACGTCGCGGCTTAGATATTTTAAATAAGTTACAGACTGAAAAAATAATGCCAATTGAGATTACAGATAAAGACTATAAAGAAATTCCAGAGGTAGACAGTAAATTAATTCAACTAGCTAAAAATGTTGATGGTGAAATTGTTACTAATGATTATAACTTGAACAAAGTAATTAAATTTCAAAGAGTTAAGGTATTAAATATTAATGAACTAGCAAGTGCATTGAAGCCCAGTTATATTCCAGGAGAACATCTTGAAGTTATGATCCTAAAGAAAGGGACCGAAAGAAGTCAAGGTGTAGCATATTTAGATGATGGAACAATGGTAGTTGTGGAAGAAGGTAAAAATTATCTTAATAAACGACTAACGGTTGAAGTGACAAGTTCCATTCAAACTGATGCTGGTAAAATGATTTTTGCTAAGATAATCAATAAGTAAACCGTTCATAAGAATTTTTTGAACTCTTTATTTTTACTAATAATAATTGTAAAATTAAAATGATGCTATTTTACAAGAAGAGGAGAAATATCATTGGCTAATAAAAATATTCGTGTTAGATATGCACCAAGTCCTACTGGTCATCTACACATTGGTAATGCAAGAACAGCAATTTTTAACTACTTATTTGCTAGACATAATAAGGGTAAGTTTATTATTCGTATCGAAGATACCGATACTAAACGTAATGTAGCTGATGGTGAAAAAAGTCAGTTAGATAATTTAAAATGGTTAGGTTTAGACTGGGATGAAGGTCCTGATAAGCCTGGTAAATTTGGACCATATCGTCAATCAGAACGTCGTTCAATTTACGACCCATTAATTCAACAATTATTGGATGAAGATAAGGCATACTATTCATACAGAACAGAAGAAGAACTTACTGCCGATCGTGAAGAACAACGTGCTCGTGGTGTTATGCCTCACTATGAATATGAATATGAAGGCATGACAGAAGAAGAAATTCAAAAATCAATGGCTGAATCAGAAGCAAAAGGTTTAAAACCAGTTATTCGTTTCAGAGTTCCTAAAAACCATACTTATGCTTGGGATGATATTGTTAAGGGACATGTTGAATTTAATTCAGATACTATTGGTGGAGATTTTGTCATTGTAAAACGTGATGGAATGCCTACTTATAACCTTGCCGTTATTATTGATGACCATATGATGAAAATTTCACATGTATTTAGAGGTGATGACCACGTTGCTAATACACCAAAACAATTAATGATGTATGAAGCATTTGGTTGGGATGCCCCTAAATTTGGTCACATGAGTTTAATTACCAGTGCCGGTACCGGTAAGAAATTAAGTAAACGTGATGAATCTATTATTCAATTTATTGAACAATATCGTGACCGTGGATACCTTCCAGATGCAATGTTCAATTTTATTACATTGTTAGGTTGGTCACCAAAGGGTGAAGATGAAATCTTTAATAAGCAACAGTTTATTAAGATGTATGATGAAAATCGTTTAAGTAAATCACCAGCTAATTTTGATAATAAGAAATTAGAATGGATTAATAATCAATATGTAAAATCTGCGGATGAAGACGTTGTTGTTGATCTTGCTTTACGTCAATTAATTGATAAGGGCAATATTGAAAAAAATCCTGATTCTAAAACTGTTGAATGGGCACGTAAATTAATTGTTACTTATAAACAACAAATGAGTTTTATGGCTCAAATTAATTCAATGGCTTCAGTATTCTTTAATGAACCAGAAGAAATTTCTGGAGAAGCATTGGAAGAAATCAGCAATGATACTGCTCCAGTAGTATTGAAAGAATTTTCATCAAGAATTAAAGATGTTGCTATTTTTGATAAAGTTGAAATTCTTAAGACTATTAAATCAATTCAAAAAGATACTAAAATTAAAGGTCGTCAATTATGGATGCCAATTAGAATTGCGGTTACTCACGAAATGCACGGACCTGAACTTCCAGAATCTATTGAATTAATTGGTCGCAAAAAAGCATTAAAACATATTGATGAAACTTTAAAGCAAATTAATCAATAATAATATTTTATTAAAATATAAATTGGTCTTGTTAGATGATATTCTAATAAGACCTTTTTTGTTTGATAATGAAACTGAAAAAAAGGCTCAAATTATGATAAAATAAACTAAAAGTATAAATAAGAAATAGGGGTGCCCAAATTGTTAAGGATCTATAATACATTAAGTCAACAAAAAGAAACATTTGAACCAATTAAGCCAAGAGTGGTTAATATGTATGTGTGTGGTCCTACAGTTTACAACTATATTCATATTGGAAATGCTAGAAGTGTAGTTGCATTTGATACTATTCGTAGATACTTTGAATATTGTGGATATCATGTTAACTATATTTCTAATTTTACTGATGTAGATGATAAGTTAATAAAGGCAGCTAATGATCAAAATATGTCAGTTATGGATTTGGCTGATAAATATATTGAAGCTTATAAAGAAGATGTAAAAGCTTTAAATGTAGAACCTGCTACCAACAATCCCCGCGCTACTGATAATATTAATGGAATTATTGATTTTATAAAAACATTAGTTGATAAGGGATATGCTTATGAATCTGATGGAGATGTTTATTATCGTGCACGTAAGTTTAATGGATATGGAAAATTAGCTCATCAAAGTATTGATGATTTAGAGTCTGGAGCTAGTCAGCATGTAAATGATGAAGAATTATCTAAAAAAGACGATCCAATTGACTTTGCATTATGGAAAAAAGCAAAAAATGATGAAATTGCTTGGGATTCACCATGGGGAAAAGGTCGTCCAGGTTGGCATATTGAGTGTTCTGTGATGTCTACTAAATATTTAGGTGATACTATTGATATTCATGGTGGAGGAGAAGATTTAGAATTTCCTCATCATGAAAACGAACGTGCTCAAAGTGAGGCCAAAACTGGTAAAAAATTTGTTAATTATTGGATGCACAATGGATTTGTTACCGTTGGGGATGAAAATGAAAAAATGAGTAAGTCTCTAGGTAATTTTGTAACTGTTCATGACATTATTAAGAATGTAGATCCACAAGTTGTGCGTTTCTTAATGTCTACTACCCAATACAGAAGACCTATTCAGTATAATCAAGCTAATTTAGATGCTGCAGCCAACAACTTGAAAAAAATAAAAAATGCTTATAATAATCTAAACTATCGTTTAAAAGATGCTGATTCTTTTAATGATCCTAAAGTAGATCAAGAAGTTAGACAGATTCAAGCAGATTTTCAAGATGCAATGGATGATGATTTTAATGCACAAAATGGTATTGATTGTGTTTATGAATTAGCTAAATTGGGTAATGTATATGCAGAAAGGCCAATTGTTTTTGAACAAACAGTTAAATTAATATTGAAAAAATTAACCAAGATGGCATCAATCTTTGGTGTTAAGTTTGAAACTGATGAAGAAATCAATGATGACAAAATTAACAATTTGATTAAGGAAAGAGATCAAGCAAGAGCAGATAAGAATTTTGCCAGAAGTGATGAAATAAGAGCAATCTTGAAATCTAAGGGCATTATTCTAGAAGATACTGCCCAAGGAACAAGATTTAGAAGGGAATAATTTAATTAATGGAAGAACAAGTACCTAATTACAAACAATTGAATGGTATTGCTTTAGCTTATTTGGGTGATTCTGTATATGAAGTTTACATTAGAAAACATCTTTTAGCATTGGGCATTACTAAGCCTAATCGTTTACAAAAGACTGCTAGAAAATATGTTTCTGCTAAGGCGCAAGCTGCTTTAATTGATTTAATGAACCAAGAACATATTCTTAGTGAAGAAGAGGAATCTGTTTTTAAACGTGGTCGTAACTGTAAAAGTTATACCCATGCTAAAAATACTAGTGTATTAACTTATCGTTACTCCACAGGCTTTGAGGCAATGATGGGTTATTTGTCATTAAGTGATAATAATGAACGTTTGCAAGAATTATCTAAGTGGTGTATTGAAAAAGTTGATGCAGGGAGGCTAGAATATGAAAAATAATGATGAACAAAATCAAAGTGAGTTTATTATTGGTCGTCATCCAGTAGTATCTGCATTAAGAGGTAAACAAGAAATTAATAAAGTTTTCTTACAAAATGGTATTCATAAAGATGAAAAAAGTGTAGAAGAAATTATTAAACTAGCTAAGAAAAAACATTTAGTAATTTCAATGGTGCCTAAACAAAAGTTAGACTTATTATCTGATCATCAAAACCATCAAGGAGTGGTGTTATCAATATCTCCATACAAATATGCAAGTATTGATGAATTATTTGAACATTCAAAAAGTAAAGAAACTGAGCCCTTCTTTTTAATTTTAGATAATATTGAAGATCCACATAATTTAGGATCTATTATTAGAACTGCTGATGCTGCTGGAGTTACTGGTATTATTATTCCCAAACATCGTGCTGTTGGTTTAACTGCAACTGTTGCTAAAACCTCTGCTGGAGCGATTGAAAGAGTACCAGTTGCAAGGGTTACTAACCTAATTAATACTGTTAATGAACTAAAAGACCGTGGAGTCTGGATTTTTGGAACTGATATTAAGGGAACTGATTATCGTCATTGGGATGCTAAGGGATCATCGGCTGTAGTAATTGGGAATGAAGGAAAAGGAATTTCTCCATTACTTAAGAAAAATGTTGATGAAATGTTAACCATTCCTATGATAGGTAATCTTCAAAGCTTAAACGCTAGTGTAGCTGCTGGACTTTTAATGTATCAAGGATATAGTTCTAGACATCCACTATAGGATATTTTAAAAATGAAAAAACAATTATTGTTATTAGACGGATATAATATTATTGGTAATTGGCCAGAATTAAATCAGTTAAAGCTTGCTGATCGTCTAGCAGATGCAAGAGATGAATTAATATCAATCATTGCGGAATATAAAAAATATCGTGATTTGGATATTTCTATAATTTTTGATGCAATGTATGTTCCAGGGTTATCTAAGAGGGACACCAGACATAACTTAAATATTATTTGGACCAATAAAGATGAAACAGCTGATAGTTATATTGAGGCTTATGCTCGTCGTAAACAATCAAGGTTTGTTCAAGTGGTTGTGGTTACCAGTGATCAAGCAGAACAATGGACCGTTTTTTCAGCAGGTGCATTAAGAATTTCTGCAAGAGAATTGCTAAGGGACGTTAAGAGATCCAAGCAAGAAATTCAAAGTCAGGTCAACACTTATGCTAATAATGCATATGTTAGAAATAATCCTTGGTCTGGTAATCAACTAATGGAACTAGAAAAGTTAAGAGATAATCTTTCTAAATAATATTAAAATATTAATATTAATATTTTGGTATATGTATCAAATCTTATTATGAGAACTTAAGTTCGCTTGTACTTTTATTTTTATATGTGTAAATTAATTTTTATAAATTTTCGTAGGGAGAAATTATGAATAATTGTTTAATTGATTTACAACTTATTAAAAATTTTAAGAACGGACATGATGAATACTTTGATGAACTTTTTATAAAATATAAACCTATTGTTAAAAAACTATGGCATCAATATTATTTTAATGACATTGATGAAGATGATTGGTTCCAAGAAGCAAGAATAACGATGCTAAAAATTATTGATAAATTTGATATAAATCGTGGGACATCTTTTGGAATGCTTTATAAAAGAAGTCTTAAAAATCGATTGTTTGACATATTAAGAAAAAGTAAAGCAAAAAAAAGAATGCCCATCGATAAGAAAGTATCATTTAATGTTAATGAGGAATACTATAGTAACTGTGTTGAAGATTGTAGAAGATTACATCCAGAATTTTCTTTAAAAATGGATGCAGTTAGGAAAAAATTAGTTACTCGGTGCTCTATGTTTGAAAAAGAATTATTATTTAAAATGTCGAGTTCTAAATTAGAATCTGATGATTATCAATTAGTTAAGTTTAAACAAATTAACAAGATTAATGATGAACAATTTAGAAATTGTTGTTCTAGAATAAAAAATAAACTTAAAATTATTTTGGTAGAAGAAGGTATTTTAAAGGATGATCGTAAAATTGACGATTAAAATTTAAAATGATATTATTTATCTATCAGTTTAGGAGGGTATGCCTTGCCACAAAAGAAGGTTTCATTAGCATGTGAAGTTTGTGGTTCAAGAAACTATACAACTAATGTTAAGAAAGATCATACTAAGCGTTTAGAAATTAAAAAGTATTGTAAAAATTGTAATAAATCAACAATTCATAAAGAAACGTTTTAATACGGGGGAAATTACAAATGAAGTTAATTAACTTTTTTAAAAGTGTTGGCACAGAAATGAAGTTAGTTGTATGGCCAAATAAACATCAAACAAGAATTGATACTTCAACTGTTGTGGGAATGTCAGTTGTTTTCGCAATTTTCTTTGCAATTATTGATTGGGCTATTCAATCAGGTTTAACATTTATTTAATTAAATATTTAATTAAAATAAAATAAATGATATTATGTAATTAATGTGGAACTTCGTTTAGGCGAAGTTTTTTTGTTTGGAAAAAATTAAAAGGAGCTAAATTTCAATGGAATCAACACAAAAACAATGGTATGTAATTCATACTTATTCTGGATATGAAAACAAAGTAAAAACTAATTTGGATTCTCGTAAAGAATCAATGGGAATGGAAGACTATATTTTTCAAGTAGTAGTTCCTGAAACTGAAGAACACGAAGTAAAAGATGGTGTTGATAAAGTTAAAATGGATAAAACCTTCCCTGGATATGTTTTAGTTGAAATGGTTATGACAGATAAAGCTTGGTATATCGTAAGAAATACCCCAGGTGTTACTGGATTTATCGGTTCACATGGACAAGGTAGTAAACCAACTCCATTACTTCCAGATGAAGTAGATTACATTTTGAGTCAATTAGGTGTAGAAAAGAAACATCAAGATTTAGATGCTGAAGTTGGCGATACTATTACAATCATTGATGGTGCCTTTGCTAACTTGACTGGTAAAATTGTTGAAAAAGATGAAGAAAAAGGTAAATTGAAAGTTGATATTGATATGTTTGGTAGAGAAACAACTGCTGAACTTGATTTCAACCAAGTAAAACCAATCAGATAATTTAGGGTTGTACAAATTATCTAAACATGATATATTATACTTTGTATGTTTATGCATACTTGTTGTGGGAGGAGAAATCTAATCTCCAATTTTTACCACACACGGACTTAAGGAGGTATGTCTCGTGGCTAAAAAAGTAGCTAACGTAGTTAAATTACAAATTCCTGCGGGTAAAGCAACACCTGCTCCTCCAGTTGGACCTGCATTGGGTCAAGCTGGAATCAACATTATGGGATTCACTAAGGAATTCAATGCACGTACTGCTGATCAAGCAGGCATGTTAATTCCTGTTGTTATTTCTGTATATGAAGATCGTTCATTTGATTTCATTACTAAAACCCCACCTGCTTCAGTATTATTGAAGAAGGCTGCTGGTGTTGAACATGGTTCTGGTGAACCAAATTCTAACAAGGTTGCTAGTGTAACTAGTGATCAAGTTAAGGAAATCGCCGAAACTAAGATGAAAGATCTAAACGCAGCTGATGTTGAAGCCGCAATGCGTATGATCGAAGGTACTGCTCGTAGTATGGGATTCACTGTTGAAGGTTAATTTCATATTCAACATGTAAGTACCATAACACCTGACTAATTCAGATGTTATGTGGGAGGTTTATCCGTTACAACCACAATTGCAAGGAGGAAAACACAGATGGCTCAAAATAGAAGAGGTAAAAAGTATCAAGATGCTTTAAAACAAGTAGATCGTAATAAATCTTACTCAGTTGAAGAAGCAGTTGAACTTGTTAAAAAAATTGATTTTGCTAAATTTGATGCAACTGTTGAAGTTGTATTTAATTTAGACGTTGACACAAAACAAGCAGATCAACAATTACGTGGTGCTGTTGTCTTACCAAACGGTACAGGTAAAGACCAAAAAGTTGTTGTATTTGCTAAGGGTGACAAGGCTAAAGAAGCTGAAGAAGCTGGCGCAGACGTTGTTGGTGAAGCTGACTTAGCTGAAAAAATCCAAAATGGTTGGCTAGACTTTGATGTTGCTATTGCAACACCAGACATGATGGCTCAAGTTGGTCGTTTAGGCCGTGTTCTTGGACCAAAAGGTTTAATGCCTAACCCTAAGACTGGTACAGTTACTATGGACGTTAAGAAAGCTGTTTCTGATTCAAAATCAGGTAAAGTTACTTACCGTACTGACCGTGATGGTAACGTTGCAGTTATTATTGGTAAGTCATCATTTGATTCTGACAAATTAGTTGGTAACTTCAAGACAATTGAAGATTTAATTGTTAAGAATCGTCCAGCTTCTGTAAAAGGTTCATACATTACTAACTTATCAATTTCAACTACATTTGGCCCTGGTGTCAAAGTTGATCTTGATTCATTCTAAAGTTAAGTAATTAATTTGGAATTTAAAAATCTCTATTGACCATATTTTTATTATGTGGTAAATTATTATTGCTAATTAAATATGACTTCTACCTAAGACTTAGGTGGTATTTAATACCTTAATATCCTGACGAGGACTTTAAAACGGTTTCTCTATGTCTAGGTAGGCATGGGGATTTTTTATTAAATCCCAAAAAAATTTGGGAGGTGAAATAATGCCAAAGAAAGCAGTTATTGATGCTAAAGCTAAACGAGTAGAAGCTGTTACTGAAAAATTTAACAATGCTACTTCTGCTATCATTATTAACTATCGTGGTTTAAACGTTGAAGAAGTTACTGATTTACGTAAACAATTACGTGACTCAAACGTTGCTTTCAATGTTATTAAGAACAACATCGCTGTTCGTGCTTCTAAAGAAGCCGGATACGAAGAATTAGGTGATTTATTTAAGGGACCTACAGCCGTAGCATTCTCTGATGAAGATCCTATTGCTCCAGCTAAAATTTTAAAGAATTTTGCTGATAATACTGATGCTGTTGAACTTAAGGGTGGAATTCTTGAAAATAAGGTTGCTAGTCTTGACGAAATTGAAGAATTTGCTTCATTACCAAGTCGAGAAGAATCTATTTCTACTCTTGCCAACATCTTACAAGCACCTGTTCGTAAATTTGCTATTGCAGTTAAAGCAGTTGCCGAAAAAGATGATGGAGACGCAGCTTAGTTTCTAAATAAAAATTATAACTATCCAAATTGGAGGAAAATAAAATGGCTTTTGATAAAGACAATATTATTGAACAAATTAAAGAAGCTTCAATCACAGACCTAAACGACTTAGTTAAGGCAATTGAAGAAGAATTCGACGTTACAGCTGCTGCTGCTGCACCAGCTGCAGGTGCTGCTGATGGTGGCGCTGCTAAAGATTCATTCGACGTTGAACTAACTGAACCAGGTAACCAAAAGGTTAAGGCTATCAAGGTAGTTCGTGAAATCACTGGTAAGGGTCTAAAAGACTCAAAAGACCTAGTTGATGGTGCTCCTTCAGTAATTAAAGAAGGCGCTAAAGAAGACGAAGCTAACGACATCAAGTCAAAACTTGAAGAAGTTGGCGCAAGTGTTACTCTTAAGTAATAACTTTCTTTTAAAAAGACGTACAACATTTGTTGTGCGTCTTTTTTGTTAAAACTTGTTAACTTGTTTATAAATTGAGATAATAATATTAATAATATTATTATGGGGGAAATATATTTGAAAACTTTTTTTCGAAGATGTGCTGATTGGATAAATCGACACATGACAATAGTCAAAGTACTATTCGTTATATTTGTTTTAGGTGTTGTTATTCATGTTGGAATTTCTGAAGGATCAGAAATTAGTGGACATAAGATGGCACAAAGTTTTGCTACACAAACACCAATGTCGCTATTTATAATGATGATATTAGGTTTTATTGCAGTCTTACCAATGTTAATTTATGATTTTACAATTGTTGATTTTTTACCAGGAAAATTTAAGAAAACATATATTGCTAAAACGGGTTGGATTACCAATACACTTACTAATATTGCTGGCTTTGGTGGTGTTTTAGGTGCAAGTTTAAGAGCCAATTTTTATAGTAAAAACGCTACCAAAAAACAAATTTTATATGCCATTTCTAAAATAGTTATATTTTTATTGGCAGGTCTTTCAACTTATTGTTGGATAGCTTTAATAATGATGTTTTCTTTTGGCTTTGGCACTAATTCTTTTGATTGGTGGTGGTGGATAGTATTGATCTTAGGTGGTTTATACTTTCCATTATTACTTTTAATTACTAGAAAAACAAATTTGGATTACTTTAAAGATTTAAATCTAAAGTTAGAATTAAGATTAGTTATTGGTTCATTATTAGAATGGTTTGGTTGTGCATCTTTCTTCATGATTATTGGATTGTTTATGCATCAATCTATTAATATTATGGCAGTTTTCCCTGTATTCATTGTTGCCAATGTAATCGGGGTTGCTTCTTTAATACCGGGAGGAATAGGTAGCTTTGATAGTACAATGATGGCTGGATTATTATTTTTAGGAGTTTCTCCTAGCAGTGCAGTAGTTTGGCTATTATTATATAGAGCGTTTTATTATATTCTGCCGGTTGCTTTAGGGATTATTTTCTTTATCGCAGATTTGTTGCAAAGGTTCAATAAATTTTTGGATGATATTCCCAAAGTAATTTTACAAAGAATTGCACATATATTTATAACTATCTTTATGTATTTTTCTGGAATAATGATGTTGTTAGTAGCAGTTATTCCTAATTTAGTTTTAGTAAATAAATTTTATTTATCTTTAGAACCTTATACATTTTACTTTTTAGATCAATTAACAACCATTATTGTATCCTTCTTGTTAATTGGTTTTGCTAGAGGTTTTGGATCTAAAGTCAAAAAAGCTTTTTGGCCTACAACTATTTTATTAGCTATTTCTATTGGAAATACTCTTTGGAAAGAAGATTTTCCTACTAATATGGTGATCTTATCATTTTTATTAGTATTTGCACTATGGTTAAGTTATGGTGTCTTATATCGGGAAAAATTTACTTATTCATGGGGACATATCATAATAGATTTTGTCATATTTGGTCTTGCTTTTATCTTCTATGGTTTAATTGGTTTATTTACCAATTTTCAATTTACTAAATTTCCATTTCATTTTGCTAATTCGTATTTATTTCCATCACCTCAGGTTTGGTTTGCTGGATTCTTAGGATTAATTTTAGCTTGTTTAATTCTAATCTTGACCTATCGTTACTTGTCTTATACTAAAACTCAATGGTTAGATCAACCTTTTGATTCTAATCGGGTATTTAATGTAATTGAAGCTTATGGAGGTAATGAAGTTAGCCATTTGGCATATGTTAGAGATAAGGATATTTATTTCTATCAAGAAGATGGTAAAGATCAGTTATTCTTTATGTACAAGCGTCGTGCAAATAAAATTATCATTATGGGTGAACCTATTGGTAATATGGATAAATTAGACGATGCAGTTGATCAATTTATAAATGATAGCGATAATTTAGGATATTCATTAGTATTTTATGAAATTGGTGAAGAACTAACGATGCTATTACATGAAAAAGGTTTTAGTTTTACTAAAGCTGGAGAAGAAGGGCATGTTGTATTACAAGACTTCTCCATTTCAGGTAAAAAGCATCGTGGTGAAAGAGCTTTAATGAACAAATTTGATCGTGACGAATATAAATTTGAAATTATTCAACCACCATTTTCAAATGAGTTTATTAAAGAATTAAAGGTAGTTTCTGATCAATGGTTAAAAGGAAATCCTGAGAAGGGCTTTTCATTAGGTTATTTTGATAAATATTATTTAAGCCAGGCACCGATTGCTATTATGAAAGATAAAAATAATAAAATTGTTGCTTTCGCTAACATTATGCCAACGGGTGATCATGAAATGACATCAATTGATTTAATGAGATCAAGTAATGATGCACCTTCAGGTATAATGGATGGTATTTTCATTAACTTATTTAATCATGTTAAAGATCAAGGATATAAATCTTTTAATTTAGGAATGGCGCCACTATCTAATGTTGGGGAATCTAAATATAGCTTTATTGATGAAAAAATTTCTAATTTAATTTATAAATATGGAACTGCTTTTTATAGCTTCCAAGGTCTTCGCTCTTATAAGGAAAAATATGTACAAGAGTGGGCACCTAAATATATTTCTTATCGTCGAGGTAATTCATTAGTATTTACAATGCTTCAATTACTTATATTAGTAAATGAACATATTGATACCAATAAGAAGCCAAGTTTCTTTAAGAAATATTTTAAATAATATAAAATAAATGCTCTAAATGATTGAATAGATCGTTTAGAGCATTTTTTTGTAACAAAAAATGATGTATTCATTTTAATCTGAATACATCATTTTAATTTAATCACTTTAATGTTTAGGGTACCAAATCTTATAATCGTCTTTCTTCATTGCTTCAACTTTACCTAAACGATAACCATTACCAACTTGTGAGAAGAAGTCATGATTAGCAGTTGAAGTTGAGATTCCGTTCATAACGATAGGGTCAACATCTTCACTAGTATCAGGGAACAATGGATCTTGACCTAAATTCATTAATGCTTTATTAGCATTATAACGAATGAAAGCTAATACATCATCGGTCCAACCAACTTGATCATATAATAAGTGGGTGTATTTTTCTTCATTTTCATATAAATCATATAAGAAATTATACATCCAATCTTTTAAATCTTGTTGTTCATTTTTACCTAATTTATTAAAACCAATTTGGAATTTATATCCAATATAAGTTCCATGAACAGATTCATCACGAAGAATTAATTTAATAATTTCAGCGACATTAGGTAGTTTATTATGACCTAGATACAATAATGGTGTATAGAATCCAGAATAGAATAAGAATGTTTCTAGAAATACACTAGAGATTTTTTTCTTTAGTGGATTACCATCATCATGGTATAAATTATATATTTTCTTGGCTTTATTTTGCAAGAATTCTTCAGAGTCACTCCAGTCAAAAATTTCATTAATTTCTTCGGGAGTATTCAATGTTGAAAAAATTGAAGAATAACTTTTAGCATGGACAGATTCCATAAATTGAATATTATTTAAAACAGCAGTTTCGTGAGGAGTTACAATATCCTTTCTAAGAGCTGCCATTCCATCTTGTGATTGAAGGGTATCCAACAAAGTTAAACCACCAAATACGTGTCCAACTAACCATTTGTGGTCATCATCTAAAGTACGCCAGTCAGCTAAATCATTTGATAAAGGAATACGGGTATCTAACCAAAATTGTTCAGTTAATTTTTCCCAAGTTGCTTTATCAATTTGATCACTAACAGCATTCCAATTGATTGCTTTATAATTATCCATCTTACTTAGCTCCTTACTTAATTAGATTGAGCAACTTTCACACTCATTAACACCAACTTCTTGGTTATCATCTGTGTATGTTCTTACATAATACAATGATTTTATGCCCATTGCATGTGCATAATTTCTTAAAATATTTAAATCACGAGTTGTCATCTTATCAGTACGACCATCTTTCCATTCATATAGTCCTTCAGGAATAGTTGAGCGCATAAATAGAGTAAGACTTAAACTTTGATCGACATGTTCTTGTGCAGCTGCGTAAATATTGATTACTTTACGCATATCAATATCATATGCTGATTTGTAATATTTTAATGTTTCATTAGATAAGTATGGAGCAGGGTAATAGATTTTACCAGTCTTGGATTCATATCTTTCTTCAACTTTACTAATAATAGGGTGAAGACTAGCTGTTGAATCATTAATATATGAAATGGAACCATTAGGAGCAACTGCTAATCTATTTTGATGATAGATACCATCTTTCATAACATCTTGCTTTAATTCATTCCAATCATCTTCATTTGGAACAAAGACATTGTTAAAGATAGATTTAATCTTATCTGATTTTGGACCCCAATATTTATTAGTGTATTTATCGAAGTATGATCCATCAGCATATTTACTATTTTCAAAATTGCTGAAAGTTTCTTTTCTTTCTCTAGCAATTTTATTAGAAGCAACTAAAGTCCAATAGTTAAGTAACATAAAGTAAACACTAGTAAATTCAACAGATTCATCTGAACCATATTCAATTTTATTTTTAGCTAAGAAACTGTGTAGTCCCATACCACCTAGACCAATACTGTGTGATAATTCATTTCCACGTTGAATAGAAGGTACAACATCAATATCTGAATGATCAGTTACAAATGTTAATGCTCTAACCATAGAATCAACTGATTTACCAAAATCAGGACTATCCATTAAATTAACAATATTTGTTGATCCTAAATTACATGAAACATCGGTACCTTTTTCAATATAATCTTGCTTATTATCAACAGTTGATGGTTGTTGCACTTGCATAATTTCTGAACATAAATTACTCATCACAATTTTTCCATCGATTGGATTAGCTCGATTAGCGGTATCAATATTCATGATGTAAGGGTAACCTGATTCTTGTTGTAATTTACTAATTTCGGTTTCAATGTCACGAGCTTCAACTTTTGTCTTTTTGATTTCATCATTTGCGACCATATTGTCATATTCTTTTGTAATATCGACATATGAGAAAGGTTCGCCATATATTCTTTCCACATCATATGGGCTAAATAGGTACATATCTTCATCATTTTTAGCCAATTCATAAAATTTATCTGGAACTGTAATTCCTAATGATAAAGTTTTAACACGAATTTTTTCATCAGCATTTTCTTTCTTAGCAGATAAGAAAGAAATGATATCGGGATGAAATACACTTAGATAAACAGCACCAGCACCTTGTCTTTGTCCCAATTGATTGGAATATGAAAAACTATCTTCTAATAGTTTCATAACAGGTACTACACCAGAAGCAGCGCCTTCGATATGTTTAATTGGATCACCAGCTGCACGTAGATTTGAAAGATTAATTCCAACTCCACCACCAATTCTAGATAATTGTAGGGCAGAGTTAATAGTTCTTCCTATTGTGTTCATGTTATCAGTAGGTTGAATTAAGAAACATGATACAAATTCACCACGACGTTTTCTACCAGCATTTAAAAATGAAGGAGTGGCTGGTTGGTATCTTTGATGGACAATTTCATTTGCTAAATCTAAAGCTAATTCTTCATTCCCATCAGCAAATAGGAGTGCATTCATTGCTACACGATCAATAAATTGTTCAAGATAATATTCACCATCATTAGTTTTTAAAGCATATTGAGCGTAAAATTTATATGCAGCCATAAAAGATTTAAAGTGGAAGTTTTGTTCTTTTAAGTATTGATATATTTTTTCAATAAATTTGAAATCATATTTATCTACGAAATCTTTTTCAATATATTGTTTTTTAATTAAATAATCAAAACGTTCTTTTAATGAAGAAAACTTTTTTAAGTTAGGTTCTACATTTTCTTTAAGAAAAGCATCCAAGGCTTCTTTATCTTTATTCAATTGGATCTTACCATCTTTAGGGATGTTAATTTCGTTATTTAAACCATAATAAGTAACATCTTTTAGGTCCTTTAATGACATTTACAACCACTCTTTCATAATTTTTTGATTATTAGATAAAATATGGCGAGACCATTAGCGGTTTCGCCAAAAATTAAATTTTATAATATAATGTATTTATTAACAACTATGCTAATTGACTTAATTGATCTGGTCTAAAGCCTGAAATAGCATTCATACCTTCAGCTTCAACTACAGGTAATGACATAAAACCTTTTTCTTTTAGGTAGTCAACATATTCTGGTTGTTCATTAATATTTTTTTCAACAAATTCAATATTATGTTCTCCTAAGAAACGTTTAGTCATTTTGCATTGCATACAGTTATTTTTTGAATATACGGTAACTTTTTCCATGATATAATGATCCTTTCTAGTTGTTAATTTATTCCGTCCATCGGATTAATTTATATATAAATTCTACACCAGAAAATTAAAAAATCAAACATAAAAACACCATATTTAGTATTGAAAGATTTCTAAACATACCAAGTATAGTGTTTTGTTGATTTTAAAAAATTTATAAATATTTTTTTAGAAGCGAGTGATATAAAAATGAACGAGTACTATTATACACCTAACCCAGATGTTGTCCATGAACTCCATACATGGAAATATGAATTGTTAGGAAATGATTTGAAATTTACTACTGATAATGGCGTTTTTTCAAAAAGAACAGTTGATTATGGATCATCAACTTTAGTTAAAAATATAAATATGTATAAAATACCAGCTGGTAATATCCTAGATTTAGGTTGCGGATATGGACCGATGGGGATTGCGTTAGCTAAAAAGTATCCAAATCGTGTTTTTGAAATGGTAGATGTGAATAATTTAGCTTTATCTTTAGCCCAAAAAAATGCCGAACAAAATTCAGTTAAAAATGTTAAAATTCATAATTCAGATATTTATGAAAATGTTAAAGACAGATTTGCTGCTATTTTAACTAATCCGCCCGTTAGAGCCGGTAAAAAGGTTGTAAATAATATGATCTCAGGTTCTTTAGAGCATTTAGTTCAAAATGGTACGCTAACAGTGGTTCTGCAAAAAAAGCAAGGGGCACCATCGGCTAAAAAATTAATGAATTCATTGTTTGGAAATTGTAAAATCATTCGTAAGGATAAGGGGTATTACATTTTAGAAAGTACTTTTGAAGGTTAATTTATTATGAATGAATATTTTATGAAAGAAGCTTTATATGAAGCTAAAAAAGCTAGCTTGATTAATGAAGTGCCCATAGGTGCAGTGGTCGTTAAAGATAGTAATATTATTGGTCGTGGTCATAATTTAAGGGAACATAGCAATAATGCTCTTGATCATGCTGAAATTATTGCAATTGATGAAGCTTGTCGTTATTTAAAAAGTTGGCGATTAGAAAATTGTGATTTATATGTAACAATTGAACCATGTTTAATGTGCGCAGGAGCGATAATAAATTCCAGAATTAAAAATTTATACTATGGAGCACCTGATTACAAGGCTGGAGTATCTGAAAGTTTATATCATATATTTAATGATCAAAGATTTAATCATCATGTGAATGTAGAAAAAGGTATTTTAGCTGATCAAGCTAGTTGTGCAATGAAAACTTTTTTTAAGAAAGCTAGAAAGCGTAAAAAGTTATTAAAAAAATTAAACAATAGTCTTGATAAATAATAATAAATCAGTTAGTATTATTTATGTCGAAAGACCTTGAAGCAAAGTTGTGTTTACGAACCGTGTCAGATCCGAGAGGAAGCAGCACTAAGTATTCTACGCTTGTGCTTCTTGTTTTTTATGTAATTAAACTCTTAGTCAATTGATGGCTAGGAGCTTTTTTTTACTCCAAATAATTTTTTAGTTTATGTATGCAATAGCATAATTGTTAAATAGCATATATAATATAATTAATATTTAACATTTGAAAGGGAGTTTTTCATGAGCTATCAAGCTTTATACCGTGTTTGGCGTCCGCAACGTTTTGATGACGTAATTGGTCAGGATGTTATTACTACTACTTTAAAAAATGCAATCATTACTAATCAATTAAGTCATGCTTATTTATTTGCGGGACCTCGTGGAACTGGAAAAACTTCGGCTGCTAAAATTTTAGCTAAAGCTATTAATTGTCCCAATAAACAAAATGGTGAGCCTTGCAATGAATGTGATATTTGTAAAAGCATTACTAATGGAACTTTAAACGATGTAATTGAAATTGATGCTGCCTCAAATAATGGGGTTGAAGAGATTAGAGAAGTACGTGATAAGGCTAAATATGCACCAACAGAAGCTGAATATAAAGTTTATATTATTGATGAAGTTCATATGCTATCAACAGGTGCTTTCAATGCTTTACTGAAAACATTAGAAGAACCACCTGCACATGTTATCTTTATTTTAGCTACAACTGAACCACAAAAGATTCCAGCTACCATTATTTCAAGAGTTCAAAGATTTGATTTTAGAAGGATTACTTCTAAAGATATTTTGGATAGAATGGAATTTATTTTAAAACAAAAAAATATGGACTATGATGATAAAGCTTTAAAGGTAATTGCTAAGTCAGCTGAGGGTGGTATGCGTGATGCTTTAAGTATTTTAGACCAGGTTTTATCATTTGGTTCTGATCATGTAACTTATGAAAATGCATTACAGGTTACTGGAAGTGTGACTAAAACAGTCATGACTAAATATTTGTATTGTGTTATTCAACATGATGTCAAATCAGCATTAATGAATGTTCAAGACATTTTAAAAGAGGGAAAAGATGCTAGCAGATTTATCGAAGACTTAATCAATTATTGTCAAGATATTCTATTGTATCAACAATCTCCTGAAATGGTTGAATCCGCTGAGTTAGGAATTATTGATGATGATTTTAAAAGTTTATCTAAACAAATTAATGATCAAGTAGTTTATAAAATGATTAACCAGTTAAATGATGTTCAATCTCAAATGCGTTATACAATGCATCCAGATGTATATTTAGATGTCCTAACTGTTAAATTATCTAACAATTATGATGTTAAAAATGAACCTAATGATGATAATTCAAAATTAAAGCAACAAATTCAACATTTAAATGAGCAAGTTTCTTCATTGAATGATCAGATTAATCAATTAAATAGTGGAAAAAGTAAGCAACCAATAAGTGGGCAACAAACGGTATCTAATCAAAGTGCTGAAACAATTAATAAACCTAAAGCAAAAACTTCTAATAAGGGAGCAAGAGTCAACTTAAGTAAAGTTTATCCAGTGTTGGATAATGCTACTCGTGAAAACTTAAATAATTTGCAAAATATTTGGGATGAATTATTACAATCATTGGATGTTACGCAACGTGCGATGATGCATGTTTCTAAGCCAGTTGCTGCAAGTAATAATGGTGTAATTGTTTCTTTTGAATATCCTTTCTTATTCCAAAAAGCTAATTCAGACACTGAACTTAGTGATGCATTAGAAAATGGAATGGATCGTATTTTAGGTTATGTTCCTAAAATTGTATTTGTGCCAAGTGATAGATGGCCAGAAATTAGAAAAGATTATTTAGTTAATCGAAAAAATAATCACGAAGAATCCGAAAATAATAACGATTCAGAACATTCTACTATTGAAAAAAATGAAGAAAAACATGATAATAATGTTGAGAACAATCCAGATGATTCAGAGATTGTGAAAAAAGCCAAAGATATGTTTGGTGAGGATATTATCAATTTAAAAAATGATTAAGGAGATATAAGACTTATGATGAATGGTATGAACATGGGAAAGATGATGAAACAAGTTAAACAAATGCAAAAACAAATGGGTGCTGAACAAGAACAAATCAATAGTAAAGAATTTACTGGTAAGGCTCCTGAAGATATGGTTAAGGTAGTTTTTTCTGGTGATCGTAAAATGAAAGATATGCAAATTAAGCCAGAAGCTATTGATCCAGATGATCCAGACATGATGTCTGATTTAGTAATTAGTGCGGTTAATGATGCACTATCACAAATTGATAAAGAAACTCAAGATTCATTAGGTAAATACACTAAGGGAATTCCTGGGATGTAATTTTATAAAGAAGGTATATTATGCAATATCCTGAACCAGTTGCTAAGCTAATCGATAGTTTTATGCGCTTACCTGGAATTGGGCATAAAACAGCGATTAGATTAGCTTATTTTGTAGTAGATATGAATGCTGATGATGTTTCCAAGTTTTCATCTGCTTTGAAAGAAACTAAAGATAAATTAAGATATTGTTCTATATGTGGAAATCTAACTGAAGAAGATCCATGTGTTATTTGTAAGGATAAAAGTCGTGACCAAAATATTGTATTGGTTGTGGAACAGCCTAAAGATATTATGGTTATGGAAAAAATGAAAAGTTATCATGGCTTATACCATGTACTTGGTGGAGTTCTTTCTCCAATTGAAGGCACTGGGCCAGAAGATTTGAACATTAAATCTTTAATTAAACGATTGCAGACTAATTCCAATATTAAAGAAGTAATCATTGCAACTAATGCTACGCCTGAGGGTGAAGCTACAGCTATGTATCTTTCCAGGTTAATCAAGCCAGCTGGAATTAAAGTTACTAGATTAGCACATGGACTATCAGTTGGCAGTGATATTGAGTATGCTGATGAAATGACTTTGTCTAGAGCGGTTTCTGGTAGAACTGAAATATAGAGGTGTTAAAAATGTTAGGTTTTAGAAAAAATTTTAAAAATGTGGGTGCACAATATGATGAATTTCTATTAGATTCTATTGACCGAGCAAAAGATAAATGGGATAAGGCTCAAGAAACTGAAAGAGCAGTTTCAGAAATTGATGAAGAAATTATCGCTCAAACTCAATTATCTAAAGCCAAGTATTTATTTTTATACCGAGAAGCAAGAGAACGTAATGTTCATAACAATAGAATTCAATCTTCAGTAATAGATTATTAAATAAAAAAGTGTTAAAGTCTTTTTCAGATTTTGACACTTTTTTTCATTTGTTGAAAAGTAAAAATTAAAGTACAATTGTTACATAAATAAAAAAAGTGAGTGAATTAATATGGCAGGTAAATTTGTTACTTTTGAGGGCCCTGATGGTGCAGGTAAAACGACTGTACTAAATAAATTATTAGATAATTTACAACTTAAATTGGGATCTAAATTAGTTACCAGTCGTGAACCTGGTGGTAATCACATTGCTGAAAGTATCAGAAATGTGATTTTAGATCGTGAAAATACTAAAATGGACTCTAGAACTGAAGCATTATTATATGCAGCCTCTAGAAGACAAAATATTGTCCAAACAGTCAAACCTGCTTTGAACGAAAATAAGTTAGTAATATGTGATCGTTTTTTAGATAGTTCGATTGCTTATCAAGGCGGTGGTCGTAAAATTGGTGAACAACTAGTTTATGATATGAATCAATTTGCTACTGAAGGATTCTTACCGGACTTAACAATTTATTTTGATATTCCAGTTGAAGTTGGATTAAAAAGAATTGCTAAGAATCGCAATGCTAATGATATTGATCGATTGGATGTTGAGACAGTCGATTTTCATAAGCGTGTTCATAAAGCTTATCAAGACATTGTTCATGATAATCCTGATCGGGTGAAAGTTGTTGATGCTACTAAGCCAATAGCAGATGTTTATAGTGATGTTTTAAGTATTATGAAAAAGCATGTTAATGAATTTATGTAACAATAATTTTAAGGAGTGAATTATAATGAAATTATTAATTGTAATTATTCAAAATAAAGATGCTAATAAACTTCAATCTCAATTCGTAAAAAATAGTATTCAACAAACTAAGTTATCAACCACTGGTGGTTTTTTAAAGTCTGGTAATACTACTTTTATGATTGGAATCAAAGATGAAAGAGTACAAGAAGTTCTGGATTTGATTAAGAAAGTTTCTAGAAAACGCGAACAATATATGACCCCTCCAGTTAATTTAGATGGTGGAGTATCTGATGCTTCTTACCCCGTTAAAATTGAAGTTGGTGGATCTATTGTTATGGAAATGCCAATGGATAATCTTTATCATTTCTAATTGAGGTAATTTAATGAATGAAAACAACGTAATTAATGAAGTAACTAATAAACAACCTCATCTATCTGAAAACTTTATTAAAGTTATTGCAAGAAATGAATTATCTCATTCATATCTATTTAATGGCGAATCTGGAGTTGGTAAGTTAGCTCTTGCTTTGTTTATTACGATGGGAATTTTTTGCCCCAATCGTAAAAATGGCTATCCTTGTGGACAATGTAATGAATGTCGGCGTATTACTGAACAGCAACATCCAGACGTTGTTATTATAAAGCCTGATGGTCAAAGTATAAAAGTTGATCAGGTTAGATATTTAAAAGACGAATTTTCTAAAAGTGGTCTTGAAGGAAACAAAAAGGTATTCATTATTCAAGATGCAGAAAAAATGACTAGTGGAGCTGCTAATAGTCTTTTGAAGTTTATTGAAGAACCTGGTAACAATATTTTTTCATTTCTACTAACTACTAATATGAATTTGATTTTACCTACAATTATTTCTAGAACTCAGGTTATTGAATTACAACATTTGGATACCGATTCTTTTGAAGACAAGTTAAGTAAGATGGGTATTCTTAAAAGCCAATTGCATTTAGTTAATAAATTAACCAACAGTACTGAAATGGTAAAAGTTTGGCAAGAGGATGATTGGTTAAGTAAAATGCAAAATTCAGTTGGAAATTGGTTTGATTTAATCGTAAATAATGATGCAGAAGCATTTGTTACTATTCAATCTAATTTCATGCCATTAGTAATTGACAAAGATCATAGAGCACCGGTTATTAATATGATGATTGCCATTTTTGAAGATGTATTAAACTATAAATATTTAAAACTGGGTCAATTTAGCTTTCCAAATAACGAAAAAAATATAGAATTACTTGCTAATAAAATTTCATCTAAAACCTTAGTTCAAATTTTAGAAATCATTTTAGGGTGTAATAAACAAATATCAATTAATGTTAGTTTTCAAAATATATTAGAATCGATAACACTAAAGATTATGAACATTTTAAACCAATAATTAATTTAAAAAATGGAGTGGATTTTAATTGGACAAACGTGAATTATATGATGGATTCAAAAATATGGAAGCACAAACTCAATTAATGCTAACTAAATTTTCTGAATTAAGAGAGGGTTTAGCTGAAGTGTTAGAAGAAAACGCGGAATTAAAAATTGAAAATCAACATCTCCATGAATTTATAGAAGAACAAAAAATTGATGATAAAAACGTTGAAAGTATTAAAGAACCTCGCTTGTCTAAATCACGTAAAAATTTAGAAAAACTTTACAATGAAGGTTTTCATGTATGTAATCAATTTTATGGGACTCATCGTGAAGATAATGAAAGCTGTATCTTCTGCAACGAAATTTTAAATAGATAGTTTTATGGAGGATTAAATTGAATATTCAACATAGTTTTACTGGAAACAATGATAAAGGTAAACTTTATTTAGTTCCGACACCAATTGGAAACTTGGATGATATGACATTTAGGGCGATTAAGATATTGAAATCAGTTGATATTATTGCAGCTGAAAATCCTAGTCATACACAACAGTTATTAAATCATTTTGAAATTGAAAGCAAAAAAATTAGCTTTAGAGAAGATAACAAAGAACGTCGTATTCCTGAATTAATTGAAAAACTAAATTCTGGTATTTCAATTGCTCAAGTTAGCGATGCTGGAATGCCATCAATTAGTGATCCAGGACATGAATTAGTTTCTGCTTGTGTGGAAAATGATATTAGTGTTGTACCATTGCCTGGTGCTAATGCTGGAATTACTGCATTAATAGCTTCTGGATTAAACCCACAACCATTTTATTTTTATGGATTTTTAAAACGAAAAAATAGTGATCAAATTAGTGAATTAGAAAATTTAAATAATCATAAAGAATCGTTAATAATTTATGAGGCACCTCATCGTTTACTTAAAACGCTAAAAAATATTAAAAAGGTTATGGGTGTTGATAGAAAAGTAGTTCTTTGCCGTGAATTAACTAAAAGATTTGAGGAATTTAATCGTGGAAGTATTGAAGAATTAATTAATTGGGCAAGTAATAATCAAATACGTGGTGAATTTGTTATTATTATTGATGGTAATAATAATCCTGATAATGTTGAAGAAGATGTTTTATCAGGATTATCTATTTCGGAACAAGTTGACCATTTTATTAATCAGGATATGAAACCTAATGCTGCAATTAAAAAAGTTGCTAAAATCCACGAAGTTAGAAAGCAAGAAGTTTATAATATATATCATGAAATTAAGAATTGAGGTTTAACTATGGAGCCTACAGAATATAGTGAAAAACATCGAGTTACTTATTATGAAGCTGATTTTACTAAAAGAATGACTTTAGCAATGATGTTAGACGTTATTATATTAGCTTCTGAAGATCACAGTGATTATCTTGGAGTTGGTGCTGATTTTGTTAGAAAATTCGGTGTTACTTGGATTGTTATTCAATACAATGTTGATATTAATCGGATGCCAACTGTGGACGAAGAAATCACTGTAACTACTAAATCCAAATCATATAATAAATATTTTGCCTATCGTGAATTCAAAATTAAAGATGAAAATGGTGATCTTTTGGTTCACATGACAGGACTATGGGCAGTTATGAATTATGAAGCTAGAAGAATTTCCTCAATTCCTAGTGAAATAGTTACTCCATTTGGTGCTGAAAAAGTGAACAAAGTGCCAAAATTAATGAAACCACTTAAAGTGGACTTAGATAAGTCTAATCATCGTCGATTTAGTGTCAGATATACTGATATTGATTCAAATAAGCATGTCAATAATGCTCATTATATGGACTGGATGATTAATGTATTACCTTCAGAGTTTTTAACTACCCATTCACCCATTCATTTTGACTTAAGATATGAAAATGAAGTTAAATATGGTACTGATATTGAAAGTCATTACAATATGGAAAAGTTAGAAAGTGGTAATATTTTAACTAAACATGAAATTATGAGTGGGGATAAGCACTGTACAGTTGCCGATATCATTTGGCAAAATGACTGATTAAATTAATAGACGTTTTCATTTTTTTATGGAGATGTCTATTTTTTTTGTTATAATTTAGTTTGTAATTTTAAAATAATATAAAATCAAGGGGATCGAAGATTAAATGAAAGTATTGGCTTTGGACACATCTAATCGACCATTAACGGTTGCTATTTTAGATGATGATCGTGTTTTAGCAACAGAATCAACTACAGTTCATCAAAAACATGCTGAATATTTATTACCAATTATTGACGAATTGTTTCAAAAAGTTGGAATGAAACCTAAAGATTTACAGAGAGTGGTTGTTGCTAATGGTCCTGGTTCTTATACAGGAATTCGTATCGCAACAGCAACTGCTAAAACTTTAGCATATACTTTAGGAATTGATTTAGTAAGCGTTTCTAGTTTGTTGACTTTAGCTCTTAATGTACAACTAGAAGGTAGCTTAGTTATGCCAATCTTCGATGCCAGAAATAACAATGTCTTTACAGGACTATATAAAATTGAAAATGGGATGCCTAAAGCAATTATTAATGATCAACATACTGATTTTGATAAGTGGTTATCATTGGTTGGCAGTGTTGATTCCAATATTTACGCGGTTGGGGAGACCGAAAACTTTTTAGATAAACTTAGCGAAAATTATGGTGATAATCTCAAATTGTTAGATCAATTTGATAATTTACCTCAAGCAGCAAAATTAGGTATTTATGGACAAAAACAAGCTCCAATTAAAGATATCCATAGTTTTGTACCTAATTACTTACGATTGACTAAAGCAGAAGCAGATTGGAAGAAAAATAATCCTGAGGAAGAAGAAACATCATATGTTGAAAAATTTGATTAATTGGTATCGAAAAACTTTTCTTAACACTAATAAATCCTTTAAAAGGGAATGTTTAAAAGTTAAAAATCATAATGTTGAGATCAATGATCATAAATATTATGTTGCAAAAGCAATGGTTACAGACATTCCTGATATCATAAAAGTAGAGAAATCAGTTTATAATGGAGCAACGCCTTGGACAGCAGATGTATTTGAGACAGAATTACGTCCACGTGATGATCGATTCTATTTATTAGTAAGATATCGCGATCAACTTGTTGCTTTTATCGGTAGTTCCTTGAATGATAAAGCAAAAGATTGCCATATATCTAATGTTGCTGTTTTATCTGAATTTCAAGATCGTGGATTAGGGTACTTTTTAATCGCTAAGGTTATCCAAAAAGCACGTCAATTAGAATATGAAACTGTTTCTTTAGAAGTACGTTTAAGTAATGTTAGAGCGCAAAGATTATATTCTGATTTGGGATTTAAGAAAAATGGTTTAAAGAAAAATTATTATGACGATGATAACGAAGATGCATTGGATATGGTTTTAGACTTAAATTTGTATGAAACCATTCCTAATAATTTTGGAATTTAATATAGAAATGAAGGTATTTTTTTGGAACCACATATAGTAATGTCTTTTGAATCTAGTTGTGATGAAACTAGTGTGGCTATTATTGAAGATGGCCATAAAATTTTATCAAATATTGTTGCTACACAAATAAAAAGTCATCAACGTTTTGGCGGAGTGGTACCAGAAGTGGCTAGTCGTCATCATATTGAAGAAATTACTATTTGTGTTGATGATGCAATGAGAGAAGCAAATGTAACTTATGATGATATTGATGCAATTGCAGTTACTTATGGTCCTGGATTAGTAGGGGCCTTATTAATTGGGGTTACTGCTGCTAAAACAATTGCTTGGGCTCATGATATTCCATTAATCCCAGTCAATCATATTGCGGGTCATATTTTAGCTGGTCGTTATGTAGAAAAAATTGAATATCCTGCATTAGCATTAGTTGTTTCTGGTGGACATACAGAATTAGTTTTAATGCCTGAAGAAGGTGAATTTAAAATTATTGGTGAAACTAGAGATGATGCCGCTGGTGAGGCTTATGATAAGGTTGGCCGAGTTTTAGGAATCAATTATCCTGCTGGACCTAAAGTTGATGAAATGGCATCAAAGGGAAAAGATACTTTTGATTTTCCACGCGCTATGGAAAAAGACGATAACTTTGACTTTAGTTTTAGTGGATTAAAAAGTGCATTTTTAAATACAACACATCATGCTGATCAGATAAAAGAAAAATTAAATAAGGATGATTTAGCAACTAGTTTTCAAGATGCAGTTGTTGATGTATTAGTATATAAAACTAAGCGAGCATTAGCGAAATATCCGGTTCATCAACTTATATTAGCAGGTGGAGTGGCTGCTAATCATGGACTAAGATCTGCTTTAGATAAAGCAATTAATGATGTTCCAAACACCCAATTGGTAAAAGTGCCATTAAAATTATGTGGTGATAATGCTGCGATGATTGGTGCAGCAGGTTATGTTTTAGCTAAAAAGAATATTTTTGCAGGTGTTAACTTAAACGCAGATCCTAGCTTGGACTTTGATTTGTTAGAAGATAAATAAAAAAGGCATTATCGTAAATTCGATAAATGCCTTTTTTTATTCAATCTTAAGACTATATTCTTCCCATTTATTTTCTTTTTCTGTAATTTGTTTATTGATATCATCTAATTTTGCTTGTAAATCATTTAATTTATCAATATTTTTCAAGTTTTCTGGTTTAACCATTGATTGCTCAAGATCTATTTTATTTTGATTTAAATTATCTAAATCGGTTTCTATCTTTTCAATGATTCTTTTAATTTTACGCTCTTCTTTTTGTTGATTTTTGTTGATTATGAATTGTTTTTGATTATCAGATTGAACATTAGCTTCTTTATTATCTTCTTTTGCTTCTTCACGCTGTTTAATGGCTAATTGTTCTTCTTTTTTCTCTACATAATAATCATAGTTACCTAAATATTCTTCAGAACCATTATTTGTTAGTTCAATAATTGAAGTTGCAATTTTATTAATAAAGTAACGGTCATGAGAAACAAATAAAATAGTACCGTCAAATAAATTCAAAGCATTTTCTAAAACCTCTCGGCTATCAATATCTAGATGATTAGTAGGTTCATCCAAAATAAGAAAATTATCGTGGTGCATTGCTAGTTTAGTTAATAACAAGCGAGCCTTTTCTCCACCAGAAAGGGTACTTACAACTTTATCAACGTCATTACCTGAAAATAAGAAGCTACCTAAAATTGATCTAATATGTTGTTCAGTTTGGGTAGGGTAATCGTCCCATATTTCATCTAAAACAGTTTTTTTGTAATGTAGTTTTTCTTGGTGCTGATCATAATAACCAATTTGTACACCAGTACCAATATTAATTTTTCCAGTTATTTTTGGTATTTGTTTAATTATAGTTTTTAATAAAGTGGATTTTCCAACACCATTAGGTCCAATTAATGCAACTGCCTGATGTTTTTTTATATCCAAATTTATATTATTGCTTATTTTTTGATTATTATATCCAATTGTAAGATCACTAACTTTTAAAACTACATTTCCACTTTGCTTGTAAGGTGAAAATGAAAATTTAGCGGCTTTTTCTTCATTTTCAGGGGCATCAATACGCTCCATTTTTTCTAATTGTTTACGACGAGCTTGTGCTCGTTTGGTTGTAGATGCTCTTACAATATTTTTCTTAACAAAATCTTCCATTTTATTAATTTTCTTTTGTTGTTTTTCAAAATTTTTAAGTTGAATTTGATAATTTTCCTGTTTTTGTTTGACGAAAGAAGAATAATCACCTTTATATGCATCTAAATGTCCATGATTTAAATCATAAACTTCGTTTACAATTTTATCCATAAAGTAGCGATCATGTGAAATGATTAATAATGCTCCTGGATATCCCTTAATGTAATTTTCTAACCAAGATATAGTTTTAACGTCAATATGATTAGTAGGTTCATCAAGAATTAATAAGTCTCTTTTTTCCAATAATAATTTAGCCATAGCTAATTGAGTTTGTTGACCACCAGATAATTCATTAATCTTTTTATTATATGAGTCTTTTTTAAAACCAAATCCCGCAAGTACTGACCTAATCTCTGCTTCATATCCAAAGCCATTTTTGGCTAAAAATGTTGCCTGTAATTTATCATATATTTTACTAATCTCTGCTAGCTTTTCAGGGTTATCAATGACTTTAGGATCAGCCATTTTTTGTTCATATTCGTGTATTTTTGTTTCTAATTCACGTAGCTCTTTAAAAACAGATTCCATTTCTTCTATAATAGTTCTTTTTGACCTTAAGCCAGTATTTTGGGCCAAATACCCAATTGTTAAGCCATTTTTAGTTGTAACGTTTCCTTCATCAATCGATTCTTTACCTAAAATCATCTTTACTAATGTTGATTTACCAGCACCGTTACGACCCACTAAGCCAACTTTACCATTTTCTGGAATGCTCATATTTACATTTGTGAAAAGATCTTCTCCACCAAAACGTTTTGTTAACTTATTAGCTTGTAAAATAATCAAACTATTCACCTCCTGTAAGTGATTATAAATATAACAATACTAGTCATTTTAGCACATAACGTATATATTATTAAAATTATACAACTATAAAAGATTGAAAAGCATTTCACAATCAATATTTTTGTGTTAAAATTATAGTTCGTTATGTGTAAAACTCAAGAGGAGGCAATGGACATGAAAATTCCTAGGGCAACAGCAAAAAGATTGCCTATGTATTATCGATATCTTAGTGGATTGCATGGTGCGAAAGTTAAGCGTATTTCTTCAAGTACTTTTGCCGATGCAGTTCAAGTTGATTCAGCAACAATTAGAAGAGATCTTTCTTATTTCGGTGCCCTTGGTAAACGTGGCTATGGATACGATGTTGATGACTTATTAGATTTCTTTAAAAAGATTTTAAATCAAGATCATTTAACAAATGCAGCATTGGTAGGATTAGGTAACTTAGGCCAAGCATTATTGCATTTTAATTTTCACAAAGATAGTAATGTGAGAATTTCTGCAGCATTTGATATTCATGATAATATGATTAATACTGTTCAAAGTGGTGTACCAGTATATGATGTTAATGATCTTGAAAAACAATTAAGTGAACAACAAATTGAAGTTGTTATTTTAACAGTTCCAACAGGAGTAGCTCAAAAAATTTGTGATCAAGCGATTGCTGGTGGAGCTAAGGGAATTATGAATTTCACTTCTAAAAGATTGTCAGCTCCTAAAAATGTCAGAGTACAAAATGTAGATTTAACAAATGAATTACAAACACTTATTTACTTTATTGAACATTATGATAATTAAAAATAAATACTAATTTCCAAGTACTTTCATAAATTATGAAGGTACTTTTTTATTAAGCATCTTTCTTGCATTTAATCATAAAACATAATATATTAATAATTGTAATTAGCACTCTTTTATATTAAGTGCTAACGATTATTAAATGTTAATTGGAGGGATAGTAACAATGTTAAAACCATTAGGTGATCGTGTTGTTATTGAAACACAAAATGAAGAAGAAAAGACGGTTGGTGGCATTGTTTTAGCTAATAATGCTAAAGAAAAACCACAAACTGGAAAAGTTATTGCTGTTGGATCTGGACGTATTCTAGATAATGGCAAAACATTAGAACCATCTGTTAAAGCTGGGGATAAAGTACTGTTTGATAAATATGCTGGAACTTCAGTTGACTATGATGGAAAATCTTACTTAATTTTGCATGATAAGGACATTGTTGCGATTATTGATTAATAAATTAATTATTAAAAATTTAATGAGGTGAAGTATTTATGGCTAAAGAAGTAAAATTTTCTGAAGATGCTAGAAATTCAATGCTAAGAGGTGTTGATAAATTAGCCAATACTGTAAAAACAACTTTAGGACCAAAGGGTCGTAATGTTGTTTTGGAAGAATCAGCTGGTAATCCTAACATTACTAATGATGGTGTAACCATTGCTAAATCAATTGATTTACAAAATCATTTTGAAAACATGGGAGCTAAATTAGTTTCTGAAGTTGCTTCAAAGACTGATGATATTGCTGGTGATGGTACTACTACTGCTACTGTTTTAACCCAAGCTATCGTCAATGAAGGAATGAAAAACGTTACTGCTGGTGCTAATCCAGTTGGTATTCGTCGTGGAATTGAAAAAGCTACTAAGGTTGCTGTAGATAAGTTACATAGCATGTCACATGAAGTTAAAAATAAAAATGATATTGCTCAAATTGCTTCAATTTCTGCAGATAATCCTGAAGTAGGTAACTTAATTGCAGATGCTATGGAAAAAGTAGGTAATGATGGGGTTATTACTGTTGAAGATTCTCGTGGTGTTAACACTACTATGGATGTTGTTGAAGGAATGCAATTTGATCGCGGATACATGTCTCAATATATGGTTACTGATAACGAAAAAATGGAAGCTGATTTAGATAATCCATATATTTTGGTAACAGATAAAAAGATTAATAACATCCAAGAAATCTTACCGGTATTACAAGCAGTTGTTGAACAAGGTCGTTCATTATTGATTATTGCTGATGATATTGGCGGTGAAGCTTTGCCAACACTTGTATTAAACAAGATGCGTGGAACATTTAACGTTGTTGCCGTTAAAGCTCCTGGTTTTGGTGATCGTAGAAAAGATCAACTACAAGATATTGCTACTTTAACTGGTGCAACACTTCTAACTGATGACTTAGGGATTAATTTAAAAGATGTGAAAATTGATCAATTAGGTCAATCAAATAAGGTGAACGTCACTAAGGACAATACAACCATTGTCCAAGGTTCTGGTGACAAAGATCAAATTTCTAAACGTGTAACTGAAATTAAAAACCAAATGGATGCTACTACATCTGATTTTGATCGTGATAAATTAAGAGAACGTCTAGCTAAGTTGGCTGGTGGAGTTGCAGTAATCCGTGTAGGAGCTGCTACTGAAACTGAACTAAAAGAACGTAAATACAGAATTGAAGATGCTCTAAATTCCACTAGAGCTGCGGTTGAAGAAGGTTTTGTCCCTGGTGGTGGAACTGCATTTATCAACGTTCTAAGAGATATCAGTTCTATTGAAGCTGACGGTGATGAACAAACTGGTGTTAATATTGTTTTGAGTGCATTGGAAGCTCCAGTAAGACAAATTGCTCATAATGCTGGTGTTGATGGTTCAGTTGTTGTTGAACACCTAAAAGATAAAGATAAGGGTGTAGGATATAACGCATCAACTGGTAAATATGAGGATATGATTAAGGCTGGGGTTGTTGATCCAACCAAAGTATCTAGATCAGCATTACAAAATGCAGCCTCGGTTTCTGCATTGTTGTTAACTACAGAAGCAGTAGTTGCTGATATGCCTAGCGAAAATGATAGTGGTAATAATACACCACAACCAGGTATGGGCGGCATGATGTAGTCATTTAATATAATATAAACAAAAAAGGATTCCTTTTGGAATCCTTTTTTATTTATCAAACTTGTTTTTGATTGTGCATATTTGTATAATTTAGTTAATATAAATTTAATTGAAAGGAAAACGATTAATGTTAAAACTTGAAATAATCGTTTGCTTATTTGCGACTTTAATAATTTCAGCTGTTATAACTCCATTTATTAGGAAACTAGCTTTTAGATGGGGCGCTCTTGATGATCCAAATAAACGAAGGATGAATAAAATTCCTATGCCCACTTTGGGTGGCTTAGCAATCTTTGCATCATATACATTCTCGACTACTATTTTGTTAAGAAAACAGATGCCCACACATCAGCTATATGGAATGCTTGCTGGTGAAGTGATAATAATATTAACTGGTGTTATTGATGATATATGGGTCCTTAAACCTCGTCAAAAAGTTTTGGGCATAAGTTTGGCATCAATAGTGGTTTTCTTTTTAGGTAGCGTTCAGATGAACACAGTAACATTACCATTTATCGGAACTTTTGGTCTAGGTTGGTTTAGTTTACCAATTACTTGGATTTGGATTTTAGCCATTACGAATGCTGTTAATTTAATTGATGGGCTTGATGGATTAGCCACTGGAGTATCGGCAATTGCACTGACTACCATGGGAATTACAGGGATGTTTTTCTTAAATGTAGGTAATACATATGTATCTATTATGATATTTGCACTAGTTGCATCTTGTTTAGGATTTTTACCATATAACTTTTTTCCTGCAAGAATTTATTTGGGAGATACGGGATCACTATTTATTGGATTTATGATTTCTATATTCTCTTTAAATGGTTTAAAAAATGCTACCTTTATTACTGTAATCATCCCAGTTATTATTTTAGGGGTGCCAATTACTGATACTATTTATGCTATTTTAAGAAGGTTATTAAATAAACAAGCTATTTCACATGCCGATAAAAAGCATTTACACCATCGTTTAATGCAAATTGGTTTAACTCATCGTCAAACGGTTTTAGTTATTTATGGAATTGCTTTAATCTTTTCATTTATTTCATTACTATATCCAATTTCAACAATGTGGGGTTCTATTCTACTTACAATTGCTACACTATTAGGACTTGAATTATTTGTGGAATCTATTGATTTAGCTGGTAAAGGTAGGCAACCATTGTTAAACGCAATTAAGAAAATCGTCAAAGAAAATACTAGTAAAAGTAATCACTAAAAAAGATTGATTCTGTTTAAGAATCAATCTTTTTTGTTATCTTTATACGGATTAAAATCGACTTCAAAATATTTTTCATCACCATCAACCATATTAACGCGATTATTTAATAAATTAACAATATCTTGTTTGAAATTTTCAATATAATGATTGTCAATAGCTACAATGACTGAAACTTTATCAGTATATTGAGTATCAATAATATTAATATCATTTTCATTTAAGTGATATTGCAATTGATCAAATAATTTATAATCCACATTAATTGTAATTTCAGTTTGTAAAACTTTTTCAATTACCCCAACGCTTTCAATTGCCTTAGTGGTTGCATTACTATAAGCGCGAATCAATCCACCCGCACCTAGTTTAATTCCACCAAAATATCTTGTAACAACAGCAACCGTATTATGAATACCAATCATTTTAATTGCATCTAAAATAGGTACTCCAGCGGTTCCAGAAGGTTCTCCATTATCACTAGCACGTTGAATATGATCGTCTTGTCCAATTACGTATGCATAACAATTATGGGTGGCTTTTTTATTTTCTAACTTGATGCTTTCAATAAAATTATTTGCTTCTTCTTCATTTTGAACTCTTGCAATATTGCAAATAAATCTTGATTTTTTTATATCAATTTCATTTGATCCTTTTGTTTTTATTGTTAAATAATTTTTTTGCATTTTTAAAGAACCTCTTATATTAATTTTTTTATTTTTGCGTATTTATTAAGTATGATTAAAAATTTAGTGGAATTATATGGAAGACAAATTGATGAAACAATGATTGATTCTAAATTATTGAAATCTAGTTTAATAAAAAGATATTTTCCAATTGAAGTACATAATAACCATATTCATTGTAAACGATGTGGACAAGATAGAAATAAAATAAATGCTGAATTACCCAATGATAATTATTATTGTCCAATTTGTATAAATCTAGGTAGAGTAACTTTCAAAAAACGATTATGTTATCTAGATGAACCTAATAATTTTAAAAAATCAAATCCGATATTAACATGGGAAGGTCAATTAACCAATTTACAAAACGATTGTTCTAGAGATATTATTGAAGTTTTTAACCAAAACAAGAAACACTTATTATGGGCAGTCACTGGTGCTGGAAAAACTGAAATGTTATTTAAAGGGATTGAAGAAGCGATTAAACAAAATAAACGTATTTGTATCGCTTCACCAAGAGTTGATGTTTGTAACGAGTTATTTCCGAGAATTAAGGCTGCTTTTAAAAATACTGATATGATTTTATTACATGGACGTCAAGATGAAGAATACCGATATACTCAAATTACGGTATGTACAACCCATCAATTATTGAGATTCTATCGTGCTTTTGATGTGCTAATTATTGATGAAGTGGATTCATTTCCATATGTATCAGATGCAGGGTTACATTTTGCAGCTCAAAATGCATGTAAAATTAATTCTAGTTTATTATATCTAACTGCAACTCCATCCGAAGATTTAATCAAATTAGTTAAATATAATGAACTAAATATTAGTTACTTACCATTACGTTTTCACCAACATCTATTACCCGAGATTAATAATAAATTAATAGGAAATTGGCGTTTAAGGATTAATAAACAAAAACTACCATTTAAACTTTTCAGTTTAATTAATAATAAAATAAACAGTAACCAGAGATTTTTATTATTTGTGCCACGAGTTAAGGATTTAAAGCCTTTGTCTGATTTGCTAAAAATGAAATTTAATCCTCAACTATGGGAAACTGTCCATTCAACTGATGATAAACGAATAGAAAAAGTACAAAAGATGCGTGATGAAAAAGTATTATTTTTGATTACTACCACGATTTTAGAGCGAGGGGTTACCTTTCCTGGAATTGATGTAATTGTTTTGGGCGCTGAAGATAATATTTTTTCAACTTCTGCTTTAGTTCAAATTGCAGGAAGAGTAGGGAGAAAAAAGGATCGTCCTTTTGGTGAAGTTACATTTTTAATAAACTATTATACAAAAACTATAAAAAAGGCAGTTAAACAAATCAAATATATGAATAAACTAGGACAGAAGTTATTATGAAAAATAAGTGCTTGTGGTGTAACAAATCTATAAACAATGAATTAACATTATCTTTCATTCTTAGTTTTAAAAGCTATCAAGAACAATCTTTATGTAATGAATGTTTGAATTTATTTAAAGTCATTAATAATGATTTATGTTGTCATATGTGTGGAAGAAGTGGAACTTTTAAGTTCAATAAATGTTCTGATTGTTTAAGATGGCAAAAAATAGGAGATTCTTTAGTTAACCATTCTTTTTTTCAATACAATGATGTAATGAAAGATTATATGCAAAAATATAAATTTAATGGTGATTATCGATTAAGAAAAATGTTTTGTAAATATTTTGAACAATATTTAAATTCTGATATGATAATTATTCCAGTTCCTGTTAGTGATAAAACATTTAATCAGAGAGGTTTTAATCAAGTAGAAGGATTCTTAGAAAATGTTGAATATTTAAATGCTTTATTGGTTAATGAAGATAAGCAAACACAATCGCATTTAAATCGTAAAGACAGAATTAGTACAAAGCAACCATTTAAGTTAAAGCATTCAATGAAAAATAATATTTTTAATAGAAATATTATTATAGTTGATGATATTTATACTACAGGAACTACAATGCGACATGCAGGTAAATTATTGATTGATAACGGGGCTAAAAACGTTCAAGGATTAACCTTAGCAAGATGATTTATTTGTTATGTTACTTTTAGGTTATAAAACATAAAACTATTTTTAAAAGTGGTAATAAAATGTTAAGATAATATAGTATATATTAATTAAAATCGGATTAAATTAAACAAAATTAAAAACGAAAGGGAATTTATTAATGCCTAATATTTTAAAAAAATGGGTTGAAAGCGATAAGCATGATATCAAACGTTTAAGTAAGTTAGCGGATAAAGTTGATAATTATGCTGATGAATATCGTAAATTAAGCGATGAAGATTTAAAAGCTAAAACTCCAGAATTTAAAAAACGTTATCAAGATGGTGAAACGCTAGATGATCTTCTTCCTGAAGCATTCGCTGTTGCAAGAGAAGGAGCTACTCGTGTTTTAGGTCTAACTCCATTCCATGTTCAAGTTATGGGTGGAATTGTGCTTCATGAAGGAAGCATTTCTGAAATGAAAACTGGTGAAGGTAAAACATTAACTGCTACTATGCCTGTATATTTAAATGCATTGGCTGGTAAGGGTGTTCATGTTATTACGGTTAACGAATACTTATCCAAGCGTGATGCTGAACAAATGGGTGAACTATATAACTGGTTAGGCTTAACAGTTGGTGTTAACTTAACTGAAATGAGTGCTGAAGAAAAACGTGAAGCATACAATGACGATATTACCTATTCTACTAATAGTGAAATCGGATTTGATTATTTACGTGATAATATGGTTGTTTACAAAGAAGATATGGTACAACGTCCATTGAACTTTGCTATTGTCGATGAAGTAGACTCTATTTTAATTGATGAAGCTAGAACCCCATTAATCATTTCTGGTCAAGCTAAAGGTTCACAAGAATTGTATATTCAAGCTGATCGTTTTGCTAAAACTTTAAAAGACAAAGATGATTTTAAGATTGATTTGGAATCAAAAACTGTTGCTTTAAAAGATCAAGGTATTGAAAAGGCTGAAAAGTACTTTAACCTAAAGAACTTATATGATACTGATAATACAGCTCTAACTCATCATTTGGATGAAGCATTACGTGCTAACTACATTATGCTTAAAGATAAGGATTATGTGGTTTCTAATGGTGAAGTATTAATCGTTGATTCATTTACTGGTCGTATTATGGAAGGTCGTCGCTTTTCTGATGGGTTACATCAAGCAATTGAAGCCAAAGAAGGCGTTGACATTCAAGAAGAAAGTAAAACTATGGCTAATATCACATACCAAAACTTATTCAGAATGTACCATAAGTTAGCTGGTATGACTGGTACTGCTAAAACAGAAGCTGATGAATTTAGAGAAATCTATAATATGGATGTTATTTCAATCCCTACTAATAAACCTGTAGCCAGAGTTGATGAACCTGATTTACTATATCCAACTCTTCAATCTAAATTCGATGCAGTTATCAGTAAAATCAAGGAATTACACAGTAAGGGACAACCAATGTTGATTGGTACCGTTGCTGTTGAAACATCAGAATATCTAGATAATAGATTAACTCAAGAAGGAATTCCACATAACGTCTTAAATGCTAAGAATCATGCTAAAGAAGCTGACATTATTTCCAACGCTGGACAAAAGAATGCAGTTACTATTGCTACTAACATGGCTGGTCGTGGTACTGATATTAAACTTGGACCGGGTGTTGTTGAACTAGGTGGATTAGCAGTTATTGGAACTGAACGTCATGAATCAAGACGTATTGATAATCAATTACGTGGTCGTTCAGGTCGTCAAGGAGACCCAGGTCTTTCACAATTCTATCTTTCATTAGAAGATGATTTAATGCGTCGTTTTGGTTCTGACCGTATTAAGAGCTTCTTAGAAAATATGAAAGTTGATGGCGAATCTGCTGTTATTAAGAGTAGATTAATTACTAAACAAGTTGAATCAGCTCAAAAGCGTGTTGAAGGTAATAATTATGACTCTAGAAAACAGGTTCTTCAATATGATGATGTTATGAGACAACAACGTAATGTTATCTATGGTGAAAGATATCAAATTATCGAAGAAAATAAATCTCTTAAATGGGTATTAATGCCAATGATTCAAAGAACCGTTAATAGAATTGTTAACTTGCATACTCAAGGAGATAAGAAAGATTGGGATTTAGATACTATTTTAGATTTTGCTATTAGTGCTTTAGTAAGTCCTGATCGCATCAGTTTAGATGATTTAGAAAATAAATCTGCTGATGAAATTAAAGATACTCTAATGAATCTTGCTAAACAAGTATATAAAGAAAAACAAGATCAATTATATGATCCTAATCAAATGCTTGAATTTGAAAAGGTTGTTATTTTAAGAGTTGTTGATTCACACTGGACTGATCATATTGATGAAATGGATCAATTGAGACAATCAGTTGGTTTAAGAGGTTATGGTCAATTGAATCCATTGGTTGAATATCAACGTGAAGGTTATCAAATGTTTGAAGAAATGATTTCAGATATCAACTATGATACAACTAGACTATTTATGAAGGCTGAAATTAGACAAAACATTGAAAGATAATTTTAAAAACGGGGATGGACTTGTATAGTTCCATTGCCGTTTTTTACATAAGGAGTAAATAATTTATGGAATTAAAAGATGCAAAAGATGAAATTAACAAAATAAAAAAAGCCATTGCTGGTTTTAGGGGGTCGCTTTGACTTAGATTCATTATCTGAAAATATTGAGATTAATGAGTCTAAAATGGCAGATCCTAATTTTTGGGATGATCCTAATAAAGCTAAAAGCTTTATTGAAGAAAACAATAAACTTAAGAAAAAGTATGATAATTTTAAGGTAATTGCTGAAGAAAGTGATGACTTAGAAATAAACTTGGAATTACTTGAAGAAGATAATGACCCTTCAATAATGGAAGAATTTGAAAATAATTTAAGTAAGACTAAAAAGCATTTAGAAAATTATCGCTTAGGCATGCTGTTAAATGGTAAATATGATGGCAATAATGCTATCTTAGAAATTCATCCAGGTGCTGGTGGAACTGAATCTCATGATTGGGGAATGATGTTACTTCGCATGTACACCAGATGGGCTGAACAACATGAATTTAAATTAGAGACTTTGAATTATCAAGTTGGTGAAGTAGCTGGAATTGATAGTGCGACGTTATTAATTTCTGGTGAAAATGCATATGGATATTTGAAATCAGAAAAAGGTGTGCATCGATTGGTTAGAATTTCTCCATTTGACTCAGCAGGTCGTCGTCACACATCATTTGCCTCAGTGGATGTAATGCCAGAATTAGATGATTCAGTAAACATTGATATTAATCCTGCTGACTTAAGGGTAGATGTTTTTAGAGCCAGTGGAGCTGGTGGTCAACATGTTAACAAAACTTCATCTGCGGTTCGAATTACCCATGAACCTACTGGAATTGTAGTTGCTAGTCAAGCTCAACGTTCACAGCTACAAAATAGGGAAACTGCAATGAATATGTTAAAGTCCAAGTTATATGAATTAGAAGAAGAAAAGAAGGCTGAGCAAAAAGCTCAACTAGAAGGTGAACAAAAAGAAATTGGATGGGGTTCACAAATTCGTTCTTATGTTTTTCATCCATATTCGATGGTAAAAGACCATCGTACAGGCTATGAAACTGCTAAAGTACAAGATGTTATGGATGGAAAATTAGACAAATTTATTAATTCGTATTTACAATGGAAATTAAGCAAGCAGAACCCAGATTAACTTAGGAGACAAGCAAATGGATTATTTATTAACATTATCTATAATTTTTATTCAACCAGTTCTTTGGCTGGGCATAATTAAAGTTCTTTTAAACAATAAAAAAAGACTTTCACGTGAAAGAAATTCTTTTAATACTGCTATTTATCAAAATAATTTTGAGTTAAAACATTTTTTACTAGGATTTTTACTTTTCGGTATTTTTGGATCTATTTTATCAATTTTAGTTGGTACATTTATTTCTGTCCCATGGATTATTTTGTATGAAGTACTACTATTATTAAATATTGTGTTGATTCCCTATAGATTATTTCCGATTATAATAGCTGGAATAACAACTTTAATTACAATGATTCCTAGTATATTTGATTATATTAATGACAGCTTTGATTCTTCAATTGATTTATCAATGACTGCCAATCAAAACATATTATTTCTAATTAGTTTAATCATTTTAATGTCCGGTTTATTTTGGAGATACTTTGTTGGCCGTTATAATACCCCTGAAATATCGAAAAATAAACGTGGAAACCGTGTAGCTGGATACCTTTTAAATGAAATGACAGTTTTTCCATTACTCGTTTTAATTCCTGGCGATCAATTGCAAAAAGCAATTTCATTTTGGCCTACTTTCATGGTAGGACATCAATCATTTAGTTTATTTTTATTACCAGTACTTTTAAGTGCAAAAATGAAAATATTCAAGAATGTTCCTTTAAAGATTGCAAAAAAGATTGGTAATTCAATTGTTAAATTAGGTATTTTGGGATTTATATTAACAATTGGCAGCTATTTCTTCCCAATTGTTACTTTATATTCAATCGGAATCCTTATTATTGTTTATTTGTTGATTTTAATTAGAATCAAATTACAAGACCTTAAATCTGAAAAATGGTTTTCTGATGCAGTTGAAGGCGTTAGTGTAATTGGTGTTAGGCCATCTACTCCAGCTGATAAAATGGGGGTTGAAATTGGGGATCGTATTGTTGAAGTTAATAACAAAACGGTTCATAATAAAAATGAATTTTATGAGGCAATTTTATCTTCACCTACATTTTGTCGATTAAAATTAATAAATAGAAATGACCGAATTAAAATTACTGAATCAGCTATTTATAACGACTCACCAAATGAATTAGGGGTTGTTTTGTTTAAATAAATTATTTTTATTAAAAGGATTGTATTTAAGCATGAAAAGTGTTTAAATGTTTAACTCAAAGGAGTTGTTAATAAAATGAAAAAATTAACTAGATCAAAAACAGACAGAATGCTAACTGGAGTTGCCGGTGGAGTTTCAGAATATCTAGGAATTGATTCTAGAATTATAAGAATAATTTTTATTATTCTTGCTTTCTTTCATGGCATTGGATTACTTGCATACTTGATTTTGCTTGTTTTAATGCCCAATACTCAAGAAACAACTGGTCCTTTTGATGGGATGTTTAATCAATACAAGTCTAAAGAACAATCAACAACTAAGAATAACGATAAAAGAAAAAATTTAAAAGATGTTCAAGAATTTGATCATAAATAAAGGAGACTTACAATGGGATTTTGGGGTCGTTTATTAGTTAATACCTTATTATTTATAGCTATTGCAGGTTTCTTTCAAGGAAGTTTTTATGTCGCTAGTTTAACAACGGCAATTATTGCTGCTTTTGTATTGGCGATTTTGAATACTTTGGTAAAACCGGTATTGTTTATTCTTTCATTACCAATTAATATTTTGACATTGGGATTGTTTAGTATTGTCTTAAATGCATTTATGTTAGAAGCAACCTCATATATTGTTGGTAGTGATTTCCAATTTACTTCTTTTGGGATGGCAATGCTAGTATCTATAATAATGTCAATTTGTAATGCGGTATTATCTAATAATCAATCAACTGAATAATGTTAAAATAAGTAGGTATTTAATAATATCTACTTATTTTTTTATTTTTAATGTGCTTTTAAGATTAAAAGATAATAATTAAAATGGTAAAATAATAATAACATAGGAGGTAAACGTATGACTTATAATGTTAGTGTTGCTGACTTAGTTGAAAACACACATCTAGATATTTTTTATGGTAAAGAGTATTTAGACAGACCTATTACTACTAGTGATATTTCAAGACCTGGTTTAGAATTAACTGGATATTTTAATTATTATCCGGCTAAAAGAATTCAATTACTTGGAATTACTGAGACCTCATATGCAAAAGGCATGAATAGTGCTGATCTTTATGAAGTTATGAAAGAAATGTGTCACCCAGAAACCCCAGCTTTTGTGATCTCGACTCAATTAGATCCGCCAGATGAGTTAATTAGAGCTGCTAAAAATAAACATATTCCTATTTTAGGATCAAAATTAACAACTTCTAGAGTTTTAAGTAATATGACTAATTATTTAGAAAGTAATTTAGCCGAAAGAAAATCTATGCATGGAGTTTTAGTTGATGTTTATGGATTAGGTGTTCTGATGACTGGTGATTCAGGAGTCGGTAAAAGTGAAACCGCTTTGGAATTAGTAAAACGTGGCCATCGATTAATAGCTGATGATCGAGTGGAAGTATACCAACAGGATGAACAAACATTAGTTGGACAAGCTCCACGTATTTTACGTCATTTATTAGAAATCCGTGGAATTGGGATTATTGACGTAATGAATTTATTTGGTGCAGGAGCTGTACGTTCAAAAACCAAAGTCGATTTAATTGTCCATTTAGAAAACTGGTCTGATAATAAAGATTATGATCGATTAGGGAATTCTAATGAAACTAGACGGATCTTTGATGTTGATGTTGAAAGAATTAACATTCCAGTTAAAACTGGACGCAATTTAGCAATTATTGTTGAAGCAGCTGCAATGAACTTTAGAGCTAGAACAATGGGATACGATGCAACTAAAGTATTCAATGATAATCTAAATAGTTTAATTAAAGAAAATTCAAAACCTAATGGTTAATTAAATATTGAATGGAGGAGATCTTATTTCGTTAGCTTTAAATCCGATTGCATTTAATTTGGGATCGATTCAAGTTCATTGGTATGGAATCTTTATTGCCAGTGCAGTGATGATTGCGGTTTATCTTTCTGTTAAAGAAGGTTCAAAACGTGGAATTATTGCAGATAATATTTATGACATGATTTTATGGGCATTGCCTGTTGCAATTATTTGCGCTCGTATCTATTATGTAGCATTTCAGTGGCCATACTACAGTCAACATCTAGATGAAATAATTAAAGTTTGGGATGGTGGAATTGCCATTTATGGAGCTTTAATTGGTGCTGGCTTAGTTGTATTTTATTATTGCCGTAGTAAATTTATACCGGTTTGGTTGATGCTAGATGTTATTGCTCCAACTGTAATAATGGGACAAGGAATTGGTAGATGGGGTAACTTTATGAACCAAGAAGCTTTTGGTAAAATTACAAGTTTATCTTTCTTACAACACTTGCATTTACCATCATTTATAATTAATCAAATGTTTATTCAAGGTTCATATCGTCAACCAACTTTTTTGTATGAGTCTATTTGGGATATATTTGGTTTTATATTACTAATGAATTTAAGGCATATTAATAAATTCTTTAAACGTGGTGAAGTCTTTTTAGGTTATGTAATTTGGTATTCATTTGGAAGATTCTTTGTTGAGGGAATGCGTACTGATAGCTTAATGGCCTTTGGTGATATAAGAGTTTCACAATTATTATCAATTGTTTTATTTTTCGGTTCTATGGGTATTATTATTTATCGTAGAAAGAAAAATCCAGATTTACCATATTATCTTGACGGTAGATCAATAATTAATAAGTAATATAATTACAAGGAGATTTTATAATGGTAGAAAAAGTAGCAGTTTTAGGTGCAGGATCATGGGGTAGCATGTTAGCCAACATCTTATCTGAAAATGGTAACGAAGTTCACTTATGGTCTTACAAACCAGCTCAAGTTGAAGAATTAAATAACAAACACACTAATACTAAATACATTGAGAATTTTACATATTCTAAGGATTTGGTAGCTTATTCTGATATGAAGGAAGCTATTAATGGGGTTGACGACATCTTATTTGTGGTACCAGCTCAAGTTACTAGATCAATCGCTCAAAAAGTAAATAATATTTTGGCAGAATTGAATATGAAAGTAAATATTATTCATGGTAGTAAAGGAATTGAGCAAAAGACCTACAAACGTATGTCTGAAGTCCTTGCTGAAGAAATTGATCCCAAATATCGTAAATCGATTGCTGTAATATCCGGTCCTAGTCAAGCTGAATCGGTAGCAAAACATGATATTACTTTGGTTACTACTGCTTCAGAAAACATTAAAGATGCTGAACATGTTCAGTCTTTGTTTATTAATGAATATTTTAGAGTTTATACCAATGATGATATTATAGGTGTTGAAATTGGTGCAGCTTTGAAAAATATTATTGCATTAGGAGCGGGAGCACTTTATAGTTTAGGTTATGGTGATAATACTAAAGCAGCTCTAATGACTCGTGGCTTAGCAGAAATTTCTCGATTAGGAACTTCATTTGGTGCTAATCCATTAACATTTACTGGATTGTCTGGGGTTGGTGACCTAATTGTTACAGCAACAAGTAGTGATTCTAGAAACTGGCGTGCTGGATATCAATTAGGACAAGGTAAGTCATTAGACGAAGTTATTGAACATATGGGAATGGTAATTGAAGGAATTGCTACCACTAAAGCTGCCTATGAATTAGCAAAACAACGTGGTATCGATATGCCAATTACATCAGCTATTTATCATGTTATAAATGATGAATTAACTGTGAAAGATGCAATTAATAATCTAATGCATCGTGAAGGCCGAGCAGAATTGGACTAAATATGGTTTAAGGAGAATGTTTTATGAAAAAAATTAGAAAAGCAATCATCCCAGCTGCAGGTTTGGGAACAAGATTTTTACCAGAAACTAAAGCGATGCCTAAGGAAATGCTTCCAGTAGTTGATAAACCTGCTATTCAATTAATTGTTGAAGAAGCAGTTGCTTCTGGAATTACTGATATTTTAATTATTATTGGAAAAGGTAAACGTGCAATTGAAGACCATTTTGATTCTAATACTGAATTAGAATTAAATCTTGAAAAGAAAAATAAGATGAAAATGTTGGAAGCTGTTAAGAAAACTAATGGTTTAAACATCTATTTTAAACGTCAAGAACACCCTAATGGTTTAGGGGATGCGGTTCATACTGCCAAGAGTTTTGTTGGGGATGATCCATTCGTTATTATGCTAGGTGACGATTTGATGCAAGACAAGACTCCATTAACTAAGCAATTAATTGATAGTTATGAAAAAACTAATTCTTCCACCTTAGCTGTTATGAAGGTTCCACATGAAGATACTTCTAAATATGGAGTTATTAATCCCGCTAAGGAAGTACAAGATGGATTATATGATGTTACTAGCTTCGTTGAAAAACCTAATCCAGAAGATGCTCCTAGTGATTTAGCAATCATTGGTCGTTACTTATTGACTCCAGAAATATTTGAAATATTGGAAAATACTAAACCAGGTAAGGGTAACGAAATTCAATTAACTGATGCTATTGATACTTTGAACAAAAATGGTAAAGTCTATGCTCATGAATTCAAAGGTTCTCGTTATGATACCGGGAATAAATTTGGTTGGTTAGAAACTAATATTGAATTTGGTTTACAACATCCAGAAGTATCAGATCAATTGAAACAATATATTAAGGATTTAGCTAATAAGTTAGACTAATATTACTTTGTGTGCAAAATAATAGACAAACTTTTCTTTTGCTAGTAAAGTAGTGCTTATTGAAAAAGAGAGGAGCTGAAATTATGGAAAAATATGATGTAATCGTAATTGGTGCAGGTCCTGGTGGAATGACTGCAGCATTATATGCTTCTCGTGCAAATTTATCTGTTTTGATGATTGATCGAGGCATTTACGGTGGCCAAATGAATAATACTGCTGAAATTGAGAATTATCCTGGCTTTAAATCAATTTTAGGCCCAGATTTAGCTAAAAAAATGTATGAAGGTTCAATTAACTTTGGTGCAAAATATGCATATGGGACTGTTGAATCAATTGAACAATCAGGTAAAAATAAGATTGTTAAAACCGATCAAGATAGTTATGAAACAGGTTCCGTGATTATTGGGACTGGTTCTCAATACCGTAAATTAGGTGTTGAAGGTGAAGATGAATACGGTGGCAAAGGTGTTTCTTACTGTGCTGTATGTGATGGAGCTTTCTTTAAAAACAGAGAAGTTGTCGTAATTGGTGGTGGTGATTCAGCAATTTCAGAAGCTTTATACCTTGCTGGTATAACTTCAAAAGTTACTGTTATCCATCGTCGTGATCAATTAAGAGCACAAAAGGTACTTCAAGATCGTGCATTTGCAAACGACAAAATTAATTTTATTTGGAATACTAATGTAACTGAAATTATTGGTGATAATATGAAGGTTACAGGGGTTAAAACATTGAACAATCAGACCAATGAAACTGATGTTGTTGATGCCAATGGAGTATTTATTTATGTTGGAAATAATCCAATGACCGAACCATTCAATAATTTAAATATTACTGATGATAAAGGTTGGATTAAGACCAATGAACGTATGGAAACTTCAGTACCTGGAGTTTTTGCAATTGGAGATGTTCGTTCAAAAGAATTAAGACAAGTTGCAACTGCCGTGGGCGACGGTGGAATTGCTGGTCAAAATGCTTTTGAATATTTATCATCATTAGAAAAATAATTAATAAAAAGGAATGCTTAAATAGCATTCCTTTTTATTATCTTGGCGGATACGTATTAATTTTAGAATGTATGTTCGTGTGTTAAAATGTATACAAAATTATAGGGATGTTTAAGGGCTTATAATTTAAGCTCTTATTTTAATGAGAAAGTGAGGGCTTTTATTGCAAATTAAACGAGAAAAAAATAACCATTTTGATTTAGTTTCTAAATATAAGCCAACTGGAGATCAACCAGAGGCAATTAAAAAATTAACCGATGGTATTGAAAATGGCCAAAAATCGCAAATATTATTGGGTGCTACTGGTACTGGGAAGACATTTACGATTTCAAATGTTATCAAAAATGTAAATAAACCTACATTAATTTTATCTCATAATAAAACTTTAGCTGGCCAATTATACGGTGAATTCAAAGAATTTTTTCCTAATAATGCAGTTGAATATTTTGTTAGTTATTATGATTATTATCAGCCGGAAGCTTATGTACCTTCAAGTGACACTTATATTGAAAAAGACTCTTCTGTAAATGACGAAATTGATAAGTTACGGCATGCTGCTACTAATGCACTCCTAACTAGAAATGATGTTATTATTGTGGCTTCAGTATCATCTATTTTTGGTTTAGGGAGTCCGGAAGAATACTATAAACATACGGTATCTTTACATGTAGGGCAACAAATAGAACGTGATGATGTTTTACGTCAGCTTGTAGATATTCAATTTGATCGGAATGATATTGATTTTCAACGTGGTCGCTTTAGAGTTCATGGTGATGTGGTAGATATTTTTCCAGCTTCAGGTGATAAACATGCACTTAGAGTTGAATTTTTTGGTGATGAAATTGATTCCATTAGGGAAATTGATACATTAACAGGTGAATTTTTAGGTAAAAAGAATAACGTTATTATTTTCCCTGCGACTCACTTTTTAACCGATGATCAAAATTTGGATAGTGCTTTAGCCAATATTAGAAAAGAAATGGATGAACAAGTTGCTAAATTCAAAAGTGAAGGTAAACTGGTTGAAGCCCAACGCCTAAAACAACGAACTACTTATGATGTTGAAATGATGGCAGAAATGGGATATACCAATGGGATTGAAAATTATTCTAGGCATGTGGATCATCGTAAACCAGGTGAACCACCATATACATTACTTGATTTCTTTCCCGATGATTATTTATTAGTTGTTGATGAATCTCATCAAACTTTGCCTCAAATTGGTGGTATGTATAAGGGTGATAAAGCTAGAAAAGAACAACTTATTAAGTATGGATTTAGATTACCTAGTGCTTTAGATAATCGTCCTTTGAAGATGCCTGAGTTTAAGAAACATATTAATCAAGCTGTTTACATGTCAGCTACGCCTGGTCCTCGTGAACTAGAAATGACTGATGAAAAGAATATTGTGCAACAAATTATTCGTCCAACTGGTCTTTTAGATCCTACAGTTGAAGTTCGTCCAATCATGGGACAAATGGATAACTTAGTTGGTGAAATTAATAAAAGAATTGATCGAGACGAAAGAACATTTGTTACTACCTTAACTAAAAAAATGGCTGAAGATTTAACAGATTATTTAAAAGATTTAGGAATTAAAGTAGCATATTTGCACTCAGATGTTAAAACTCTTGAACGAACTAAAATTATACGTGACTTAAGATTAGGCAAATATGATGTTTTAGTGGGAATTAATCTTTTAAGAGAAGGTATCGATGTTCCGGAAGTTTCTTTAGTTGCAATTTTGGATGCTGACAAAGAAGGCTTTCTAAGAAATGAACGTTCATTAATTCAAACGATTGGTCGTGCAGCCAGGAACGAAAATGGGGCTGTTATTATGTATGCCGATACAGTAACTGATTCAATGCAAAAAGCAATGGATGAGACTGCTAGAAGAAGAAAAATTCAAAAAGCATATAATAAAGAACATGGGATTACCCCACATACTATTAAGAAACCAGTTCGTGATCTTATTAAATATGATAATAACGATGATGATGAACCAAAAGAAAGTCATTCATTTGTTGAATCTGATTTCCAAAAGATGACTAAAAAAGAACAACAATCAATGCTTGAAACTCTAAATAAAGAAATGCGACATGCTGCAACGAAATTAGATTTTGAACAAGCTGCTTCTATTCGTGATACAGTTATGGAACTTAAGAGTCAAATGAAATAAGTAAGGAGTGATTTCTTGCCAAACGATAAAATTATTATTAAGGGTGCTCGTGCCCATAATTTAAAAAATATTAATGTTTCAATTCCTAAAAATAAATTAACGGTAATGACAGGACTATCTGGATCTGGTAAAAGTTCTTTAGCTTTTGATACTTTGTATGCTGAAGGACAACGTCGTTACGTTGAAAGTTTATCATCGTATGCTAGACAATTTTTAGGCCAAATGGATAAGCCAGATGTGGATTCTATTGAGGGATTAAGTCCAGCAATTGCGATTGATCAAAAAACAACTTCTCATAATCCTCGTTCTACTGTAGGAACCGTTACTGAAATTAATGATTATTTTAGACTTCTATGGGCTCGTGTTGGAACTCCTATTTGTCCTAACGATGGAACTAAGATTACTCGTCAATCCATTGATCAAATGATCGATGAAATTATTGCATTACCAGAACGTACTAAATTACAAATTCTTTCACCAGTCGTACGTGAAGAACGCGGTCAACACAAAAAGACTTTTGAAAAGATTCAAAGGGAAGGCTTTGTTCGTTATCGTGTTGATGGTGAAGTCCATGAATTAGGTGATGGAGTAGAATTAGAGAAAAATAAACGTCATAATATTGATATTGTTATTGATCGAATTATTGTAAAAGATGGCATTAAGTCAAGACTATCTGATTCTCTAGAAACTGCGCTAAGATTAAGTGGTGGGTATGCAGTCGCTGATTTAATGGGACATGGAGATAATCTTATTTTTTCAGAACATTATGCATGTCCTTTATGCGGTTTTACCATTAGCGAATTAGAACCTCGTTTATTTTCATTTAATTCTCCAATTGGTGCCTGTCCTGATTGTGATGGATTAGGAATGAAATTAGAAGTAGACGAAAGTCTAGTTATTCCTGATCAGAATAAAACTCTAAAGGAAGGCGCAATTGAACCATGGAACCCAATTAGTTCTAAGTTTTATCCAAGCTTGTTGGATCAAGCTTGCCATGCTTTTAAAATTGATATGGATACGCCTTTCAAAAAATTACCTAAGAAGCAACGTGATATTATTTTAAAAGGCTCTAAAGGAAAAGAATTTCATTTTCACTTTGATAGTAATTTCGGTGGTGTACGTGATACTGATGCACCATTTGAGGGTGTCTTAAATAATATCGATCGTCGATATCATAGTACTAATAGTGATTTCACCCGTGAACAAATGCGTAAATATATGACAGAATTAACATGTCAAACTTGTCATGGCTTACGTTTAAATCGTGAAGCTTTAAGCGTTAAAATTAATGGCGAAAATATTAGTGAAGTTACTAATCTAGACATCAATAAAGAATTAGAATTCTTTAAATCTTTAACATTTGGCAAAAAAGATACCGTAATTGCAAAACCAATTTTAAAAGAAATTATTGATCGTTTGTCTTTCTTAAAAAATGTTGGTTTAGATTATCTAACATTGTCTAGAAATGCAGGAACTTTGTCTGGTGGTGAATCACAAAGAATTCGCTTAGCTACTCAGATTGGTTCTAACTTATCGGGTGTTTTATATGTATTAGATGAACCATCCATTGGATTGCATCAACGTGATAATGATCGTTTAATTAGCTCATTAAAATCAATGCGTGATTTAGGCAATACTTTAGTGGTAGTTGAACATGGTGAAGATACAATGGAAGCTGCTGATTATATTGTAGATATTGGGCCAGGTGCTGGTGCTAATGGTGGTAAAGTAATGGCTGTTGGAACCCCAAAAGAAATTGCCAACAATGATAATTCTTTGACTGGTCAATATTTATCTGGAAAGAAATTTATTCCAGTACCATTGAAACGTAGAAAAGGGAATAAAAAGCACATTAAAGTAAAGGGTGCTGCAGAGAATAATTTAAAGAATGTTGATGTTGATATTCCATTAGGTGAGTTTAATGTTGTTACTGGAGTTTCTGGTTCTGGTAAATCAACTTTAATTAATCGTGTTTTGAAACGAGCCTTAGCGCAAAAACTAAACAATAATTCAGAAAAGCCTGGTAAATATAAATCTATTTCAGGTTATAAGAATATTGATAAGTTAATTAATATTGATCAAAGCCCAATTGGTAGAACACCACGTAGTAATCCTGCTACTTATACGGGTGTTTTTGATGATATCCGTGAATTATTTGCGGAAACTAACGAAGCTAAATTAAGGGGATATCAAAAGGGCCGTTTTAGTTTTAATGTTAAAGGTGGTCGTTGTGAAACTTGTCATGGTGATGGAATTTTAAAAATTGAAATGAATTTCTTACCTGATGTTTATGTACCTTGTGAAGTTTGCCATGGTAAACGTTATAATAATGAAACACTTGAAGTTGAATATAAAGGGAAAAATATTGCTGATGTTTTGGATATGACAGTTAAAGAAGCTTTATTATTCTTTGAAGCAATGCCTAAAATTACAAGAAAACTTAAAACCATTGATGAAGTTGGTTTAGGTTATGTTAAATTAGGTCAATCAGCCACAACTTTATCTGGTGGTGAGGCACAACGAATGAAATTAGCTGCTGAATTATACAAAAAATCAGCTGGTAATAACTTATATATTTTAGATGAACCAACTATTGGGTTACACACCGATGATATTAAGCGTTTATTAGTGGTTCTACATGAATTAGTCGATCAAGGTAATACAGTTTTAATTATTGAACATAATTTGGATGTTATTAAGACTGCTGATAATATAATTGATTTAGGACCAGATGGTGGTGAAGGTGGCGGTAATATTATTGCTACTGGAACTCCTGAAGAAATTATTAAACAAAAGGATAGTTATACTGGGCAATATTTAGCTCCTGTTTTAAAACGTGATACCAAAAGAACTAAAATGAATAAAAAATAAAAAGGAGTCTCGGACTCTTTTTTTATTTTATTTATAAATGACACACCCGGGTATGTGTGTTAAAATATCATGAGTTATTATATTGAACGAATAAATTATTAAAGAAAGGCGGGAATATTTAATGAGTAATGATTTAAATAACCGTCCTAAAATTGTAGTTATCGGTGGTGGAACCGGACTACCAGTTATACTAAAAAGTTTAAAAGAAAAAAATGTTGATATTACAGCTATCGTGACAGTTGCCGATGATGGAGGTTCTTCTGGTAAAATTCGCAATTATATGGATGTGGTACCTCCAGGTGATATTCGTAATGTATTAGTTTCTTTGTCAGACTTACCTAAGTTAGACTTAGATTTATTTCAATACCGTTTTAATAACGGTGATGAATTTTTATCCGGCCATTCAATTGGTAATTTAATTATTGCAGCTCTAACAGAAATGAAAAATGGAGTTGATAATGCAGTTGAAATTATTAGTAAGATGATGAAAGTTAATGGACACGTTTATCCGGCCTCTAGTCAAGATTTACAATTATGTGCTGAGTTTGATGATGGTACCAAAATGGCTGGTGAATATGAGATTACTTATGCTGATAAAAATATTAAACATGTGTGGGTAGAAAATATTAATAGCGATGAGCATCCTAAAACTAATCAAAAAGTAATTGATGCGATTATGAATGCTGATCAAATTGTTTTAGGACCTGGCAGTTTATTTACTAGTATTTTACCGAATTTAATGATTGAAAATTTGGGATATGCTGTTATTAATTCACCAGCTAAGGTAGTTTATATATGTAATATCATGACACAAAAGGGTGAAACTGATCACTTTACCGATGCTGATCATGTAAAAGTTTTAAATCGTCATTTGGGATGTAATTTTATTGATGTTGTTTTAGTAAACAATGCATCAATTCCTAATAACTATATTGATAAAATAAAATGGAATGAAATATCTAAACAAGTTACCCATGATAAAGTTGGCCTTGAACAACAACATTGTAAAGTCATTCAAGATAACTTTTTAAAATTATCTGATGATTGTGCCTTTCATAATGGAAAATTAGTATCTGATACTTTAATTAAACTAATAAACAATAAAGATTGGAGTGATTAATAATGTCATATGCAAGTGAAGTAAAAAAAGAGTTAACCACTTTAGAAGTTCATAAGAAAAATGCTAAGGCCGAATTAATGGCCTTAATTCGAATGAATGGTTCAATTTCTCTATCTTCAAATAGAGTGTTATTAAATATTCAAACTGAAAATCCTGCAATTGCGCGTAGAATTTATAGTTTGATTTTGAAATTCTACGATGTGGAAAGTAAACTAGTTGTTCGTAAGAAGATGAAGTTAAATAAAAATAACATTTATATAGTAAGAATTATGTATCAAGTTAAGGAGATTCTTGATGATTTAAAAATATTCGATAATTATCAAATTGTTGAAACAGTTCCAACTGAACTCTTAAAAAGTGATTCTCAAGTAAGATCATATTTAAGAGGAGCTTTTTTAGCTAGTGGATCTGTTAACAATCCTGAAACTTCTCGTTACCATTTAGAAATATATTCATTATATGAAGAACATAATGATATGATTTCTGAAATGATGAATAATTATGGTCTTAATTCTAGAACTACTGAACGTAGAAGTGGCTATATAACTTATTTAAAGGAAGCCGAAAAAATTGCTAATTTCTTACAATTAATTGGTGCCACTAACGCAATGTTAAAATTTGAAGATGTAAGAATTATGCGTGATATGCGTAATTCGGTTAATCGTTTAGTTAATTGTGAAAATGCTAATATGAATAAGGTTGCCAATGCATCCACAAGACAATTAACAAGCATTCAATATATAGCTAATACAGTTGGTTTGAAACAATTACCCAAAAAACTTTATGATGTGGCGGTTACTAGGATTCAAAAACCAGAAGTTAGTTTAAAAGAATTAAGTGATTCTTTACCTGATGGCAGTATTTCTAAATCAGGGATTAATCATCGTTTAAGAAAAATAAATGAGTTTGCTGATAGAATTAAGAAAGAGGCTGCAGAGGAAGCAGCTGAAACATAAAAAAGCATCTGGAATAATTCCAGATGCTTTTTTATTAACAATAATTTATATTATTTATTTCTTTTCTGAACTATTTTTCATAATTGCATCAATTAAACCATAATCAACTGATTCTTGAGCACTTAAGTAATGATCACGTTCAGTGTCATGATTAATTTTTTCAATTGATTGACCAGAATTTTCAGCCAAAATTTCATTAATCATATGACGAGTCTTTAGAATTGATTCAGCAGCAATTTCAATTTCGGTTTGTTGACCTTGAGCACCACCAGATGGTTGGTGAATTAATACTTCTGAATGTGGCAAAGCAAAACGTTTACCCTTAGTACCAGAAGAAGCTAAAACACTGGCCATTGATGCAGCCATACCCATTACAATGGTTTGAACATCTGCTTTAATAAATTTCATAGTATCATAAATTGCCATTCCGGCAGTTACAACACCACCAGGAGAATTTATATATAAGTAGATATCTTTATCAGAGTCTTGGGCATCAAGGAATAATAATTGGGCAATTACTGTATTTGCCATATTATCTTCGATAGGACCTGATAACATAATAATACGATCTTTTAATAATCTTGAGTAAATGTCATATGCACGTTCACCATTAGATGATTGTTCAATGACTGTTGGGACTAAATTCATATTGTTTCCTCCCCATAATTAATTTCATTTTAAAAAGCTGTAACCAATTCTATATTATTGGTCAATCAAGGTCAAACGATTTGTTTAATATAATGCACTTGAAGGGAATCGAACCCTTAACTTAAGAACCGGAATCTTACGTGCTATCCATTACACTACAAGTGCATAAAATTACTATAAATGAATAAGCTATAAAATTCAAGATAACTATTTTAACTGTTGATTTGCAAAGTAAAAACACGATTGATATACTGAATTTGTAGAGATTAATGCTATTTTATTTACAAATAATTATTATAAATTAATAATGAAAATTATTTTAAATTAGTTAGCCTATTTTATAGACTATCACTTGAAAAAGTAGTAACATTACCTCTGTACGTAGTACTTAAATTTATTTCTCTAGGAGGAAAACAGTTATGACTGTAAAAATTGGTATTAACGGTTTTGGTCGTATTGGTCGTTTGGCTTTCAAACGTATCAACGAACTAAACTCAGATGAAATTGAAGTTGCTGCTATCAATGATTTAACAACTCCTTCAATGTTAGCTTACTTATTAAAATATGATTCAACACATGGTAAATTCCCTGGTGAAGTTTCATCAACTGATAAAGGAATTGTTGTTGACGGTAAGGAAATTCCAGTTTACGCTGAAAAGAATGCCGCTGACCTTCCATGGGTTAAAAATGATGGTGTTGACTTCGTACTAGAATGTACAGGTTTCTACACTTCAGAAGAAAAATCACAAGCTCACTTAGACGCTGGTGCAAAACGTGTCTTGATTTCAGCTCCTGCTGGTCAAATTAAGACTGTTGTTCCTGGTGTTAACTTAGATACATTGAACTCAGATGACAAGATTGTTTCAGCTGGTTCATGTACTACAAGTTGTTTAGCACCTATGGCTTACTTCTTAAACAAAGACTTTGGTCTTAAAGCCGGTACTATGACAACTATTCATGCCTTTACTTCTACTCAAGCTATCTTAGATGGCCCTCGTGGTAAGAAGTTCAGAAACAACCGTACTGCTTCAGTAAACACTATTCCTCATTCAAGTGGTGCTGCTAAAGCTATTGGTTTAGTAATTCCTGAATTAAATGGTCATTTACAAGGTCACGCACAACGTGTTGGTGTTGTTGATGGTTCATTAACAGAATTAGTTTCTGTATTAGACAAGAATGTTACTGCTGATGAAATCAATGAATCAATGAAGAAATATGCTAAAGACAATGATGCCTTCGGTTACACTGAAGACCCAATTGTTTCAACTGATATTATTGATGATTCACATGGTTCAGTATTTGATCCAGGTCAAACTGAAATCACAGCAAATGGTGACACTCAATTAGTTAAGACTGTTGCTTGGTACGATAATGAATGGGGCTTTACTTGCAACATGGTTCGTACTTTACTACACTTTGCTGAACTTTAATATTAAATTAATGCTTTTATAGCAAAAAAAGGTGGAGGAGGCATTTGCCTCCTCCATTTTTTATAAAATATTTTTCATTATTCTTTAAAAAAGAAGCTAAATGAATTATATTTAATATGTGATTTATAATAACAATTTTTTTGAGGGGGTAGTCTAAATTGGCTAAGACAGTTGTTTCTGATTTAGATTTAAATGGCAAAAAAGTTTTAATGCGTGTCGACTTCAACGTTCCTGTTAAGGATGGCGTTGTTGGTGATACTAGTCGTATTGTTGGTGCTATTCCAACAATCAAATATGTAATTGAACATGGTGGTAAAGCTGTGTTATTTTCTCACTTAGGTCGTATTAAGAGTGAAGATGACAAAGAAGCATTATCATTACGTCCAGTTGCTGAAAAGTTATCTGAATTAATTAATAAACCTGTAACTTTTGTTCCTGAAACAGAAGGTAAAAAGCTAGAAGATACTGTTAACAATATGAACGATGGCGATATTGTTTTAGTTCAAAACACTCGTTATGAAGATGTTGTTGACGGTGAAAACGTAAAACGTGAATCCAAAAATGATCCTAAGCTAGGCCAATACTGGGCTTCATTAGGTGATTGCTTCGTAAATGATGCATTTGGTACTGCTCATCGTGAACATGCTTCAAATGTTGGTATTGCACGTGCAATGGAAGCTAATAATAAACCAGTAGCTGCTGGTTTCTTAATTGAAAAAGAAATTAAGTTTATTGGTGGTGCTGTTAACGATCCTAAACGTCCATTTGTTGCCATTCTTGGTGGTGCAAAGGTTTCTGATAAGATTGGTGTTATTGATAACTTACTAGGTAAAGCTGATAAGATTATTATCGGTGGTGGAATGACTTATACATTCTATGCTGCCAAAGGTTACTCAATTGGTAACTCACTTGTTGAAAAAGACAAGATTGATACTGCTAAAGAAATCTTACAAAAGGGTGGCGACAAAATTGTCCTACCTATTGATTCTGTAGTTGCTCCTGAATTCAAGAATGACGCACCTACTGAAATTGTTACTGATAATATTCCTGATGGTCAAATGGCTTTAGACATTGGTCCTAAGAGTATCAAACTATTCGAAGATGTATTAAGAGATGCTAAAACAGTAGTTTGGAATGGACCTATGGGTGTATTCGAAATGAGTAACTTTGCTAAAGGTACTCTAGCTATTGGTAAATTCTTAGGTGAATTAAAAGATGCTACTACTGTTGTTGGTGGTGGTGATTCAACTGCTGCTGTTAACCAATTAGGCGTTGCTGATAAATTATCACACGTTTCAACTGGTGGTGGAGCTTCACTAGAATACATGGAAGGTAAAACTTTACCAGGTATTGCTGCAATTACTGATAAATAAAGAATTTTTTCTAAAAGAGCTCGATATTTTATATCGAACTCTTTTTTTTATTTATGATAAAATTGAATTACTTAATTTATTTTACCTGAGTGGTATTATTGATTATAAAGATTAATATTTAATTTTATTAAATATTGAGGGGGAAATAATAATGAGGACTCCTTTCATAGTGGGTAATTGGAAAATGAATTTAACTCTTGAAGAAGCTGATAGCTTTTTAGATCAAATTACTAACAAATTACCTGATAGTAACCAAGTTGAGTGTGCAATTGCAGCATCACCAATATTTTTAGAGACTTTAACTAAATATTGTAAAAATAGTCCTTTAAAATCATCTGCTGAAAATTGCTTCTATAAAGATAAAGGAGCTTATACCGGTGAAGTTAGTCCTTATGCTTTATCTGAGATGGGGGTTAATTATGTTATGCTTGGCCACTCAGAAAGGCGTAAATATTTTAATGAGACCAATAAAACCGTAAATAAAAAAGTAAAAGCTGTACTACAAAACCATATGATTCCAATTATTTGTTGTGATGAAACGATGACCAAACAAAAAACTGATGATCATATGGACTGGGTAGTTAATCCAGTTGCAGAATCATTGAATGGGGTTTCATCTAAGGATGCACAAAATGTAGTAATTGGATATGAACCTAGCTGGGCAATTGGAACTGGTAAATCTGCTAGTGTTTCAGAAACACAAGAAGCTTGTTGTTTAATTAGAAAAACGATTGCCGAACTGTATGACGAAAAAGTGGCCAGTAAAGTTAGAATATTGTATGGTGGTAGCGTTAATGACAAAAACGTACAAGAATTGATGCAACAAAAAGATGTTGATGGTGTTTTAGCAGGAACTGCTAGTTTAAAGCCAAAAGAATTTCTAAAAATTGTTAATTATTCAAAATAATTCGCTTTTTATAAGGAGTTTGTGTTGAAAGTTTGTCTTTAAAATAATAAAATGAAAGTAGCCTTGATTCTGAGGTAACAACTTTCATTAAGGAGAGAATAAAATGTCAATTATTTCAGATATTTATGCTCGAGAAGTATTAGATTCTCGTGGAAATCCTACAGTTGAAGTAGAACTATATACTGAAGCAGGTGCAATGGGTCGTGGAATCGTACCTTCAGGTGCATCTACTGGTGAACACGAAGCCGTTGAATTACGTGATGGTGATAAGAACCGTTACATGGGTAAGGGTGTTACTAAGGCTGTTAACAACGTTAATAACATTATTGCTAAAGAAATTGTTGGTTATGACGTAACTGATCAATTAGCTATTGACCAAGCTATGATCAAATTAGATGGTACACCTACTAAAGGTAAGTTAGGTGCTAACGCTATTTTAGGTGTTTCATTAGCTGCTGCACGTGCTGCTGCTGATGAATTAGGTGTTCCATTATATAACTATCTTGGTGGTTTTAATGCTCACGTATTACCTACTCCAATGATGAACGTTATCAATGGTGGTGAACATGCTAATAACAAGGTTGACTTCCAAGAATTTATGATTATGCCTGTTGGTGCTGAAACTGTTAAAGAAGCTATCCGTATGGGTTCTGAAACATTCCATAACTTAAAGGCTATCTTAAACGAAAAGGGTTACTCAACTGCTGTAGGTGACGAAGGTGGTTTTGCTCCTGATTTGAAGAACAATGAAGAACCATTTGAAATCTTAGTAGAAGCAATCCAACGTGCTGGTTACAAGCCAGGTAAAGATGTATCAATTGCATTTGACTGTGCTGCATCAGAATTTTATGATGCTGATACTAAAAAGTACAACTTAGTAGGTGATGGTAAATCATACTCTGCTGATGAATTTGTTACATTACTAGAACAATTAGTAGACAAATACCCAATTATTTCCATCGAAGATCCATTGGATGAAAACGAATGGGAAGATTGGCAAATGGCTACTAAGCGCTTAGGTAAGAAAGTTCAAATCGTTGGTGATGACTTATTCGTAACTAACACTGATTACTTACGTAAGGGTATTAAGATGGGCGTTTCAAACTCAATCTTAATTAAACTTAACCAAATCGGTACTTTAACTGAAACTGTTAATGCTGTACAAATGGCTAAGGAAGCTGGATACACAGCTATCATTTCACACCGTTCTGGTGAAACTGAAGATACTACAATTTCTGACTTAGTTGTTGCTATGAATGCTGGTCAAATTAAGACTGGTTCAATGAGTCGTGGCGAACGTATCGCTAAGTACAACCAATTAATGAGAATTGAAGACCAATTAGGTTCAGTTGCTCAATACAAAGGTGTACACTCATTCTACAACCTAAGTGAAGAAGCACGTAACAATATTATTAACAAATAATTTTGTTATTCATAATAATAAAAAGCATTAGGCATGTTTATGTTTAATGCTTTTTTTATTTTAATTATGGTATGATTAAATTATTATACTTTAAGGGGTAATTGACTTGAAAAATGATAATATTAAACGCTTCAAATCAGTTTTATATGGAGCTTTAATTGGAACTTTAGTAGGATTCTTTATTAGCATTTTTAGAATATTAATTGAATCCTTATCTGGAATATTATTAAAAATAGCTATGTATGCTAATCATAATTTTTTATCTTTAATATTATTAATAGCTATTAATTTAATGTTTGCAATTATTACTTATCAACTAATATTATCTAATTCTGATATTAAAGGATCAGGGATTCCACAAGTCGAGGGTCAACTCGCCGGAGAAATTGATTATAAATGGCTACCTGTATTTATAAAAAAATTTATTGGTGGTGTTTTATCTATTTCCAGTGGTTTATTTCTTGGAAGGGAAGGGCCATCAATTCAGCTAGGTGCTACCTTAGCGCAAGGAATAGCTAAAATCACTCACAAAATTGGTGTTGATAGAAAGCTAATGATTTCTGGTGGTGCAGCAGCTGGATTATCTGCAGCGTTTAATGCGCCTATTGCTAGTACTTTATTTGTTTTAGAAGAAATTTATCATAATTTTTCTACTTTAGTTTGGACTGTTGCATTGTCAGCAGCAGTTGCATCTAATTTTGTTTCAACAGCTATTTTTGGAAAAACACCAGTTTTACATATGCAATATTTTCATGTTATTCCATTACACATATATCCTTATTTGATTGGTTTAGGAATGTTTTTAGGCATTTTTGGTAAAATGTATGAATTTTTTACTATTAACATTAGTAAATGGTATGCTAAAAGTAAATTTCTGCCACAATGGATTTTTTCGATACTTCCTTTCCTATTAGTAATACCAATTGAAATGTTTGTTCCTAAAGTTTCTGGTGGTGGAAGTACATTAGTTTTAATGATTGCTAAGCAATCACCATTAATATCAATTTTGCTATTTTATTTTGTATTACGCTTTATTTTTTCAACCATTTCGTATGGTACTGGCACCCCTGGGGGGATATTTTTACCAATGCTTTCTTTAGGTGCTATTTTAGGTGCTTTATATGCAAAAGCATTAATTAATTTTAATTTAATGCCATCATATTTATTTGTTAATTTTATTATTGTTTCAATGAGTGCTTATTTTGCTTGTATTAGTAAATCACCTTTTACTGCCATATTATTGATTACTGAAATGGTTGGTTCTTTGCAGAACTTAATGGCTTTATCGTTTGTTACATTAGTTGCATACGTGGTTTCTGATTTAATGAATAGCAAGCCAATTTATGATGAGATGCTAGATAATTTATTAAGTCCACAAAAGCAAAGTAATCTTGGTGGATTATTTACAATTAATTATTCGGTATTTGTAGGATGTAAAATTGATGGTAAAATGGTTAAAGAAATTACTTGGCCTAAAGACACGATTTTAAGTTCAATTGGTCGTAATGATGAAAAAATTATTCCTAATGGATCTACAGTCATTAAAGCAGGGGATAATTTGAAAATATCGACCAATTATAATAATCGCGGTTACGTACATTATTTTATGGATAAACTGGTAACTAATAGTTAATAAAATTTATTACTAATTGGAAAGAATTGTTTTATATGATAAACTAAAATGTAAAGCTATCAATTATTGATTTAAAACCTATTTTAGGTAGGAGGCAACGAATTGTATAATTTATTAATGGATATAATTTGGATTGACAGTGTTTTAATAATCATTGCCGTATTAATGCAACCAGCTAAAACCAATAATGATGCAATGTCATCATTGAGTGGTGGAGCTGATGACTTATTTGCTGGCTCAAAGCCTCGTGGATTTGAAGCCTTTATGCAAAAGGTTACTGTTGTTTTATTAATTATCTTTTTTGCGTCTGCATTAGCCTTAGTATGGCTATCATCGCATTAAAAGGAATGACTCCTGTAAAATTTACAGGGTCTTTTTTTATATTTATTTAATAAAAGATAGTATAAAAATGTTAAAATGACTTATAGAAGTATGACGGAATTTGATTAAGTTCAAAAATAATAAATTAATGAGGAATCGATATTGGAAGATAATAATTTAAAAAATGAAGTCCAAGCGGTTTTAAACAAGTTTCCTAGTCAAACATTTGCGGTTGAAGAAATTGCTGATGAACTAGGCTATCACGGTGCTAATGCATTTACTCTCATCGTGCAAACACTTGCTGTCTTGGAAAGAGAAAAAACTGTAATTGTTACCGAAGAAGGTAACTTCAAATTTAATGAAGAAAATGAAAAACTAGAAGGTATTTTTCATTCAAACCCCAAAGGTTTTGGTTTTGTTAATTATGATGATGATTTAGATGATGCCTTTATTGCTCCTGGAAATACTATGAATGCAATGAATGGTGATACTGTTGAAATCAAAATTGTAAGAAAAGGTGACCAAAATTCAGGTAAGGGTCCTGAAGGTAAAATTGTAGACATTATTGAAAGAAATTATGAACAAGTAGTTGGTGAATTTACTCGTACTGATGATGATCAAGGATATATTGGTCAAGTTAAGTTAAAAGAAAAGAAATTAATTAACTATAAATTCTATGTTGTTGGTGTAGGTTTGAAACCAACACCAGGAGAAGTTGTTACCGCTGAAATCACTGAATACCCAAATGAAGATCATCCTGATTACATGGTAGGAATTGCTAAAGAAGTAATCGGTAGTGTTGACGATCCAGGTATCGATATTTTACAAATTGTGTATGCTCATAATATTCCATCACAATTTCCAGAAGATGTTTTACAAGAAGCGGATGCGATTCCAGAGGAAATTAGTGAAGAAGAAATGAAGGGTCGCGAAGATATCACTGATCAAGATTTAGTTACTATTGATGGTGAATCTTCTAAAGACTTGGATGATGCTGTTACTGCATGGAAATTACCAAATGGTAACTATCATTTAGGTGTTCACATTGCCGATGTATCACACTATGTTAAACCAGGTAGTTTATTAGATGAAGAAGCATATAAACGTGGAACTTCAGTTTATTTAACTGACCGAGTTATCCCAATGTTACCTCGTCGCTTATCTAATGGTATTTGTTCATTGAATGAAGGACAATTAAGACTATGTATGAGTTGTGACATGGAAATTAATCCTGAAGGACATGTTGTTAAACATCGTATTCATCCTAGTGTTATGAAATCAACTGCTAGAATGACATATAAAGCTGTTAATGACATTTTGGAATCAGACGACGAAAAAACTAAAGAAAAGTACTCCCGTTTAGTTCCAATGTTTAAAACTATGGGTGAACTACACAAAATATTATATAAACAACGTCGCCGTCGTGGTGCTATTGATTTTGATGATAATGAAGCAGAAATTATCGTTGATGATAATGGACACCCAATTGATATTCAAGTTCGTGTCCGTGGTTTAGCAGAAAAAATGATTGAATCATTTATGTTAGCTGCTAATGAAACTGTTGCAAAGAACTATTGTCAAAAGCATGTACCATTTATTTATCGTGTCCACGAAACTCCTGATGGTGAAAGAGTTAAAAACTTCTTTGAATTCTTGAGTGCATTTGGTATTGATATTAAGGGTGATCCAGATCACTTAAAACCTAAGATGTTACAAAATGTTCTAAAGAAAGTTGCTGGTAAGCCTGAAGAAGCTGCAGTATCAGTTATGATGTTGCGTAGTTTGAAACAAGCTAGATATACTGACCAACCATTAGGTCATTTTGGATTAGGTGCTGAATACTATACTCACTTTACATCACCAATTAGAAGATATCCTGATACTATGGTTCACCGTTTGATTCATCATTACGAAGATAATGGAATGGGTAAGGCAGCTAAAGAAAAATATGGTAACTTACTGGAAGAAATTTCAGTACATTCATCTAAATGTGAACGTCGTGAAGTAGATGCTGAACGTGATACTGATGCAATGAAGAAAGCTGAATACATGGCTGATCATGTTGGTGAAGAATTTGATGCAACGGTTAGTTCAGTCTTGAAATTTGGAATGTTTATTGAATTGCCAAATACGGTAGAAGGATTAGTTCATATTAGTCGTATGAAAGATGATTACTATGAATATATTGAAAAATTCTTAGCGTTAGTTGGACGTAATACACATCGTACTTACCGTATTGGACAACCAGTTCGTGTTAAAGTTGTTAATGTTGATGTTGACCAAAGTGCGGTAGATTTCGACATTGTAAATCCACAGGATACACCAATGTCTAAATTAAGACCTGAACATAAGAATAATGGTTCTCGCGGTGGCAATAGACGTAATCGTCGTAACGGCGATAAAAAGGGTCGCGGCAAATTCAACGGTAAACGTTCTAACAGAAACGATAATCATAAAAACAATCATAGAAGATCTAACCATAAACGTTAATTATCCTAGATCTTAGAGGTGATTTTAAATGGCTAAGAAGAAACAAAATGCAAAAAACGCTAATCTAATGGCTCAAAATAGAAAGGCCAGACATGATTACCGTGTTTTGCAAACTTACGAAGCAGGAATTGCTTTAACAGGAACTGAAATTAAGTCTGTTAGAGCACATCGAGTAAATTTAAAAGATGGGTTTGCTCAGATTCGTAATGGACAAGCTACTTTGATGAATGTTCACATTAGTGAATATACACAAGGTAATCAATTTAATCATGATCCGTTACGTAATCGTAAGCTACTTTTGCATAAACAAGAAATTAAACGATTAGCACGTGAAACTGATAAAAAAGGAATCACTCTAATTCCTCTAAAAATGTATATTAAGCGTGGCTTTGCTAAAGTTTTAATTGGTGTTGCTGAAGGAAAACATGAGTATGATAAGCGAAATACAATTAAAAAACGTGATCAACAACGTGAAATTTCTCGTGTAATGAAACATTATTAACTATAAATAAAAGCACTTCCTATTTTGGAAGTGCTTTTTTGTAAATGTAATTTGGATATTAATTGTGATAAAATTAATGCGAGGTGTTTAGACATGAAACCTTTTATTCATAATGATTGGTGGGAAGTTTTACAACCAGAATTTGAAAAAAGTTATTACCAAGATTTAAGAAAATTTTTAGTTAATGAATACAATCACTATGATATTCATCCAGCAGCTGGTAAAATTTATGAAGCTTTTGAATGGACACCATTTAGTAAAGTGAAAGTGGTTATTTTAGGTCAAGATCCTTATCACGAACCTAATCAAGCTCATGGATTAAGCTTTTCAGTTATGCCAGGTGTTAAGTTACCACCTTCATTACGTAATATTTATAAAGAATTACAAGATGACTTAGGAATCAAGCCAGTTAATCATGGCTATTTAGAAAAATGGGCTAAACAAGGAGTTTTGTTATTAAACTCTGTTTTGACAGTTAGAAATGGCCAAGCTTTTTCCCATAAAGGTAAAGGCTGGGAACAGTTGACAGATGCTGCAATTAAAAAGTTATCAGCACGTCCAGAACCCGTTATCTTTATATTGTGGGGTGGAGCAGCTCGTTCTAAAATTAAACTAATTAATACTGATACTAATATTGTCATTCAATCTGCTCATCCTAGTCCATTGTCTGCATATCGCGGATTTTTTGGCTCTAAGCCGTTTTCTAAGACTAATGATGCTTTAAAAGCATTGGGAGAACAGCCAATTGATTGGCAATTACCAGAACATGTATCAATGAAATAATTTATTAGGAGGCTTTTATATGAGCAATTTATTTGATGGATTAAGAAATGATATTAAGGGAAAAAATAAAAAAATTGTTTTTCCCGAAGGATCTGATGAAAGAATTATTGAAGCAGCTGCACGTTTAGCTTTTGAAGATTTAATTACACCTATTTTATTAGGAAATAACACTGATATTTCAAAGCATGCTAATGGTGCTGATTTAAGTAAAGTACAAATCATTGATATCAATGATTATCCTAAAGATGAATATGAAGCAATGTTAGATGCTTTAGAAGAACGTCGCAATGGTAAAAACACCCGTGAACAATTATCAGAATGGTTAAATAATGAAAATTATTTTGGAACAATGCTAGTTTATATGGGTAAGGCTGATGGTATGGTTTTTGGAGCAGCACATGCTACTGGAGATACAGTTAGACCAGCATTACAAATTATTAAAACTAAAAAAGGGATGCGTAGAATTTCTGGTTCTTTCTTAATGCAAAAAGGAGATACTCGTTATGTATTTGCTGACTGTGCGATTAACTTGGAATTAGATGCAGCTGGCATGGTTGAGGTAGCTAAACAAAGTGCGGAGACTGCTAAAATGTTTGGAATCAATCCTAAAGTTGCATTTTTAAGCTTTTCTACAAAGGGTTCAGCTAAGGGTGAAATGGTTACTAAAGTGCAAGAAGCTGCTAAGATGGCTCAAGATGAATTAGATTGTCCATCTGATGGTGAACTACAATTTGATGCTGCGCTTATTCCAGAAGTGGCAAAGAAGAAAGCACCTACATCTGAAGTTGCAGGAAACGCCAATGTATTTGTATTTCCAGAATTACAATCAGGAAATATTGGCTACAAAATTGCTCAACGCTTAGGTGGATTTGAAGCATTTGGTCCAATTTTACAAGGAATGGCTAAACCAGTTTCAGATTTATCAAGAGGTTGTAATGCTGAAGACGTTTACAATGTTTCAATTATTACTGCTGCACAATCTCTAAAATAAGGAGGTTAATATATGAAGTTTAACGTTAATACTCCAGAAGAAACCATGAGTTATGGTAAAAAAATCGCTGATTATTTAAAACCTAAAGATGTCATTTTATTAGACGGTGATTTAGGTGCTGGTAAGACTACTTTTACTAAGGGACTTGCTGAAGGACTTGGGATTAAAAGAAATATTAAAAGTCCTACATTTACAATTATTAGAGAATATCAAGATGGACGCTTACCTTTGTATCACATGGATGCATATCGTTTAGACGATGGCAGTGGGGATGAATTAGGCTTAGAAGAATATTTTAATGGTGATGGTATTAACGTCATCGAATGGTCTAATTTTATTGAAAATGAATTACCTAGTGATTATCTTAAAATCATTTTTAAACGTGATGATTCTAAGGGTGATAATTATCGTACAATTGATTTTCAGCCTAAAGGTGAACACTTTAATAATATTATTAAAGAAAGTTATCTTGAAAAATAATGGAAAATAAAATTGATGTAAATATTACTTTGGCAATGCCTGAAGATGCTGAAAATTTAATTAATTTATTGGAACAATTAAAAACTGAATCTGATACTTTCACGATTGATCCAGAACTTGGTGAAATGAGTGTGCAACAACAGGCACAACAAATCATGTTAGTTAATCAAACTTGTGGGAATGTCATCTTATTAGCTAAGTATTTAGATAAAATTATCGGTTTAGTAACTGTCCAAAATCTAGATGATTCAGATTTAGGCGAATTGGGCATAGCAATCATTAAAAAATATTGGAACTATGGATTGGGCACTGATTTAGTTAAAGAAGCTATTCATTGGGGATCCAGTTATAGTAATTTGTCTACAATTGCATTAATTGTAGAGAAAAGGAATCATGCGGCTGTTCATCTATATCAGAAATGTGGCTTTATATTTTCTAAAAAACGTTTAATTAATATTCATGAAAATTATCATTCTACTTATGAAATGAATATAAAAGTAAAAAAATAATCTGCTTAAATTAATTAAGCAGATTATTTTTTTACTTTAATGAATTGTTTGATTGCATCATTGCCAAATTCTTTTTGTTGTTTAATCAATATATTGGCACATGCTAAACTATCATCTAACGCATTATGATGATGATGCAAATCAATATTCATATTTTCACATACAGTATTTAATTTATGGTTTTCAAATTCTGGGAAAAAGTATTTTGAAGTTTTTACAGTATCTAAAGTCAGATATTTAGGGACAATTAAATCATATCTTAATAGGGTATTCTTTAAAACACTATTATCAAATGAATTATTATGTGCAATTACCAGTTTTTCATGACTAAAGAAATGATTAATAATTGGCCATATTTCTGGAAAAGTAGGTGCATCAGCAACATCTTCTGCATGTAACCCATGAACTTTGATATTTCGCCAATTAAATTCGACTTCTGGATTTATCAGCGTATAAAATTCATCAACAATTTTATTATTTCTTACTACTGTTATTGCTAATGAACATGCACTTGCACGTTTATTATTAGCTGTTTCAAAATCAATTGCAGTAAAATTCATTTATAAACTCCTTAATATAAAATTTATACTTAAGTATAACATGGTAACAAAGTCTTTTATCGTGTTAAAATTAAAATATAAAATATATTAAGGAAATTGATATTTATGAAAGAAAAAGTAAAAATATTAAAGAATGAATCATTATCAAAATATACATTTACAAAAACTGGTGGTCCAGCTGATTTCTTAGCTTTTCCAAAATCTATTGATGAAGTTCAAGAATTATTGCAATTGGCTAATTATGAAAATTTGCCAATTACAGTTCTCGGGAACGCAAGTAATTTAATTATCAAAGATGGTGGTATTCGCGGCCTAGTAATTATGTTAACTGATATGAATAGTATTGAAACTACTGATAATTTGGTTATTGCTGATGCTGGTGCAGCATATATTGATGTTACGATAGCTGCACAGAAGAGCAGCTTATCAGGTGCTGAGTTTGCAGCAGGAATTCCCGGTAGTGTAGGTGGGGCAATATTTATGAATGCTGGAGCATACGGTGGTGAAACTGATCAAATTGCTGATAGTATAGTTGCCTTAACACCAAATAATGAAATAAAGATAATCAAACATGATGAATTAGACTTTGGATATCGTCATAGTTCCATTCAAGATAATAATGACATTGTTTTACAAGCAACTTTTAAATTAACGCATGCCAATAAAAATGATATTCAACTTAAAATGGATCACTTTAATTCTTTGAGATCTTCAAAACAACCACTAGAATTACCTTCTTGTGGGAGTGTTTTTAAAAGACCTAAAGGGTATTTTGCTGGTAAACTAATACATGATTCTGGATTACAAGGTTATCAATCTGGTGGTGCTCAAGTATCTATTAAACATGCAGGCTTTATTGTAAATGTTGGTAACGCAAGTGCTACTGATTATCTTAATGTAATTCATCATGTTCAAAAAATTGTTTATGATAAGCAAGGAGTTAAGTTAGAAACTGAAGTTAGAATTATTGGAGAAGATAAATAAGGAGTTAATTTTATATGGAACTTATTGAAATTATTTTGCTACTAACAATTATTCTGCTATCGTCTAATATAATTCATCATTATGTTCCAGTAATTCCAGATAGCCTTATTCAAGTGACTTTGGGATGTCTATTAGCCGTTATATTTGGCTTTAACATTCATCTAAGTAGTGACTGGTTTTTATTGTTGTTTATTGCCCCCTTACTTTTTAATGATGGTCGGCGTTTCCCAAAAGATGATTTATGGGAATTAAGATGGCCCATTTTTGCTAATTCTATATTGTTAGTGTTTATAACAATGATATTAGGTGGATTAGTTATTTATAAAATGATTCCATCAATGCCATTACCAGTTGCATTTGCTCTAGCTGCAATTTTGTCACCAACTGATCCTATTGCAGTTGAATCAATTGCTAAAAAGGCTAAATTACCGAAAAATATTTTACACTTGGTTAATGGTGAAAGCTTAATTAATGATGCTAGTGGACTAATTGGATTTAAATATGCAGTAGCTGCGACCGTCTATGGCTCTTTTTCTTTAAAAGGTGCAGTTACTGATTTCTTTTACATTAGCATTGTTGGTGGTGTTATTGGAATTATAACAATGCTATTTATTTTATTTATTCGTAAGTTTTTATACGAAAAAGGTTTAACGAATGTTCCATTTAACATTGTTTCTCAAATAGCATCGCCATTTCTAATATATATGTTAGCTGAAGAAGTATTTCATGCTTCAGGAGTAATTGCTGTTGTAACTGCAGGAATTATTTATCACTTAAAATCATCAAAGTCCAATGCTTCTTCTGCTGAATTAGATATAATGAGTGAACATACTTGGGATGTTATTATTTATCTATTGAATGGAATCGTGTTTATAATATTAGGAATTGAAGTTCCGTTTGCAATGGGAACTGTAGTTAAAAGCATGCAGTTTAATACTTGGATATCTATTGGATATGCAATTATAACTTGGTTAGTTTTATTAATTATTAGAATTGCTTGGATTATGATATATGAAGCTTTTACTACTTTTATTTCTGAACATAGATTTGCTCCAATTGATATTAAAACTGCCGTTATTGCAGGACTATCAGGGGTTAGAGGTGCAATCACAATGGCTGGTGTGTTATCCATACCATTTGTAACTAATCAAGGAATACCATTTCCAGATCGTGCTTTGATTTTATTTATTGCATCAATCGTAATTATTTTAAGTTTACTTGCTGCAGTTATAATATTACCTTTGATTCCTAGTGATAATAATCAAGTTATTGAGTACAATAACAATAACTATTGGAATGAGGGTAAAACTCGTATTTATATGTTGAATTTTGCTATTGATAGTATTAAAAAACATAGTGCAGAAGATAAGCATATTAGTAATGTAATTATTGATCAGTATCAGATGATTATTAAGCAATTTTCCATGACACATATTAGTAAAATGGAAAAAGATATTCGTCTTGCAGCAATCAAATATGAAAAAGTAGCAATTAAGAAATTAATGGCTCAAGGACAAATTTCTAAAAAAATGATTAATGCAGTTAATTATGAAATTAATCATCGTGAAATTAAAAATTTGAATCAGTCTAATCAATCTAATGCTAAATTAGAATTGGTATCATCATACCAAACTTTAAAGCTATGGCTCTTCAAGCAAAATAATGATGAAGAGATTAATAAACAAATGCGTAAAATACTAATTAAAATAAATAGTTATACAATTGAAAACTTAAAACAACTTTATAATAAATATGATGAAGATGTTGTTGAAACGATAATTGATGAATATTTAAACTATAATGAAGCATTGAAAACAAGCCCAATTAATTATGATGCAAGGTATCGTAAAATTAGAGTTAGAGCATTAGGTGCTCAAAGAATAGCTATTCAAGAATTACTTAATGATGAAAAGATCGATTGGAAAACAGCATCTGATTTAAGACAAGAAATTAATTATCTTGAAAATCTTGAATTAGATTCATAAAATATAAAGGGGCTGTGACATAAGTCTCTGAAAAAATAATGCTCGTTGGAATGTAAGTTTTCCAACGAGCATTATTTATGTATAATAAAAACGATATCGACACAACCGATATCGTTTCAATAAATTCCCCCAACGAAAGGAAATCTCAATGAGTAATTATATTTTAAATATTAATAATTGGCAACCCCAAGATAATCATCAAGTTAAAATTATAGATCAAATTGTTGAAACAATTGATTTTAAAGGAAAATATATATTTGGTCGACCAAGAAAGTACGACCTGCGGTCGCCTTTTGAAATTAACCTTATTTGCCTACTCTAAAGGCATTTTCAGTAGTAGACAAATAAGTGCACTAGCTGAAGAAAATCTACCTGCACGTTGGTTAACACATAGTTCTTTTCCATCATATCGAACAGTTTGTCGTTTTAGGGTTTCCGATGAAGCAGAAGATTTAATTAGTAAATGTATGTCGAGTATAGTTAATATTTTAAGAAAAAATAAGCACATTGATGATATAACGTTTATTGATGGAACTAAAATATTGGCTAATGCTAATAAGTACTCTTTTGTTTGGCGTAAAAATATAATCAGATTCGATAAATTAAATCGCGAAGCGATTATAAAATTACTACATGACATGAATGATGTTAAATATTTAGGTAAACTTCCAGATAACTCTGACATTTCAACAAGTGAGTTAGATGAAATTATTATTCATTTAGAGAATTGTTTAGCTGATTTAAATTATCAAATTAAACAGAATAAAAAAGTATCACCTAATCCCAATAAACAAAATCGTCGTAAGTTAAAATCCATTAAAAGAAACTTCGTTTTCGTAAATGTAAACAAATGGAATATCAAAAAAGGTAATAAAATATTTGCTAATCGTAATAGTTATTCTAAGACTGATCATGATGTTACCTTTATGCGTATTAAGGAAGATCCTATGTTAAATGGAAAACTTAAACCTGCTTATAATCTACAAATTGCTACTAGTGGACAATTCATAACTAATTTTGATATTTATCAAAATCCCACTGATACTCGTACTTTAATTCCATTCTTAAATAAACAAATTGAGAATAATAGTTTGGGTAAATATATTGTTGCCGATGCTGGTTATGGATCTGAAAGTAACTATCGTTTTATGGAAGATAAACTAACTAATCACATTCCTTTAATTCCCTATGGAACAATGTTAAAAGAACAAAGTCGTAAATGGAAAAGTGATGACCGT
>NZ_QUBI01000005.1:0-119917 GCF_006493595.1 Apilactobacillus micheneri | reverse complement strand
TGCTGTTTCTGGATACGAACTGTGGTTAGTGTGCATCCAATGCAGCACTTTTCGTTTATAATTTCCAGAATATACTTTAATTGGTTTTCTTACAATCAAGCCTTTAATGCCGAAGGCATTATACATATGAATCCAATTTAAAATAGTTGTTCTACTTTTAATATTATATTTTTTAGCAAGACTAGTAGAACCAATTCCTGCAGAAAAATATTCTTTAACTATTTTTTTCTTTAACTCAAAACTAAATTTTGCCATACAAAAACCCCTAAAGTGTTGTTTCACTTTAGGGGTTCACTTCAGAACTGTTAAAGTTCGAGTTTTTTTATTATTTTAATTCATTTTTCTTTCGCGAAAGCCACGAGTTAAGAAGTAGAAAGGTAAAGCAATTACTAAAGCTCCAAAACCAAATATTAATAAGTTAACCTTAGTATTAAAGATTAACCATAATGATATTGCTAAAGCAATGATTGGAATGGTGTAACCTAAAGGTAATTTAAAGGCTCTAGGTTGATTTTTCATTGTCTTTCTAAATACCATAACAGCAATAATAGTAGGAATAAATTGAGCAAATCTTGAAATGGCGCTAATTTGTGCTAGATAAGTAAATGTTCCTGAATATGATAAAGCTAAAATTAAAATAGCATTTACAATAATTGAAATGTAAGGAGCATTTTTACGATTTTTCTTACTAAATGCTTTAGGTAAAATGCCATTGTCTGCAAGGGCTTCGGTTGAACGTGGTGTAATAAATGAAGATGCAATACAAATACCACCAATTGATAGTACTGATCCTGCAACAACAATGTAACTACCAACTTTACCAATCATAGCAGTCAAAGCAGCTTGTAATGGCACTGAAGTTTGAGTTAATTTAGGTCCCAAAACACCAATACATACAGCCATAATTAGGATGTAGATGATAGTTACCACTGATAATACAACCATGATTGCACGTGGTAAATTCTTCTTAACATTACTCATTTCACCGGCAGTAACAACTAATCCTTCAACCCCAGTAAAAATATAAAACATGGTTAAAGTGGCATCAGAGAAGTTTGATGCATGAGTTAATGATGGCACGAAGAATGGAGTAAAGTTACCAGGATGAATAAAGAATAAACCAATAATAATAATTAAAAAGATTGGTAATAACTTTCCAACAGTAATAATATTACTGAAAACAGAGGCTGCTTCAATTCCTGATAAGTTTAAAATCATTAATCCCACTGCCATGATTGTAACGATAATATTTTTAGCTAAAGAAGTATTTAAAGCAGGGAAAAAACCACCTAAAGCAGTTGCGAAAGCGACATACATAGTTGCTTCAGCAATAATTCTAACAGCCCAAGCAGCAATTCCAACTTCATAACCAATAAAATTACCAAAGGCATGTTTAGCATAAATATATGCACCACCAGATTCATCAAACAATCCGGAACATTCAGCAAAACATAAACCAATCATAAAGGCTAAAAATGCATCAAAAACTAAAACTAAAATACTAGCTGGACCAAAGATTTTCATTCCAGCTGTAGGTAATAAAAAGATTCCGGAACCAATAATGGCATTGATTCCTAAAAGAACAATACTAAAGAAACTTAATTTCTTTTTCGTATCGGGCATTAAATATCACTCCTTATTTTGTATGAATACGATTGAAGAAATCAACAAACAGTTGGTTTTCATCTTCGTAGTGATCCCACATATTTTCGGGATGCCATTGAACACATTGAATGGACTTGTCGTCATTTTCAAGGCCTTCAATCATTCCATCATCGGCGCTAGCAACAACTTTCAAGCTAGGCGCAACATCTTTGGCTGCTTCATGATGGAAGGAATTAACAAATGCACGACTACCAAAAGTTTTTGCTAATGCTGAATCACCATTGATGTTAATATGATGAACAGGAGCATATCCAATTGCTTTTTGGGAATGTTGTAAAATTCTCATATTATCTTTAGGTTCAAATTGAGTATCAATATCTTGATATAAAGTTCCACCTAAAGCAACATTAACAACTTGTAGTCCGCGGCAAATTGCCAAAATTGGTTTTTTCATTTGAATTGCTTGTTTGACTAAAGCCAGTTCAAATTGATCACGGGGTTCATATGTAGTACCAATTTCTCTAATTGGTTCTTCACCATAGAATTCAGGTAATACATCTGGTCCACCAGTTAATATTACTCCATCAACTGTTTCTAATAAGTCAGCTGCCATCTCTTGTTTAGCAACAGGCAAAATCACTGGAGTTATATTATTAGCCAAAAGGCAATTCATTAATGTACGTTGTGCAAAATGACCTTCACGTTGTCTGAAAGTTTGATTTTGACTTAAAATAATGTCTGCGGTAACTCCGATTCGCATTTAAATCATTCCTTTTCGATTTTTTTGTATAAAAATACATCGTACAATAAACATTCTAACTATTTTTTGTAAAAACGTATAGTTAATTGGCTTAATGATTGCGATTTTTTTAATATTTGCTTGCTAAATAATTGATTACTGGATATGCATCTATAAAAGTTGTAAAATTGTGAAATATAATAAACGAGTTTTGAAATAGGGGTATTTTATGGATCTTCGATTATGGAAACAAAGACCTGAGTTAGAACAAAGGTTGAAAACTATAGAAAATATCATGAAACAGCAAGTGCAAATTAATGATGATGATTTTAAGAAAAGCATTAATGAATTAATTAATGGTAGTGGCAAGATGTTACGTGCTGCTTTCTTAATGTTATTTACAGAATTTGGTACAAAAAAAGATGAAAATGATTACTTTGAAAAAGTGGCGGCTTCAGTTGAGTTAATTCACTTGGCATCATTAGTACATGACGATGTTATTGATAAATCAGATTTACGTCGTGGTGTTACTAGTTTGAACTACAATTTTGGTGAACGGACTTCCATTTATTTAGGTGATTATTTATTTGTTAAGTATTTCCATTTAGTCTTAGATACTTTGCCTAGTAAGGCAGATATTAAATATAATGTCAGTGGAATTGAAGGCATTATTGATGGTGAGTTACGTCAAAATGAAACTAAATTTGATTCGAAAAGAAATGAAGAACAATATTTAGCAGCTGTGCAAGGTAAAACTGCTGATTTATTCAAAATTGCAGCTGGTAATGGAGCAATTATTTCTAAAGCCGATGACAATATTATTAAGTTATCTGAACAGATTGGGTCAGAATTTGGGATTGCATTTCAACTGCGTGATGACTTAATTGATTTTGAAGACACAGAAGAAGAGGCTGGTAAGCCAATCTTAAATGATATCTTAGATGGTGTTTATACATTGCCGGTCATATATGCAATGCAGACTGCTTATCATGATGAACTACTTACTATTCTAAATAAAAAAGATCAGCTCAAACGAGCTGATCTAATTAAAGTTAAAGCTATTGTAAAAGAAAGTGGATCTTTAGATAAAACGCATGACAAAATGGATGCTTATCATCAATCAATTGAAAAAATGATTGATCAACTACCAAATAATAATGCTAGAAAGGTATTATTGAAATTGGTTAATAAGTTGTTTAATTAATTTTCAATTCCTTGATCCATTTGATAAAGTTTACGGTATTTTTCATTATTCTTATATAACTCACTAGGGGAGCCATCCATTTGGATGGTTCCTTTTTGTAAGAAAATAACTTCATCCATAGTAGATAAGCCTTGCAAGTGATGAGTTACCCAAATAATGGTTTTGTTCTTTAATACCTGATTTAAAGTGTTTATCAAATTATTTTCAGTAATTGGGTCTAATCCAACCGTTGGTTCGTCTAATAATACAATTGGATTATCTTGCAACAGAACTCTAGCAATCGCTAAACGTTGACGTTGACCACCAGATAATTTGATTCCACTTTCATCAATATCAGTATCATATTTTTTAGGCAGAGTTTCAATATAATCTGCTAAACCAACTTCAGATAAAGCTTGTTTAGCTTCTGCAAAAGTAGCTTGTTCATTTCCAATCATCACATTATTGATGATCGTAGTATCAAATAAGAAAGGTTGTTGATCTAAAACACTAAAAATATTGGAACGATTGTTTTGTAAATCAGTAACTTTAACATTATTTATTTTAACTTCACCTTTAGTGGGGTTGATACTACCAAGTAATAGTTGAAGTAGCGTAGTTTTACCCACACCACTTGGACCAATGATGGCTAATTTTTGGCCTTGTTTAACATTCAATGAAATATTATTTAAAATAGCTGAATTATCGTCATCATATTTAAATGAAACATCATTCATACTAATACTATTAATTTTGTTAGGATCAAAATTCTTTTCTGTAGTATCAATTTCTTCTTTATCCAACGTATTAGATAAGTTATTTAAACGATTTACTGATTCTTTATAAATAGGCCAATTTTCCATAGCCTGTGATACAGGGATAAATGTATCTAGTAATGGGAAAACTCCTAAAACAAAGGCAGCAATATAATTAGAAATTGATTGAGAATCATTTAGATATATATTACCCCAAATGATGGACCCAACAATGATAATGCCAATCATCCCACGTAATGCGAAGTCACGATTCCATTCGAAATGATCGACTTTATTGCGTGATTGCGCTAATCTTTTATCGTTCTTAGTTCCTTCACCAATAAAATCTTTTTTACGTCCAGAAATCATCCAATCGGTAACTCCTAAAGTAGCATCAGTTAAGTTTTGATAATTATTAGCGACTAAATCTTTTTCATATTTTTTAGCTTTACCAAAAATAATGACTGAAATGATAGGCATTACTAATAGGATGACTGCGAAGCAAACAAACATGAATAATGCATAGGGAATACTAACGATGCCTAATAAAATGATGATAATAATTCCGGTTATATATGAGGTAATAATTGGAAAGATGGTTTTTAAATATAGATCTTCTAGATGTTCTAAATCATCGGATAAGACACCTAACAAATTACCTAATTTAAAACGTTCGCCAACAAAGTCAGCACCTTTTTCTAATGTCATATATAAACGTTGACGTAGTTTAGAAACAACCCCTAATACCCAATTATGCGAGGTTAATTGTTCTAAATATTGAAAGACTGGACGTCCAGTTCCAAATGCTTGCGCTAAAATAACTGGAATATAAACAATTAATATATTGTATGGCCTAGTTGCCGAACGACTGATTAAATAACCAGCAACGAACATTAAACCAATTGAACAAATGATGGTAACAATTCCCAGACCAAAAGCAGTGAACAATAATTTTTTGTCCTTTTTTAAATATGGCTTAATCCATGTATCTTTATTAAAAAAATTACGCATTATTATCTTCACCTCTAATTTCATCAACTAATTGGCGATATTTACCTGATTGTTTTAATAACTCTTTAGGGTTACCTTGTTCAACTAACTTACCGTTTTCCATTACCAAAATATAATCCATCTCGTTCATCCAGTGGAGACGATGAGTAGCGAAGATTACTAAATGATCTTTGAAAATTGGTAACATGGTTTGTTTTAATTCATATTCAGTTTCGATATCTAAATGTGCAGTTGGTTCATCTAGAAGAATAATTTCACGTTGGTCTAATAAGACTCTAGCTAAAGCGATTCTTTGGGCTTGACCACCAGAAACTCCACGGCCACCACGACCAATGATAGTATTCATACCATCTTTTAATGAATTAATAAATTCTTCAAGACCGGCGCTTTGAGCAGCTTTTTTAATATCATCGGTATTAGCATTAGGAGCATAAAAAGCGATATTTTCAGCAATTGTTCCAGAAAATAGGTAGGGATTTTGTGGAATGTAACTAAGGTGTTTTTGCCAAGCAAATTGCGCTAAACTATCAGTTTTTTCACCATTAATTTTAAAGTTAGTTTTATCTTCTGGTTGTAGCCAACCACCTAATAAGTTCAACATGGTGGATTTACCAGAACCAGATTGGCCAACAATTCCAACCTTCAAATGACCAGTAAAGTTAAATGAAACATCTTTTATACCTTTATCACTATCCTTATCATATTGAAAAGATAAATGATCAGCTTTTAGGGTTGATTCTTGATTCCAAGTTTTGAATTGTTTTAATTCTTTTTGTGCCTTAGGAGATTGAGTATCTAAAATACTGATTAGATGATCTAAAGCATTCTTACCATCTAAAGTGGCATGATAGTCATTTCCATAATCTCTTAATGGTAAGAAGTAATCAGGAGCAGTAATTAATGCAAATAGTGCAGGGAATAATAATACAGAACCATTAATTAATCTAACTCCTAAAATGACCGCAACAATTGCAATGGAAATAGTAGTCATAAAATCTAATGTAAAAGTAGATAATAAAGCAATTTTTAAAACTTCTAAGGTCGATTTACGATAATTTTCTGAAACACGAAAAATATTTTTCCCATAAAGCTTACTTAAACCAAATAATTTTAGTGTTTTTAAACCACGGAGGGTATTAATAAAATTATTAGACATTTTGGAAAAATTTAAATATTGTTGATCTGATTTTTTACGAGCAGCAATTCCTAAAATAATCATAAAGTAGATGATGATTGGGAATACTAATAAAAGAACTAATCCAGATAAAGCATTCACAAAGAAAACAGCTACTAAAATGATCCATGGAATAATTGCTAAATTTAATGTTTTCAAAATAATTAGATTTAAATAGTTCTTAATTTGGTCAATTCCTTCAAGTGCAATGGTAATTAATTGTCCAGAACCTAATTTGGCAACTGATTGTGGACCTAGTTCAAAAGTCTTTTCTAATAAGGCTTTTTTGAAATCATTACTAGCTTTGTCGGAAAAATTATCAGTAATTTGATTTTCAATTCTAGTGATCAAATATCTAATTATGAAAGCAATAAAAAAGAACAGCATTGGATAAATCGATGCTGTTACTTTTTTAAGCATCCAGGCATTTACTAAAGCGCTGGATAAGAACCATGCTTCAGCAATAATTGAGAATGACTGAATGACTGCTAATATGCTAATTTTAATAATTAGTTTTTTGATACCGGGAATTGTCATTAATTTTTTATTAAACATATGAAGATTCCTCCCGATATGGAATTCTAGTAGGCACCCTTATCGGTGTTTTCGAATTCTGATAAATCATGACGTTTCCATTGAATTACATAACTCCAAATGAAGTATGCAGTTAGAATTGGTAATAGAATACATAAAACAATAGTAACTACAGTTAAGGTAAGTGGAGAAGAAGAAACGTTTTTAATTAATAATGAGTTAACTGGATTTTGTGCAATTAATACATGTGGGAATAATCCAACAAATACTAATAATACAACACATGCAATTGTTAATGAGTTAGCAATATATGCTTGGACTTCTTTGTGCATTCCAGTTGATAGATGACCCCAAGCAGTTGTTAGAACAATTAGTACTAATAATACTAATGTACTCAATAAGTGATCTTCAAAGAAATTAGTTTCGAAGAATAATGCAATTGCGAATAATACTTCAACAGGGTAAGCAGCCCAATATAGGTTACCTGCTAAGCTGGCAGCACGATATCTCATAATACCATTTGCATGTAAGATGAAGAAATGTAGTCCTTGATATAAGCATAATGCAGTAACTGCAATGCCACCTAATACTGAAAGAGGATTGATAACATTGAATAATCCAACGAAAATATTTCCATGATTATCCATTGGAACTGGTTGAATCATTGCTGTAAATAACATACCAAGTAAGAATGGTGCAGCAGTACTACTGATAGCAGTTGCCCACATCCAAGCATTCTTACCCTTAGGGGTTTCAGCAACATTGTTAAATTCAAATGCAACTCCTCTAAAGATTAGTGATACTAGCACTAAGAATAATAATAGATAGAATCCAGAGAATAGACTAGCATACCAAAATGGCATTGTAGCAAACATTGAACCACCAGCTGCAACTAAGAATACTTCGTTTCCATCCCAGTGAGGACTGATTGAACGAACGACCATATTACTTTCAGCAGGACGAAAGGCTAATAACTTAGATGCCATCCCAGCACCAAAGTCAGCTCCATCTAAGACTAAAAACATAATAAATAGGAAACAAATTACTGCATACCAGAAAAATTGTAAGAAACTCATTTGTTAAAGGCCTCCTTAGAAAATGGATCATCATTATCGTAATCGATGGTTTTATCGATACTTTCTGGTCCTTTGTATAAGGATTTCTTAGCATAGAATACCATGCAACTAGCAAGCGTTACGAATAACAAGAAGTAAACAATAATAGTAAAGATGACTGAAGCTGTACTTGTACTTGGTGATACCGCATCGGCAATTGGTAGTAATCCATAAACAACCCAAGGGTCACGACCAAGCTCAGTAAATAACCAACCACCAGTATTAATAACGAATGGGGCAAAAGTAGCTAAGAATAGGACAAATGTTAACCACTTTTGTTTTACAATCGTATTCTTTCTTCTTCTTGAGAACCATAGTCCTAATAATGAGATTAATGTTAGACCACCAAATCCAGCAGCCATTAGTCTAAATGCAAAGAATAGAACATTTACATTAAGTGAATAATCCATGTTCTTACCAAATTTACTGTCATATTTTTTGTGTAAAGCGCGATTTGCTTCATCCATACCAGCAACAGAACCACTAAATTTGTGATATGAAAGAAAACTTAGCATATATGGAACCTCAATTTTTCCATATTCCTTGTGAGTTTTTGTATTAGTTAATTGAAACACAGACCAAGGAGCAGGGTTTTCGGTATGATTGTAAATACCTTCAGATGCAGCGAACTTCATAGGTTGATCTTTAATCAAATAACCTGATTGTAAATCACCAGAAGTAACGGCACCTAAACAACCGACGATTCCAAGAACTAATCCAAGACGCATTGATTTTCTGAAGAAGCCAACTGACTTTTTACGGAAAATCATCCAAGCAGAAGTACCAGCAACAATAAATGAACCAGTAACAATACAACTTGAAATAACGTGAGGGAATTCATACCATAATTGTTGATTGGTAAGTAAAGCTTTAAAACTAGTCATTTCAACATGTCCAGAAGAAGTTAATTTGTAACCAACGGGATGTTGCATAAATGAATTAGCAGTTAGAATCCATAAAGCAGATGCAGTGGAAGCTAAGAATACTAACCAAATCATTAAAGCATGCCATGCTGGTTTAAATTTATCCCAAGTGAACATCCATACTCCTAAGAATGTAGATTCTAAGAAGAATGCTAATAAAGCTTCAATTGCAAGTGGGGCACCAAAAATATCACCCATAAATCTTGCATATTGGGACCAGTTCATCCCAAATTGGAATTCTTGAATCAGACCGGTAACAACACCTACAGCGAAAGCAAGTAAGAAAATTCTTCCCCAGAACTTCGTCATAGTTTGATAAATTTTGTTCTTAGTGATTGCATACATGGTTTCCATAATACATACAGCCAAACCAATTCCAATTGACATAGGAATAAAGAAGTAATGGAAAATGGTTGTCATTGCAAATTGAAAACGTGCAAATGGTAGAACGTTTAATGCGAAATCAAACATTATCTATATTTTCCTCCTTAATTTTGAATTGCTGATTTAGCACCAGCAATTTCGAAAGCAGTGTTCATTCTAACTAAGTGTTTTAATAAGGCTACTTTGTGTCCTTTTAACTTCATTGTCTTTTTACCTAATGGTAATTCAGCAATTCCCATTGTAGGGCCTAGTGAACAAACCGTTCCTAATGACTTGTAGCTAAATGGAACTTTCTTTGTATTATTCAAACGAGCTTTTAAGTTAGCAACTGCAATTGAAGCTTCTTGAATTGAGATTTGACCAGTAGTTGGGTATGGACGATTATTTTCTTTATCCATAACTGCTGAAACGTCTCCAATTAAATATTCATCAGGGTAGGTATCTAACGCCATGGTGTCATTAACAACTACTCGGTTACGTTTTTGATCATAACCAGCTTCTTTAATTACGTCATTGCCTTTAACTCCAGTAGTCCAGAAAGTTGTTTTAGCAGGAACAAATTTATTATCTTCACCATAATAAACACCGTCAGCAGTGATTTCTTTTGCTTTAGCATCTTTATCAATAATAAACTTTACACCCTTAGAATGTAAGTAATCTAAAGCAAAATCTACTAGTTTTTTATCAAACATTGGAATACAACTAGGAGCAATACAAGTAATTGTGAAATCATTAGTATCACAATCACATTCTTTAGCCCATTTTGGTAGTTGATATGCAATTTCACCTAATAGCTCAATTCCAGTGAAGCCACCACCAATAACTGCAAATGATAAGTAATTTTTATCTTTTGATTTACGGTATTCTTTAAGATTATCCTCAATCTTTTGAATATTTTGAATACCACTCTTCATGTTCCAAATTTGTAATCCATATTGATCAGCACCAGGGGTACCAAATGTTTCAGATTCAAAACCTAATGCATTAAATAGGTAATCAAATTTAATTTGACCATTATTTTCTAAAGAAACAACTTTATTATCATGGTCAATATTAGTAACAGTGTCTTTTATGAAATTAACCTTAGGGCTAATACAGTTTTCTATTTTCATTGTGATTTGTTCTGGTGCACTAGTACCAGCTGAAACAGTATGTAATGCTGTTGCATCATAATGATAGTCATTATTATTGACTAAAGTAATATTAATATCTAGTTTACTTTTAGCTAGCAGTCTGCAAGCACGAAGGCCAGCGAAACCACCGCCTAATACAACGACTTCTTTCATTTTATCCCCTTCTTTTTATTAAAATTATCTACATCACTACATTATATGATAGATTGGCGCCATTTGTATAATAATTGTTGTATAATTTATAATATTATTGAAAAAAATTTATAGGGGATGATTCACATTAAAGGATATTTGAATTTAATAGTCTTAGGACCATTGTTAACTACTATTTTTGCTTTTTTATTAGGGATTACTTTTGTGCTTGGCAATTTTGGCTCAATTAACATTTGGCACTCATTACTATTTTTAATTGTTGCATTACTTATGCATATGTTTACTAACGTTACAGATAACTTAGAAGATTATAAAAAAGCGGTTAAACATAGTGCACATGGATTTATTGAAAATACACGAGTTAAGGGCTTATCAATTACTAAAGCTACTCGCTTAGATATTGCTTTAGCAATTTTAATTGCTGTTTTAGGAATTTATTTAGTATTCATTACTACATATTGGTTGTTATTGATTGGTCTTTGGGGCTTTGGGGTAGCCTTTTTCTATTCAGCTGGGAATCATTCATTATCAACTACTCGTTTTGGTGACTTTGCTTCAGGTTTTACAATGGGAATTGGGATTACCTTTGCTTGTATTTTAATCAATGTTCCATTAAATGAAATTAATTTAGGATTATTAATAACCGCCATTATAGCTTCTGGATTAACTATTTTTTCCATTACTAATATGGTATTGGCTAATAATATTTGTGATGAACAAGACGACATCGATTTACATCGAATGACAATTGTTGCTCGAATTGGGAAAGATAACGCTTTGAAACTTTATGCTGCTTACTATGTTTTAATGTATGTCAGTATTGTAGTTTCAGTTATTTTCCAATGGTTACCATGGACAATGTTATTAGTTTTAATTAGTATTCCTAAAGTTTGGAATAATACAAAAATCTTCTTTAAAAAACAAGTTAAAACTGAAACCTTTGGTTTAACTGTGCAAAATATTAATTGGTTCTTAACATTAACCACAATTGCGTTGGTTATTTATGCGGCAATTTTATATATTTAGATGAATAAAAATTAAAATTAAAAATAACTTATTATGATAACATTGTCATAATAAGTTATTTTTTTAGGAGTGAATTATAAATGAACGAATCAAATTTCTGGTCCTTTGATAAATTATTCGATCGCATCGTTATTTTTATTTTGTTATTCTTAATGATTTTATTTGGACCACAATTTATACCAATTTTTGCTTTATCTAATCAAAGTAGTATTTATATGAAAATCATTTTATCTATCTTGTTTTTTGTAATTTACTTTTTGATGATTTGGGTTGCATATATTAGTTATAAAAAGCATGGCCAAAATAGTATTAAACAATCAATTACTAAAGCTAACTGGAAAATGATCATTATTGCCTACGTTTTATCGCATTTAATTGAAGGCTTATTATCATTTTTGAGTACGATGTTTTACCATCAATCAACTAGTGGCAATCAACAAAATTTACAAGATATGTTTTCTACTAATAATTTAACGGTCATATTGATGCTTTTTGGTATTATTATCTTTAGTCCAATTTTAGAAGAATTGGTTTTTAGAGGATATTTAATGGATGCATTGTTTGCACCTAAATTTAAATGGTTACCTATTATTGTTAGTGGGGTGCTTTTTGGATTAGCACATAATACTAGTTTAAATATTTTCTTTTTCTTAATATATGCACAAATTGGTTTCTTCTTAGCTTATTTATATAAACAAACTAATAATTTAAAAGTATCAATTGCTTTGCATATGCTGAATAATCTAATATCTGCTATTATTATGGTTAAAATGTTATTTTAAATTTACATACAGGAAGTGATTATATTTTAATCAAGAAAATTAATCCTAAATGGCAATGGACAATGATTCCATTAATTTTATTTTTGGAAATGCTTTTTGATTCGGTAATTTTACCGCTAATTTATAGTGGAATATATCGACTTATATTTCATGAAAGCATTCTTACCAATCATTACATGCTGGATTTAAACATTTACAAGATTTTATCCATCTTTGTGATATTGATATTGAATCATTATTTATTCAGTCAAAAATTATATTTAAAGCCTAACTTTTCTGAATTTGGATGGCAAATATTTATATTTATTTGTTTATTAATTGTAGTTGTATCATTAAAAACAAAATATTTCTGGACCGCTTTGGATGTAGGAATTATCGCTGCATTACCGGAAGAAATTATGTTCCGTGGAGTTATCATGGGATGGATTTTAGAAAAAATTACGAGATTTAAACAAACTTATGTGAATGTTTCAATTGCTTTGGGAATTTCAGGAGTTGTATTTGGATGTTTCCATTACATTAACTTGTTACACCAATCATTTGGTTTTACGACATTGCAAGTTATGAATGCAGTAGGACTCGGAATGATATTAGGTGCGATTTATGTTAAGTCTGGTAGCTTATTGATTCCAATTGCAACCCATTTTATTTGGGATTTTGTAGTTACTTTAAAACAAGGAATGCCAGAAACTAATTATATGGCGGTTAATGGACAAGATATATTTATGGAATTTATTATTCTGGCAATTCAAGCTAGCATTGCTATTTGGATTGTTTGTTTCCATTTTGAAAATAATTTGTTATTACAAAAAATAGAGAAAAAATAAAGATGTATCTCATTTAGAGATCATCTTTTTTCATTAGAAAGGTTGATTTATGTGACATTTATATTATTATTTTTAGGCTTTATTATTGGCGGTTTTGTAATCATTATGGGTGGTGGCGGAGCCGCTCTTTATTTAGGCATTTTAACTTCCTTAGTGGGAGCATCGCCAGCAACTGCGGCAGCAACTTCTTTGTATACTTCAATTCCTTCATTGTTAATTGGTTCATACAGTCATTATCGCACTGGTAATATGAAATTTAAATATGGTAATCGCATGTTAATGACAGCTGTACCATTTACCATTATAGGGAGTATTTTATCGAAATTTATTCCTGAAAGTGTTTATTCTTGGCTTATTTTTGTCGTCTTTTTTATTTTAGGAATTCAGGTTTTATATCAATCTTTTCATCCTAGTAAAAAGCAAAAACAATTAAATCCCAAAGTAGCATATTTCTATGGTACTTTATCCGGACTAATGGTCGGTATTGCTGGTATGTCTGGTGGAGGTCCCATTGTTAGTGGATTGCTGGTTATGGGCTTAACCATGCAAGAAGCTGCGGCAACTTCATCTTATATTTTGATTATTACATCAATTGTTGGCTTTTTGTCCCATGCTTCAACAGGCCATGTTGCTTGGTATGCAGGTACAATGTTATTAATTGGCGCAATTGTTGGTGCCGCAATTATGCCTTATTTATTATCAAAATATGATCCTAATAAAGTGACTAAAGTATTAAGACCAGTGATGGGAGTTATTATGCTAATTATGGCATTTACTTCATTGTAAAAATACACCTCCAAAATTTTTTGGAGGTGTATTTTTTATTCATCAATATTAGTCATATCTCTTGCAACTACCCATTTATCAAAATCATGTTCATTCACACCACTAGCTAAAGCAGCTGCTTTTAGTGTGGTATCTTCTTTTTTCGCTTTTTGTGCAATCTTAGCACTGCGTTCATATCCAATATGTGGACTTAATGCGGTTACCAGCATTAAGGAATTTTTTAATAATTCATCCATACGATCCTTATTAATAGTCATGCCATCAATCAATTTTTTAGTGAACGATTCTACTGATTCACTTAACAAATTAGCACTTTCTAGAAATTTAGTGATAATCAATGGTTTGTAAACATTCATTTCAAAGTTACCTTGACTGTTAGCAAAATTAATGGTGGTATCATTGCCCATTACTTCAGCACCAACCATTGTTAAAGCTTCAATTTGGGTTGGATTAACTTTGCCAGGCATGATGGATGATCCAGGTTCATTGCTTGGAATGTTTAGTTCATCATATCCAGCTCGTGGACCAGATGCCAAGAAACGAATATCATTACCAATTTTAATTAAATCGGTGGCCAAAGTCTTTAAGACACCATGTACCATGGTAATGCCACTATGATTGGCAAGTCCTTGGAATTTGTTAGGGGCAACTTTGAAATCTTCATCTAATTGTTTGCTTAGTTGTTTGACCATATCTGAATCAAAATGATCAGGTGTGTTTAAACCAGTTCCAACGGCAGTGCCACCAATAGGCAATTCTAAGAGGGCATCTTTATTAGCCTCTAGGAAATCAATATCATGTTGAATAGCTGACTTCCAACCACTAATTTCTTGCCCAAAAGTGATGGGGGTCGCATCTTGTAAATGCGTACGACCAATCTTAACAACAGTTTGATATGCAATTTCTTTTTCATTTAATTTCTCAACTAGTTGTTTCAATACTGGTAATAATTGATTAATAGCATCGTTAGCAGCAATCATCATGGCAGTGGGAAAAGTATCATTAGAGCTTTGTGATTTGTTAACATCATCATTAGGATGGACATTAATATCTGGATTTAATTTTTTGGATAAATGTGCAACGACTTCATTCACATTCATATTAGTTTGCGTACCGCTACCAGTTTGATAAACATGTAATGGAAATTCATCATGATAGTTACCAGCCAAAATTTTATCAATTGTTGTAACGATTGTTTGGAATTTATCCTGATCTAAATTATCATCTTTAGCATTTACGATGGCTGCAGCTTTTTTAATTTGTAAAAGGGTATGGATAATTGATATCGGCATTAGTCGACCAAATTTAAAATTAATACGACTACGTTGTGTTTGTGGTCCAAATAGTGCTTCTTTGGGAACTTTAACATTTCCTAGAGAATCTTTTTCAATGCGATATTCCATATTATCAAATCCTTTTATTATAAATTAACTTAATTATATTATTTTGAGTGTCTCAAAACTATTAAAAGGTAGTAATAATTCTGATATCTTTATTATAAAAGGGGTGATTTTTTGAAAATCCAATGGAATAGTTTTATTTTTAATGCCATTTTAATGGTCGTTTTTATACTTATTTTAGCAACTTGGCAAATTAATTTTTGGCTTTGCTTGGTAGTAACGTTATTATTATTTTTATTATTTATGATTTTAGCTAACTTTCTACATAATATTAACTTTAATATAAATTATGACGATGATAAACTGTTTTATAAGCAACACAAAGTAATTATTCCAGTAATTATAATTATTTTATATTTCATTTTTTCATTTATATCAACTATGTTTTTACAAATTAATGGCTTGCTTTGTATATTTATCATGCTAATGTTCACTAATTTTATTTATTCATTAAAAAGAAAGTAGGTAGTTATTATGAAAATTAATTGGAAGTCATTTATTAATGGAATCATTTTAGTTTTACCAGCATTTGTTATTGCTGGAATTGTTGAATTACTGATTGGTTGGTTATTAAGTTTATTAGCCATCATTGCTTATTTTGTAATCTTATATATGTATTGTAAAAATCATCCATACAGTAAGCTAGCACAAATGTTTTACTATGGATTTGGTGTACGTAATAATTCATTTTACCGTCAACATCCAACCATGTCATTATTGATTTTAATAGTGATTTTACTTGTGATGAATGTAATATTTGGAGCTTTAAAATTGAACAGTTTATTCTTTACTTTATTTTATGTAATTGTTTTAGAATTGTTCTATTCATTAGAAAATAAGTAGGGGGCATTCAATGAAAATTGATAAACAAATGCTAATTTGGAATTTTATATTAATATATTGTCCTTTTGCTTTGTATGTAATTGTCCAAATCTTTTTGGATTCTTCGGTACTATTTATTCCATTTATGTTTTATTTAATCGTGCTTAGCATATTTAGTAAGTTATTATCTAAAAGTAGTTCTAAAATGAAATTTGTATATGAAAATGTTATTAGTTCTAAAAATGATTTATTTAAGCGCAGCCCAATTATTCTTTGGGGGTCTTTTTTCTTTTTTGCATTATTGTTATTTATTTTCATTATTTTAGGATTACTTGATTATGAACCTGGTAAAACAATATTTTTTCTTTTATTTTTTGGATATATTGTGTTTATACCATGTGTTACTTTCAATTTTGAAAAACAATAAATAAGGAAGATTTTTATGAAAACTAATTGGAAAATATTTGGATTAAATCTATTATTTTTTGTTTTGCCACTTTTAATCGTTTTCATTCCCTTTAATGTTAATAATGATGAGACAGTGACAATTATCAAATTACTTATTTGGTTTATTTATTGTATGGCATTCATTTTGTTCACTAAACTATTTTCAAAAAATCATCCAAAGATTAAACAATTATATGAAAATTTAATTAATGTAAATAATAGTTTCAAAAATAAAGATCCAAGAATGCTAAAAATATATGTAATATCGATTGCCGTAGTAGCTGTTTTAGTTGCAGGAATTGTTTTTATTTTAGAGACATTTGTACCTAAATTGAACTCTTCTTTTGTTATACCAATGGTTGTTATGACTAGCATGTTCTTTTTACAATGTACTGATTTTAAGAACCTAAAGTAATTCAAATGCTTTCATATATCTTGTTTTTTAAACAATTGTGATATAAGATAAATATAAATAAAAAGAAGTCCTGCTATAACAGAACTTCATTAGTAGAAACCGTTAAAAGCGGTGGCATAGTTAATTATTAAATAAAGAAAGTCATATTCAACCCGCCAAAGTTGAGAATACGGCTTTTTTATTTTGTCTTTTTATTCTGTTTTATTACAGAAATCAATTTTGTTATTGCACTTATACAATATGCTAAAGCTTTTAAAAAGCTAGCAATTGCACAAGTCAATGCAATTATTGACAAAACTTGTGTAAATCCTTTCATAAGATTCTGAATTATTATGAATTACACCATAATAACCACCTCTTAATTGTAGTTTTACCACCGTATTCAACTTATCTACTAAGATTTATTATACATAATTAAAATTGTTTTGTCTTTTGTAAATGAAAATTAAAAGATTCATTGAAAAATCTAATTAAAATTTTTAAAAAATAATATAAAGCCTGATTTAACTAGATATTTAGGCTCTAATTTTATAGATTGCTGATTGCAAAAATATTTCTACATGGTAGTATATATAGTGTTGCTTTTTGAGAGAACACTATATATTGACACAATATATAGTAATCCTAGGTATGTTCGCCTCAAAATGATAGACCGAATTTATTCATAGGGGAGAATTTTTAAATTGTCATCATACTTTAAATTCTTGGCTCATCAATTAAAAGGTTGGCCAAAACAAAATTACTACTTATTTTTCTTTAGTTTAGGTTGCCAAGTTATGACATTGGTTAATGCACCAATCACATGGCTTTCAATTTTAACTTTTATTGGAACTACTTTAGGAGTTCTATGTGTACTTGCAATTAATGCAGCTAAATCTGTTAACGGTGTTTTAGGTATCTTATCTGGTATTTGTTTTATTGTTGTTGGATTTACTGCAAAAAATTATTTAAGTATCGGTGAACAAATCGCATACATAGCCACACTTGATATTCCAGTATTGTTAAGTAAAAATTGGAACGTCAACATGGTTTCTAAGATCCGTAAATTTACTGCTAAGAGTTGGGTAATTTCAATTGCTTTTACTGCAATTGTATTCGTAGTATCAGGTTTTGCTATTCAAGCATTAACTGATGATGGTCGTCCATTCTATGATGCATTTAGTTTTGCTGTTTGTTTAACTGCTGGAATTATCTGTTTCATGAGATACAACAACCAATACTTCTGGTGGTTAGCATCAGGACTAGCTCAATTAGTATTATGGTTCATTACTTTCAAGGAAGGTTCTGCTACTTTAGCAATGTTTGTAAACAGTGCAATTTATGTTGCAAATGATGTTTTAGCATTTACTACTTCTCCTTGGTTTAATGAAAAAGAAAAACAACGTTTAATTAAAGAAGAACAAGCTTACGCGGACAAAGTGGAAGTTGAAGAATAAATGTTTTAAAAGCTGGAATTTTATTCCAGCTTTTTTATTTGCTTACAGATGTTATTTTATCAATTATGTTAATATTATTATTAGATAAATGTATAGGGATGGATAATATATGAAACTAAAAACTTTAGTGATTAGTTCTTTATCTTTGACATTATTATTAACTGGTTGTGGCTCAAAAAAGGCCAATAATGAAAATACGGTTAAAGATAATAATATTAATGTAGAGAGCAAGAATGAAAAAACTATTGATCAAAAATTAGATCAATTAGAATATAAGTCTGGTGAACCAGCCTATGTTGAAATTAATCATAATAAGGCTAATTTAAAAACTACTGATTGGAAATATAATCATGTTGTTTATGCTGATTTAGATAATATGAATCGTACTTCTGTTGGAAATATTGCCTATTTAGAACATCGTAATTTAGCTAATGGTAGTCTAAGAAGTACGCAAAGAGTTGAACCAACTGCTTGGCATCAAAAATTTGTGAATGGTTCTGCCATTATTAATCGTGGTCATGAAATTGCATACAGTGTTTCTGGTGGAATTAGTTTAGATGGTAGTTATAAACCAGGATTAAAATCAGGTGATCAAAATAATATTAAGAATTTATTTACTCAAAGTGCCTTCAGTAATCAAAAGGTGCAGACTATTTATGAAACTAAGGTTAGGGATGCACTAAAGGAAGGTAAAAAAGTTATTTACAAAGTTATACCAATTTTTAAAGGTGATAATTTGATGGCTAGTGGGGTACATATGCAAGCACTTTCCACTGATGAAACTTTGAATTTCAATGTTTACTTATATAATGTGCAACCAGGAGTGCAATTTGATTATGCAACTGGTCGTTCTAAAGTTGATAAAAGTATGAATGTACCTACTCCTGAAGGGGCACCTAACTTTCACAGTAATAATTCATATAAAAATAATCATCATTACGTTCGTAACTATCGTCATTATAATAATTATCATCCATATCATAGTTACCATCATTATAGATAAACAAAAAGGGTCGATTCATTTAAGAATCGACCCTTTTAATTAGTCTTTATTAGTATCAATTAAGATTTCTACACGTGAATCTTTCAAATCAAAATCTTCATGTTTATCAAAAGTTTGGTCAAAATTAGTATCTCTAATGCCCCAAATGTGACTATTATTAATATTATCTTCTGACAAATTATCATCGAAATATTCTTTAGCAAGTGCTAGGACAAATGATTTCATTGCGTCATCACTATAAGAAACATTGGTTTTATAATTATCAAATATTTCTTTTTGATGATGATTACTATCATCAGCTCTTACTTTTTCATCTTTGATTTCTAGTGGACTTTTACCTGATAATAGTAAATATGAAATGTTGTTTGTTTCATTATTAATTAACTTATAAAAATTAAATGTTAATTCTGGTGGAACATTAATGCCACAAACATCATATAATTCAGCACCTTGATCGATTAAAGTGTAACCTTCACCTAGAAACAATGATAGTTCATTTTTAACTTCAAATAATGGTAAATTAGCTGGTAAAAATTCTTCGAATGAACCTTGCTTAAAACCATGATTAGAGTTAAATTCACGAATCTTATTTAGATTTTCCTTAGTATTATCAGTAGGAAATAATTGAACTCGATCATCATATTTGCGTTCAATTTTATCAAAACTCATCTTTTTAAAAGTCCCAATGGGGCTATTTAACATCGTATGTGATAATGCTTGTCCAATCACAAAGTCAGTTGCGAAAATTGGCAAATCTTGTTCTTCTTGATTGTTAATATCATCTAAAAATTCTTTGGTTGATTCATAAAGCTTGTCAGATTTATCAATATTGTCTAAAACCTTATTTAAATATAAATTAGCTTCATAAACATTACCATTATTAAATAGTAGTTTTCCTAAATAGTAGTTGGCCTCAATATCATTGTCATTATAAATTAATGATTGCTTAAATAAGTGCACTCCAATAGGATCTAACTGATTACCATATTTGGTAAATAACATGCCTAATTTAGTTAAAATAACACTGCGATCAGGGATATCACCATTAATTTCTTCAACGGTTTTAGTATTAGCGGGATACATGGCAATTGCAGTACTTAATGCTTCAATTGCAGCTTTTTTATCTTCTTTATCATAATTTTCATTGCCAAAGTTAATAAGTTGGGCAATTTGTTGGGCTTTTTCTTGTCCCAAATTGATAGCTTCCATCTATAAAAACTCCTGACATAATTTTAATTCCTATGATATAACTAATTGGAAAATAAAAAAAGGATAAAACTAATTATCCTTTAAAATATAATTTGATATTAAATTTGATAAGTGAAATTATTATTATCATTTTCACCTTTTAAATTGCCAAGCATTAAAGATATATTTGATATTATTCCGCAAATATAGGGTAATTTAATATCTGGATTTAGTGCCCATAAGGCCATAAATAAAAATATCAAGATTACAGCTACAGTAAAATCAAATTTAGGATTTTGAATGAAAAATGCTGCGATAATTTGTAATATTAACAGTATAATTGTGACTATTCCCATAATGATAAATATGATTATAGGTATTGGTAGTTCATCAATGGGTTCAACTGGAATCATGTTTAGGCCGATAATTGTCCCTGCAATGACACTTAAAATTACACTTACTGTTCTTAAAACAATTGAAACATATTTATACATACATATAGCCTTCTTTTTATCTTCATTTCAAAAATAGTTCAAAAGCATGATTTTTTCAAAGATTTAGCAAATTTTTGCTTTACTATTATATGACAATCGATTAATATGCTTTTAAGAAGTAGTTGCAAAAGGGGGCAGATTTACGAAGTATTTAAAGAAAGTCATTTGCTTATTGTTACCGGTAGTTACTTTGATGGCAATTTTTAGCAGTGTTAATTCACATGCTGAATCAACTAATCCTACTCCAACAAAGGAATATGTAGTAGATGATTATGCAAATATATTGTCTGATAGTACTAAACAGGTAATTATTGATCAAGCAAAAAAATATCAACAAACAGAAGCTAAACCACAAATTGTAGTAATGACTGTCAAGTCCACTGGTGGACAATCAATTGCTGATTATGCTGATAGTGTTTTAGAGAATGCTCGCTGGAAATTTGGTAAAAAAGGTTTAGATAATGGAACCTTAATTTTATTTGCCCAAAACGGTGGTAAAAATAATGTTAGAATTAGTACTGGTTATGGAATTGAAGGAATTTTACCTGATGCCAAGACTAATCAAATTCTGAATAATAACAAATCATTATTAAAATCAAAAAATGCATCTGAAGTTGACAATGGAATGCAGCAAACATTTCAAGATGTTGCATCCATTGTTAGTAAAGAATATGCTAATAAATCTTTAAAAGATGCTAAAGCAATGAAAAATGATAATCAACATAAAAAATATGTTTCATGGGGCATTTTATTGTTCTTAGTTTTAATTATTGTGGCGATTGCTTATTATCTTAAGAAAAATAATAATGATGATAATGACCATCATAACCATTACGGTGGTGGTTCCGGTGGTGGAAACAATGGTTTCTGGACTGGAGCACTTCTAGGTGGAATTCTAGGATCTAGTGGATCAGGTTCTGGTGGTAATGATTTCGGTGGCTTTGGTGGTGACTCTGGCGGTTTTAGCGATTCCGGTGGAGGCGGAGACTTCGGTGGCGGAGGCTCTGATATTTAATTTCTTAATAAGGAGAATATAAAAAATGATTGAAAATAAACCTTTTTATAAACGTGGCTGGTTCATTACAGTCGTTGTGATTGCAGTTGTATTAATTGGATTGATTGGTGGTTTTATCAAATCATCAAATAGCATGTCTACTAGTGAACAAGGCGTTGAAGAACAGTTAGGTCAAGTGCAAACTGTGTTACAACGTCGTGCCGATTTAATTCCTAACTTAATGAATGCGGTAAAGGGTCAACAAAAACAAGAAAAACAAGTTTATGGTGACATTAGTAAAGCTAGAACTGAATACTACAATGCTAAATCAAAATATAATAATTCAAATAATAGTTCTGACAAGGTGAATGCTTTAAGCGGTCAAGATCGTGCCTTAAATGTAATGGTAGGTTCTATTAGAGAAGCATATCCTAAGTTAGAATCTAACAGTAATATGCAAACCTTGATGGTTCAACTAGAAGGTAGTGAAAACCGGATCAGTGTTGAACGTAATCGTTACAACAAGACTGCTCGTGAATACAACAATAAACTAGTTAAATTCCCTGGTTCATTGGTTGCAAGTATCACTAACCATAAGAAAGCTAATTACTTCCAAGCTGATGAAAGTGCACAAAAAGCTCCATCAGTGAACTTTTAATAATTAATATATTGATTTAAGTTTTATTTAAGATTAGTTTCATATACTAATCACAATCAATAAAGAAAGAAGGCTTGATTTTATGTTAAGAAAACAAATTTTAATGGATCCAACTAGTTTGAATGAAAATACGACCATTATGATTGGTCGATATGAATTAAAATTAAAGGGTGGACATAGTTTCAAGCCGAACACTTTCAAATGGCTAAAGCCATAATTGATTGCTAAATAAAATACTTCATATATATATTATCCTCCCAGAATAAAAGAACGCTCAAAATTAATTGAGCGTTCTTTTTTAATGCTTGTTTTTAGATTTGTAAATAATTAAACCAATAATTGCACCAACGATAGCTGGAAGAATCCAGTCCATTTTGATATTTGCAAATGGTAAAATATTTTGTTCAATTTTAATTAAATCTTGAATGAAACTAAGATGACTAATCATTGGTGGCAATGAAACTAACATATCAAAGAATGCTGGAATCAAAGTGAAAATAATGGTAGTCATATAAACTGCTTTATCACGTTTGAATAGCGGTGAAAAAATTGAAAGTAGAATTAAAGTAATGGCGAATGGATATAAGAACATTAATACTGGTGTTGACCAAGTAATAATTAAATTCAATCCAGCATTAGCAATTATAAATGACACAATGCAATTTAATCCTAACCATTGATGATAACTTAATTTAGGGAAATGCTTATTAAAATCTTGTGCAAAAGCAGAAGCTAATCCAACAGCAGTTGTGATACAAGTTAAGGTCATTAGGGTCGCTAATAATGCATGACCGGTTGCTCCCAAATAATGTCCCATAAATTGGTTAAAGGTAGTTCCACCATTATCGTTACTAATTTTAAATAGATTTAATGAAGTAGCACCAATCCAGATTAATATAATGTAGATAATTCCAACTAATGATTCTGAAATGAAGCCAGCTTTAGCAGTTGCATTGGCATTTGATTTAGGATTAATTTTACCTAAAACATTGACAGCACTAACTACGGCAACTCCAAATGCTAGTCCAGCTAAAGCATCCATAGTGTTATAACCTTCAAGGAAACCATTAAAAAATGATGCATGTTGATATGATGCTGAGATTGCTTGAGTGGATGCGCTACCCATGGGATGAATAAAAGCTAATAAAAATGATAGGAATAGTAATCCTAGAAACAATGGATTTAATATTTTTCCTAGACTATCAAGAATACTACTAGTTTTATATGTCAATAAAAATGTGGCAATGAAAAAGATAGCAGTAAAAATAAACATTCCAATTTGTACATATTGATGTGGGATAAATGATTGAATCCCAACTGTGAAATTAACACTGGCAGTTCTAGGAGTTGCAAATAATGGTCCTAAAGTAGCATGTACTAATACCAAAAATATGATCGCAAAACCTGAACCTAATGGCTTTGCAATATCATAAACTCCTTTGGAACGAGTAATACTAATTGCCAAAACTGATAATAATGGTAATAAAACTCCTGAGATTAAGAATCCTAAAGCTGCTGGAATCCAGTTAGCGCCAGCTAATTGTCCTAAATGAATTGGAAATATTAAGTTACCTGCACCAAAGAAAAGGGCAAATAACATTGATCCAACAATTAAATATTGTTTGATGGATAATGGTTTTTTATTAAGGTCTTTGATTTCTTCTTGCATGTTTTTTCCTCCAAAATATCGTTGAATGTTGCTTTATTTATATTTTTATTTACTCACGACATTTTTCATATAACCATCATCTCCAATCATTTAAATAAGCAATAAAAAAAGCACTCTTAGTATAAAACTAAGGGTGCTTTGGGCACGGTACCACCTTGATTGCTATTTTTAAAATAGCCACTTCACGTACTAACATACGCTAACACTTTAATGGGTGTACCCAATATACGTTACTCTCACTTGATTTTACGTATATAGCTCCAAAGATACTTTCATATTTTACTTTATGTCTTTTTCCAGAATACCAAGACTCTCTATCTAAAGTGAAAATATTACTCTGCTTTTTCATCGCTTTTAACTAACTTGTTTATTTAATATTGAAAAATATATCAGTAAACTTAAAAAAAGTCAAACACTTGTGATAAGTGTTTGAAAATCCTGTTTAATAAGCATTTTGAAAAGATTATTAATTAAAGATTAATTGAATATAAGCTTTAGCTATGATAATCTAATTATTGTGTAATTAATTTTTAGGAGGAATTATTTTATGAAAAAATGCCCAAAATGTGGTGCATCTGTCGATTCTAGTTCAAAATTTTGTACTAATTGTGGTTATTCATTTATGAACAATGATCAAATTCAAATGAATAATCAACAAAATAATACACAGGATAACATTAATCGTAATGTTGAAAATGTGAAGAAATATTCTAATGGGTACTTTTCTTGGTTTATGAAATCAATTAAAAAACCAAGTGAAAGTATTGAAAATACTCATACATATTATGGATTAACTTCTTTTATTATTTCAGCAGTTTTAATAGCCTTTTCTTTATACAACACTATTTCTTCTTTTGTAAGTGTTATAAAAGACTATGGTATTAAAGAAAAATTTATATCTGAAGCAGCAGACAATCTTTCTGCTGCTGATTCTTCTTTGGAAAGTAGTTCAGGTGATTCTGGAAAAGCTTTCATTCCATTTATGAATAGGTTTGTTAAATTTATGAACGATTCATATAAAATGAATTTCTTAAAAGCTCTTATCTTTATCATAATAATTATGATTGTCTGGTTAGCTATTGGATTTTTTGCTAAAAAGTTAAGTTCTAATAATAAATTATCCATTTTCAATTATTTAAATAAACTAGCTGAATATACAAATTATATTATAATAATTGAAATATTTATTGCTTTATTTTCTATTGTAGGAAATTCTTATAGTAATATTATGATTATTATTGTTTTGCTTTCCTTATTAATTCCATTAATATACAATATTGGATTATCTTTCTTAATTTTTAAAGACATTAAAGGTAAAATGGATAAATTATATGTAATGCCAGTTGCAATTTTGATAGATTTAATTATTGCATATGAAATTATTAAATATTTCTTTAACTAATAATGAGAAAGAAGAATAATAATGAATAATAAAAATTTATTTTGTCCCAATTGTGGACATCCAATTAAGTCTGATGATGAATTTTGCCAAAATTGTGGATTTAATTTGAAAAATATTAATAAATCTAACAATGATAATTCATCTCAAAATAATGGCAATAAAGAACATAATCAAGAAACTAATAATTCATTTACAAATTATAATCAATCTTCTGCCCCACAAAGAAGTCTTAAACAACATAAGATGAAACATTCCAAACTCAAATTATCAATTTTAGCTATTGTTGTTATTATCCTAGTTGGTGGATACTTATTTGGTCAAAATTATTATTCAAAAGCATCAACGATGAATCGAATTATTTCAGGATTACAAAATGGAAATAATGTGACATCTTCTTTTTACACTAGTGATCCTAGTTATAAAATGAGTAGTGATTCATTGGATCCTTTGTCTAATTATTTTGATGATAATAAAGATAAATTATCTTCATTTAAATCACAGTTAATGAATGATGGTGTAACTAATAATGGTAATTTTGAATATAAAGAAAATGGTCATAACTTTTTGATTTTCCCTCGTTATCAAGTTAAAGCTAAAACTATTTATCCTAGTGTTTATACCAATCGTGATAATGTTAATATTCAACTGAACGATAAGCATTTAGTTACTTCAAATACGGATGACTATCAAAAGAAGATTGGACCTATTCTACCAGGACAATATGCTTTAAAAGCAACTGGTAAAGTTAATGGTAAGTCTATTTCAAACGATGGTAAATATTATTTAAGTAATAATTCAGATTCTGTTAATTTAGTTTTAAAGACAATTAAATTTAATGTTTCAGCTGCTCCTAAGTCTGTTATTTATATTAACGATAAACGCCAAGGTGTAGTTGATGATAGTGGTAATTATAAAGTATCTGAAATGCCATTTTCATCTAACATGGTGGTTACCGCTAAATATGGAAACATTAATTCTAATCCAACTAAAGTTACTTCAGATGATAATGATTCTACTGTTAATGTTACTTATCCAGGCAGTGTTTCTAAAGATGATGTTCAAAGCTTGTTGGATAACGTTTCAGATAGTATGCAAGATGTCGTTAGTGATGGTAATGATGGCGATAATGGTTTAGAAGATTCATTTGTTGGTGGCAGTGATAACCAGTCATATCAACAAATCCATGATTGGTCAATTGCCCAACATAAAAATGATGATATTAATAGTGTCGATTTGACTAATGATATTCAATCAATTACTCCGGGTCATGATGGAACATCTATTATTGGATATAATGTAAAATATGTATTTGATAGTGATGATTCTGATAATACTCAAGTCTTTAGATGGAATGCTACTGTTAAGAAGATTGGTGATAATTTAAAGATTGTTAAAACTTCTTCAGATAATAAACCCATTTCACAACATAAAGAAGATAATTAATAAATAAAAAATTCACTCAAAATTTTGAGTGAATTTTTTATTTATTCTTCAGTTCTTAATTGATCCAGATTAATAGTTTTTTTACCAACTAAATCAACATGACTATTTTTAGAAACATAGTCAGGGATTGGTTTAGCAGTTTTTACAGCTGTGTAGAATTTAAAATGATTAAATTTTTTAGCATTACTTGTAATCATTGCCTTGTATTTTTGGCCATTGTAAGTGATATTTGCAGGCCAGTAAGTGTTTATCTTATAAACAGATCTAATGAAAATAGCATTAGTTCTACCATAACGTTCCATATTCAATGGAGGCATGCCAGCAACTGGGTCAGTAGGATGATCGGCCATAAACATATTGTTTTGAATAATCATTTTGGCGTTTAATCCTTTATACCAGTTACCTAAATAGTCCTTAGTAATGGGTTTATAGACTGGCTTTTTGTTAACATCATTACCACTTTGAGTGGCTGCATTATCATAACTATCAGTTTTCTTTTTATGATTCTTTAATGATTTTTGATATTGATCATTTTCAGAGATACGTTTCATTAAGTTATTTGAAGTATTAGTAAGCGTATCAGCTTTATCAGTATGATTACTGAAACTATTAAACGCTACACCGCCACCAACAGCGATAATTAATACAGCAACGGTACCCAAAATCGTTTTTTGAAATTTCATTTGAATATGTCCTTTCACTTAATCTAATATTAAGTATAATCTTAACACGAATATTTGATAATACAAATTTACATTTTTATAAGTATATATCCTTATTTGCTAGATTTTCTAAGCATTCTTTTAAGTATTCATCATTGTGTTCTGGATAAATAGGGTTGGTTAACTTTACCGGTTTTAAATTATCATAAGGATCGCAAGCAGTCCCACGATAATTTTTATCTGCCCATTTTTCATTAGGATGATAACCTCTTTTATGCATTTCTGCCATTACTAATTCATGAAATTGAAATAATTTATAAGGTGAATGTTTAAAAACATAATTGACAGTTGCATGTTTTTTGCCCCAACCCTTACCACGAAGGGCACAAACTTCTCGATGTTGACCCAATAGTTGCTGGCGAGGTAACTTACTAATTAGACTTTGATGCCATAATCTCATTGGTTTTGCTCCTTAATTTCAATAATGATTCTGGAATTTTGTAAATATTTAACCTGATATTTATCAGTTAATTGTGCTAAAAATTTACCTAAATCATCGTTTTCAGGTGATAAATAATCCAGTAATTTTAAATATTTATTTTTTTCTTCCGGTGTAGCAATTTTTTTAAAATACCCCCACACATGTTGATATGCAGTTACTAGGGTTGCTTTGGTCGGTGCAACGTTTTCTAAATCTTGAACAATTCTTTGATATGCTTGTTCTTTGGTTTTATCCCACTGATTATTTTTAGCGAGGGTTCTAATTTCATTGTATGCATTTTGCGAATGTGCCATTACCCAATATTTGTTGTATGCCCAATCACTTTGCCATGACAATTTTATCACCTCGAAAGTTTTCTTCTTATTTTATGTATTTTATGAAAAAATGCAAGTGCTAATTTATTTATAAAAAATTACTAAAAAGTATTGATTATTGAATTAAAACTTATATAATCTAGGATACTTTAAGCAAAAGGAGGTTCGTTTATGAAGGTTACAATCAAACTAGATTCAATGTTAGCAAAACAAGTTAAAAATTCTGCTTCTGAAGAAAAATCTAGTGTTGAAGATTACATAACTAACGTATTAAGCAATCATGTTAAAACTGGCAATTTTGAGCAACGTCAATTTGTGGGAAAACAGATTGATTCAGATAAAATTGATATTCAAAGCCATCTTGTTATGATGGATGGCATTTATTATCGCTTTGATTTAATTAATGAAAAAGAACCGACTGCTGATGTTAAATACACGGTCGTTGGTAACAACGGCAATGTTTTATATCTAAAAAAACAATTATAAAGGAAGTTTTATTATGCCATTTGGAATTAAAGTTGTTAGACAAAACTATGAAGGATTAGTAGAAAACTGGGGTAAGTATAAGAAAACTATTCAATCAGGCCTTCATTTTTATGTACCATTCATGCAAAAGATTAGAAGTGTTAGCTTAGCCATGCAACCCAAAACCCTTAATAAATACTCCATTATCACTAAAGATAATGCTGAAGTTACTGCCAGTGTAACTTTAAACTATCATGTGACTGATGCCGTTAAATATCAATATGAAAATACTGATTCAGTAGAATCAATGTCTCAATTAGTTCGTGGACATTTACGTGATATTATCGGTCGAATGGAATTAAATGAAGTTTTAGGTTCAACTGCTAAAATTAACCAAAACTTAGCAATTGCCATTGGTGATTTAACTAATACCTATGGGATTAATGTTGATCGCATTAATATTGATGAATTAACTCCATCTTCAGCGATTCAAGATGCTATGGATAAGCAATTAACTGCTGATCGTGAACGTCAAGCTGAAATTTCAAAAGCTGAAGGGGATGCGCAATCCATTCAACTAAGAACTAAAGCGCAAAATGAAGCCTTAATTGCGACTGCTAATGCCAATGCGAAAGCTACTAAGTTAAAAGCAGATGCTGAAAAATATAGAATTGATACTGTACAATCAGGATTGAAGAATGCTGATGTAAAATACTTTGAAAATCAATCTATCAATGCTTTTGGTGAAGTTGCTAAATCTGACAGTAACTTAATTGTTGCTCCAATGGATAAAACTAATGAATTTGGTCAAATGGCTACCTTAAAGAAGATTTTTAAAGATGATAAAAATAAATAATGAAGTTGAAAAGAGCTGTTTTTTCAGCTCTTTTTATTTTTACCCTTAATTTATCATTACAAAAAGATTATAATTTTATTAAAAAGGGATTTTTTAAAATGGAATATATTTTTCCAAGATCATTGCAAAAGGGTGACGAAATTAGAATCATTGCACCTAGTGATTCATTAAAACGTGTAGGTGGTTATGAAGCTAATCTGTCTGCTAAAAATAAACTAGAATCAATGGGGCTTAAAGTTACATTTGGTGAGCATGTAAATGAATGTGATCTTGCTAAGAGTTCATCAATTGAATCTAGAATTAGTGATTTACATACGGCATTTAAAGATAAAAATGTTAAAGCCATTCTTTCAGTTATTGGTGGTTTTACATCTAATGAATTATTACCATATATAGATTATGATTTGATCAAACAAAATCCCAAAATAATTTGTGGATTTTCTGATTTTACTGCATTAGCTAATGCCATTACTGCTAAAACTGGATTAATAACATTTTATGGTCCTGCTTATTCTAGTTTAAAAATGTCTGGCAAAGTTGGAGCCTATCAAGATACATACTGGAAAAAGATGTTAACTACTTCGAAAGATTTAATATTAAAGCATTCTAAATATTGGCAAAGTGGTCCTTGGTATGAAGAGAATGCAAAATTATCTCTCCATGATAATTATTGGAAAATTTATAATCATGGAATAGCTGAAGGAAGAACTATTGGTGGTAATTTTGATACTTTTGGTCTTTTAATGGGCACCAATTATCAGCCAGAATTGAGAAACAATATAATTTTGTTTGAATTTTCTGAAGGCCAAGACTGGAGTGAAATGTCTAGACATTTAGCTGCAATATTACAATCAACTAATAACCCTAAAGCTTTATTAATTGGTAGATTTCCTCTTGAATGTAATATGGATGAAGATAAATTAATGTATGTGCTTAAGAAATTTCCAATTTTAAAACAAATTCCAGTTATGTATGATGTGAATTTTGGACATGCTCAACCTATTTTCACAATTCCAATAGGAGGGATGGTTACAGTAGATACCTATCAAAAAGAAATTATTGTGCATAAAAATATAAACTAAGGAGTAACAAATTGAAAAATATATTCAAAAAAGGGGCAATATTAATAACCATGGGATTAATGTTATTTACAACAATGCCCAATAATATTATTCATGCTGATTTGAAAAATAAATTGCATAATAGTGCGAAAGCTGTAGCGGCAATGGATTTAAAAAATAATAAATTTATTTATACCAAAAATGCGAATAAACGTTATGCAATTGCATCAACGACTAAATTAATGACCTTATATTTAACGATTAATAAAATTAAACATGAACGAAATGGTTGGAACCATCGTGTAAGAATTAGTAATAATCTTAGCAAGATGAGCAAAAGTCCTGATTTAGGAAATGTTAAATTAGTTGCGGGAAGAAAATATACAGTGAGAACTTTGTATCGAGCTAGTTTAATTGCTTCTTCTAATCCATCAGCAATTACTTTAGGTAAATGGGTTGGCGGCTCCAATCACCATTTTATTAATATGATGAATGCTCAAGCTAAAAAATGGCATATTAATCATCAAGCTCATTTTGTATCATCATCTGGTTTAGAGAATAATGATTTATATCGTTATGGCATCCGTTATGGAAAATATCATGATTATAATCGTGTCAGTGCCAAAGCCATTACTACCATTGCAGATCATTTATTGAAGTTATATCCTAATATTATAAATGATGCTAAACATCGAGTTGAATATATGGGTCATCAAAAAATGAAAAATGAAAATGAATTGTTAAAAGGTGGATATAGTTATCATAAATATCTACATGTGGATGGATTAAAAACTGGTTATACTCCCTTAGCAGGATGTTGCTTAGTAAGTACCAGTAAATTACCTAATCATGATCATTTGATTTTAACAACCTTAAATGACAAACATGGTTCGTATGATCAAGCTAAAATGATTCATACTATTCAAACCAATTTAGAAAGAGAGCGAAAATAATTTTATGAAGAAAAAATATCAAGATAAACTATATATGTTATTATCAATATCTTTGATGGTAATTGGATTCAACGTAGGCTTGAATTACTTTAATGTTAGTGCATCTAATACTACATATAATAAGCCTTATCATGCTAAAAAAATTTTGTACCATACTAAGTACAATTACTATAAGGCACCTAATCAACAACATAAGGTTAGTTCAGCTAAACATGATTATAAAAAGAAATTTAAACTAACTAGAATTGCTAAAAGCAATCCTAAAGTGACTTATGTAAAAACTAGAAAGGGTTGGATTGATCAAAATGCCTTTGCCCAATGGGTAACTGGCTTTGGTCATATGAATTATTCAATGCAGGTTAGTGGTCATAATGCAGACCTTTATAATCAGCCTAAAAATACTAAAGGTTACCGTAAAATAGCAACCACTGAATCATTAGGATTACTCAATAAATGGATTACGGTTAACGGACGTGCTGAAACTAATGCCAAAAAAGGTTACTACCGTTTCAATTATGATGGTCAAAATTATTATATTGCTGGTAAATATTTAAAATTTAATTTAAATGGATTAACCGGTAATAATTATAAAATCGAAAAAGCTTTTAAAGCTGGTTATAAATTTTATGGGAAATCACCTTATGCATGGGGAAAAGGTAGAACACTTTCAAGTGTTAAAGCCCATCATTTTGATTGCTCTTCATTTGTTCATTATATTTATTCCAAAGCAGGCATTCATTTAGGCTCAATGTCTAATGCAACTACTTTTAGTTTGCGTAACATGGGTAAACCGGTAAACTATAAGCATATGAAACGTGGTGATATCTTTTTCTTCAATGACAAATCTGAAGGTGCATTTTGCCATGTCGGTTTTTACTTAGGAAATGGTTTGTTTATGCATGATTCACCTTCTGCTGATACTGGTGGAGTGGGGATTTCATCCTTAAAAGATCCACATTGGAGTTCAAGATTTAATCATACTGTTAGAAGAATTGTTTACTAATTTAAGTAGGTGATTGGAATGTTTCCTTATAAAATTGATAATGAGATTAGTTTAATTTTACCTAATCCAGAAAAACATGGACCTACCATGTTTAATTTAATAAAAGTGAATCGTTCGTATCTAGCTAAATGGCTACCTTGGGCGAATGCCCTTAAATTGGTTAATGATGAAGTGAGTTTTTTAAATGATAATTTAAAACAATATTTTGCTCAAAATTCATTAAATTTATTAATTCAATATCGTAATCAGTTAGTGGGCACTATTAGTTTTAATAATATTAATCATAATCGAAAACTTGCTGATATTGGTTACTGGATGGGTAAAGAATATTCAGAACATAATATTATGCATCGATGTGTTTTAGGGATGTTATCAATTGGCTTTGAACAGTATGGATTAAATAAAATTATGATTAATGCAGCAGTTGATAATATTGCCAGTAATCATGTTGCTAAAAATTGTGATTTTCATTTAGATGGCGTTTTACGTGAACATGAGTTATTGTTAGATGGATTTCATGATGAAAATACCTGGTCAATGTTGAAAAAAGAATATTAAATTGCTTTGTAACTAATGAATGTTTAATGTAAAATTTAAACCAAGAAAGGTGATTTTACGTTATGTTTAAAAAAATAAATTTATCCATTAAAGGATGGCTATTTGCAGCTATTATATTTTTGCTGGCTGTTTACTTTGGCTTTATTAATTTTCATTATGCAGGAATAAAAAATATTGAGATTAATTTTTTGTTTACTAATTTTGGCCTTTATTTTAAAGAATTAGTGATGGCAATGTTTTTTCTAGTCATTTATCTATTATTTTCTTTAATCCCATCTAAGAAATTTATGATGATTCCGAATTTATTCCTTTTAATGAGTGCTGGACAAAGTTTAGTGCAATTTTATTACACTTTGCCCCGTTTGAATATTTTAGGCTCTATTGCTGAATTTATTATCGTTTTATCGTTATTGGGGATGGCATATTCATTTTCTAATGTGTCTTTTGAAGTTATTGATGATGTAGGCAATATCAAAGGCCAAAATTTATTTGAAAGATGGACTAATCAAGTTAATAAATCATTAACAAATCATTGGAAAATAACTGCTACATTTATCTTGATATATGTTATTTTTGTTTCAATTACAACTATTACGATAGTATTTAAATAAGTTTAAAGGACTTAAATAAGTTTAAAGGACGTTTATTTTAAAATAAGCGTCCTTTTTGTTATGTATTAGTATAAATTTTTAATTATTAAAAAATAATTAAAAAACAATTTGTTTGAATTCGAAAATTATGAGGGTTACATTGAAGTTGTTAGGTAATAATATTTCATGTTAATCGTTTTTTGCAACCTTTGATAAATATACTATTTCTTATGCATATCTTATTTATGTTGAAACATATCTATAATTAATCAATTAAATTTAAATAGGAGATGTTATATATGCAATACAATAAGCATAATATTAAAAAAGTTAATGACAAAAAACTAATGAGAAAAGTTAAGAAACAATGGGTAGTACTATCAGTTTCTGCATTTGCATTTTTAGGTGTTTCTGCTTTTAGCATACTTAATCCAAGTGATGTGAATGTTTATGCTGATAAGAATTCTTCTACATATGATTTTTCAAATAATGAATCAAACAAAAATGACAATGTAGGATTAAATTTATCATCACAAAGTAAAAATGATACAGGTTCTGCAGATGCATCAACTCAAGGAGCAAAGGAGCCATCCAGTCCAGCTTCTAATGATAAGGGTGTAAGTGGAATAAGTTCTGCAGATGCATCGACCCAAGAAGCAAAGAAATCATCCAGTCCAGCTTCTAATGATAAGGGTGTAAGTGGAACAAGTTCTGCAGATGCATCRACCCAAGAAGCAAAGAAATCATCCAGTCCAGCTTCTAATGATAAGGGTGTAAGTGGAACAGGTTCTGCAGATGCATCAAATCAAGAAGCAAAGAAATCATCCAGTCCAGCTTCTAATGATAAAGATGTAAGTGGAACAAGTTCTGCAGATGCATCAACCCAAGGAGCAAAGGAACCATCCAGCCCAGCTTCCAATGATAAAGGTGGAAGTGGAACAGGATTCAAAGAAAATGAAAATTTAGCTCCTAAGCAAACTCCATCTCCTGTTAACAAGGAAAATAGCAAATTAGATAATAAATCTGTTAAGAAAGATTTATCCGTAACTCCATCTAAAGATAATGATTCTAAGCTGAATGCTTTATCGATTAAAGGAATTAAATCAATCCATGATTTTAGTAAGTTAGGGGTTAGTTTATATTCTGATAGTTTAGATAATGCATATAATGATGGAGAAAATGATGGTATTTATGATGCCCAATCTTCTAATGCCAAAAACTATCAAAATGGTCAAAAATGGAATTCATATTATGTAAATGCACTCCCAACTATTCAAAACAAATACATCAATGCTTACAATAGTGCATTCGATGGATATAACCAAGGAAATACAGACTATACTAATAATAGTACCTATGCTTATAACGCAGATAATTATGGTGATAAAAATAATTATTATAGGGATGCATATAAGCAATTTTCTAAAGATTCCTGGAATGGTTTTAACAACACTATTAGTGGTAATAATCAATCTTATAATAATCTAGGATATAATTATGGTGTAAGTGTTGCTCAAAATATAAAAAGCATCATTAGCAATACTGGTAATAATGGAAACAATAATTATTACGATAGTCTAGCAGTTTTTAATGATGCAACTACAAATTATAAAAATTATACTACTAGTTCGTATCAATATAAGTACTACCAAGAAGTTTATTTTTCCAAAAACTTTTTGGGAGGCTTTTATGATAGCTTAAAGAATAATTATCAATCTAATAGTAATACTGCATATTCAAGTGGTAATTTGTTTTATCAAGGCTTAATGGATGGTTATAAGGGACAATTTAATAATCAAATTAACGATCCATTATCTGTTTATCAAAATGCTTATAATACAGTAACCAGTGGATTTAATAACAGATATATAGGTACTAATACTCCCTTTGATGGTTCTCATGCTATTATTTACAATCGAATGTATAATTTTGGTCAAGTTTCAAGACAAGCTGTAAATGATTTTCTATCTGGGAAAGGAAATCCTAAAACTTATGTTAATAAAACAATTCCATCAGATTCTAATGAATATCCTTATACAACTGGCTTTTATGCTAATGCATATCAAGCAGCTCAAGATGGTTATAATAATCCAGATGGTACTCCATCTACTTATGATAATGCTCAACTGGCTTCATACTTATCAGGTCAATATAGTCGCAAAGCTTTAAATGATGCTACTAAAAATAATCCTATTGGACAAGCATATCAAAACAATGCGATTGCTTCAGATGTATATCAAGCAGCTCGAGATGGATATGCTAATGGTGGAACTGGTGTCATTTCGAAAGATAACATTAGTGATCCTATTTATTTAAAATTTTTTAAAGATTCTCAAGGAAAAGCTCAAGCTGCTGCTGTTAATGGATCTAACAGTTACTTACAACTTAATAAATCAAATACTGATACTAATGAAAGTACACCAGCACAACAAAGCGCCTCAGATTATGGATATCAACAAACTAAAAATGGATATCAAAATGCTCGTGATAGTAAAATAGATCCTTCACAACAAAATAATCCATCTTATCAAAATGGTATTCAAATGAATGCCGATGTTAATCAAGGTGCTAGTGATGCCAATAACGATAAAACTAAGAATCTATCCTATTCTGGTAATAATGCTCAAGTATCTACCAATGCTCAAATTGATGGATATAATGGAACCTTTGATGGTAATCAAGATGGAATGAATAATAAACCTATGCCATCTAATTTATCTAGTCAATCACAAGCATATCAAGATGCATACAACAGAGCTTACTTTAAATCACAACAGATAGCTCAACAAATCGCTCAAAATAATGGTAATACTACTGGTATTCCACTAACACCAGCACAACAAGCAGCTCAAGCCCAAAATGCGCAAGCTATTAATCAAGCTACAACAGATGCTCAGTCAGCAGACCCTATAAATAATGATAAATATAAAGGTAACACTAATGCTGATAACACATATAATGGAGCTCAAGCCGGTTATGACAATGGTGGAACCGGAAGTATGACACCAGATCAACAAAATAATCCATTTTATAAGAATGCATTTACTGCTGCTCAAGCAAAAGCGCAAGCTGCTGCAAGTAATGGAGCTGGTCAATTTACTTCTGGATCGGCTAATAATATTCCAACAGAAGGGACTAATGCTGAACAAAAGGCTGATGCATATGGATATCAACAGGCTCAAAATGGATATAATGCTGCTAAAGCCAATCCAAGTCAAGTTGATTCAAACAAATATAATAGTGATCCATCATATAAAGCCGGAGTTGATATGAACAGTGATGTTAATAAAGGTGCTAATGATGCCAACAATTCTACTATTAAGAATTCAAATTATTCTGGTAGTCCTGCTCAAATTTCTGGATATAACGGATCTATTGATGGAACTCAAGCTGGTATGAGTGGGAATGCAAAACCATATGGATTTGATAATAAACCTCAAGCTTATAAAGATGCTTATGATAAAGCATATAATGATGCTCAACAAAAGGCTCAAGCAATTGCCAAAAATGGTGGGAAAACTGATGGCATTACCTTAAATCCTGCTCAACAAGCTGCTCAAAATAAAGCCCAAGCTGCTATGAATCAAGCAACCAATGCTGCTGAATCATTAGATCCTTCTCAAAAGAATAAATATAGTGGTAACACTAACGCAGACAATACCTATAAAGGAACTCAAGCTGGCTACGCCAACGGTGGAAATGGAAGTATGACAGCAGATCAACAAAATGATCCATTTTATAAAAATGCATTTAATGCTGCTCAAGCAAAAGCTAAGACAGCTGCAAACAATGGTGTAAATCAATTTACATCTGGTCAACCAAATGATAATTCTAATGAAGCAACCAATGCTGAACGTGTTGCACATGGTTATGGATACCAACAAATGGAACATGGTTATAATGGTGATTCCAATGTACCTAATGACTCGTACTATCAAGCTGGTAAGCAACTAGCTAGTGATGTTAAAACAGGTGAAGATACTGCTAATAAATCTAATGATATTAATAGCCGAGATCAAGGTAGCAATCAAGTTCAAAAAGATGCTTATAATGCAACCATGGATGCTACAAAAGCTGGAATGAATGGTGACAATAAACCAAGTAATTTATCTCAACAATCAAGATCATATCAGGATGCATATAACAAGGCATATAGTGATGCTCAACAAAAAGCTCAAAATATTGCCCAAGCTATTAATAATGATGGCACTGTTGATACTAGCAAACTAACTCCTACTCAAAATCAAGCCTACCAATCAGCTAAACAAGCCATTGCGGATGCTACAAAAGCTGCTGCTAATAATCCAACCGATAATAATGATAAATATAATGGTACTGATAATGCATCCAGAGCTTATCAAGCTGCCAAAACCGGATATGCAAATGGTGGTACTAATACAATGTCACCTGACGAACAAAATGATCCTATTTACAGTAAAGCATTTAATGATGCCCAAAAAGCTGCTAAAGCAGCTGCTGCTAAGGGTGCTCAAAATTATGTAGATGGTAGCAATACTAATAATCCAGATGAACAAATAGCTGCTGAAAAGGCCGCTGATGATTATGGATACCAACAAGCTAAAGCTGGTTATGATGATCAAAGAACAGGTCAAGTTAGTGGCAGCAATGATCCATCTTATCAAAAAGGAATTCAAGTTGCGAAAGATGTTGATGCTGGTGTTCGCTTAGCTGATAAATCTAATACTACTGACAGTAATGATTATCCAGGTTCACCAACCGATAGTAATGCTGAAAAAGCAGCTTACCAAGCCACTAAAGCAGCTTATCAAGCTGCGATGAATGGAGCTGGTAAGCCAGAAAATAATAACAGTGATAAATCTCCAGCATATAAAGATGCATATGATAATGCATATAAAGATGCTACTAATCAAATGGATGCTATTAATAAAGGAACCATTACTGAAGATCGCTTAGTTCCTGCGCAAAAAGCAGCTTATGATGCAGCACAAAAAGCTATTAAAACCGCTACTGATGAGGCCACTAATAATCCTGATAGTAATGATTCTAAATACAGTAGTGGTACTGATAATGCATCCAGAGCTTATCAAGCAACCAAGGCAGGCTATGCTAATGCTGGTCGTAATTCAATTGATCCTAAATATGCTGATGATCCAGTTTATAGTAAAGCTTTTAATGCAGCGCAAAAAGCAGCCCAAGCTCAAGCAGCTCAAGCAGTTAAAGATTTTGCTGATGGTAAAGACAATAGTAATACCAATGGTAAAAATGCTTTAGGGAAGGCTTATGATCAAGGTTATAAAGAAATGCAAGCTGGATATAATGCTAATCCTGTTGACCTATCAAACAATGACCCATCATATCAAGCCGGAGTTCAAATGGCTAAAGATGCTAAAGCTGGAACTACTGATGCTTACAGTAACCCTAACCAAGGTTCAGAATATCAAGGTAGCTTAGCTAAACAAGAAGCTTACCAAGCTACTATTGATGCTAATAAAGCTGCTTCATCTGAAACACCTAGACCTAGTGATAATGACTTTAAAAAATTACCTAGAGCTTATCAAGATGCTTATAATAAAGCTTATGATCATGCACAACAAATGACTAACGATGCTGCTGCAGGTACTGTTGATAAAAATAGTCTTAACAATGAATTAGACAAAGATTCATATGCTAAGGGTGTCGATGCAGCGCAAAAAGGTTATCAAGCCGCTAAAAAGGATCCAACTAATAATGATTCTCAATATGACAATAATAATATTGCAGGATTAGCCTATCAAGGTGCTAAAGCTGGTTTTGATGCTGGTAAAAAAGGTTCTAATGATAAACCATCTAATAATGATCCGGTTTATGTAAATGCATATAATAATGCTAAAAAAGCTGCTCGTAATTATGCTGAAAGTGGTGCTCAGGACTTTGCCCAAGGTACATTTAAGGATGGCAGTGATAATGGTAAAGATTATGACAATAGTAATGATGCATTAAAGCAAGCCCAAACCTATGGTTATAATCAAGCATTACAAGGATATAATGATCAAAAGAAGAACATGAGTTCTGATTTATCTAACTCTGACAATCCAGAATACAATATTGGTGCACAAATGGCTAAAGATAGTCAAATGGGTACTAGATTTGCTGAAAATGGGACTGGTAGTAAGCCAAGCGATAGTAATATTGCTCAACGTGATGGTTATCAAGGTACGATGGATGGTTACCAAGATGGTGCTAGTGGACATCCAAAAGATGTTAGCAAGTACAATGTATTTTATCAAGATGCCTATAATGATGCTTATAAGAATGGGCAAAAGTTAGCTCAACAAGGTGCATCTAATCAACCAGCATCTACCGATTTGTTAAATAACAATCAACCTGGTCAAAGAGCTTATGCCCAAGGTGTTAATGATGCTAATACAGGTTATCAAGCAGCTGCTAAGCAAAGTGGTACTACTGATGATGGACAACATAATGACAACACCAATACTGACAAAGCCTATCAAGGTGCTCTTGCTGGATTTAATGATGTTAGCAAAGGGATAAATAATCCAACTAATAGTGATCCAGTTTATGTCAAAGCATATAATGATGCTCATCAATCTGCCCAAGCAGCTGTGCAAGCTGGAGTAAACGAATTTGCTCATGGTGATGATAGTAGTACTACTAATGGAAATAATGATCCCATTAGCAGTGTTCATAACCAAGCATTTGACCAAGCTAAGCAAGGTTATCAAGCTCAACTAAATAACAATGTTGATCCTAATAATATTAATCCTGGTTATATTGCTGGAATTAATATGGCAAAGCAATATCAAAAAGCTATTGATGATACTAACAATAATCCTAATGGTTCAAATAATAATGATCCCATTAGTCAAGCGGCCCATGCTGCTACTTTAGCTGGTTATTCTGATAGTATTCGTAACATTAATACTAAGGTTACAGTGCCAACAGAATATAAAGCTCAATCACAAATCTATCAAGATGCTTATAATAAAGCTCACCAGGCTGGCATTGAAAATGCTAAAGCTGGTGCTCAAGCATTCAATAATAATAACGTTGCACCAACTGGTAATGATATTGCATCAATGGCTCAAGAACAGGGCTTTGCTGCTGCTCGTGATGCTTATAATAAAGCGAAAGAAAACGCATCTACAAATCAAAGCAATGATGGCAGCAATTATAGCGAAACCTATAATGGTGCTTCAGACGCATTTAATAATGCACTAAATGGTAAGTATGATGGTCCAAAAGCTTCTAATTCAGATGTTTATAATTCTGCTTATAAGAAAGCCATGGATGAAGCTAAACAATTAATTAATGATTCCGCAATGAATTATATTAAGAATCAACCTGGTGATGGTAACAGTAATTTGTCTACTGATACAGTTTCTAAATTATCTGATTTAGGGATTCAGGATGCTGTTAAAGCTTATCAAGCTGCACAAAATAATGAACCAACTTATAATCCTAAAGGTTTGAATGATGGTAATGTTTATAATGGTGCAAAAGCCGCTTTTGATGATATAAAGAATGGTCATGCTAATGCTAGTCGTAATGGTAATGACTTATATAATGCTAGTTATGACAAAGCATTGCAGGAGGCTCAATCATTTGCTCAAAGGGGTGCAGATGCATATTCAAACGGTCAGTCGGTTGAAGAAATTACTAATGGATTAAATAATCTAACTGCAGCTGATAAAACTGCTATTCAAAATGGTTATGATCAAGCTCAAGCTGGTCATGATGATTCCATGAAGGGTGATCATACTGCACAACAAAATAATCCATATTATAATAATGAATTTAATAATGCTAAAAATGCGGTAAATGATGGTAGTCGTGATGCCATAAATGATGCTACTCAAGGTGATAAACACACCGGAGACAATAAGTTAGATCAAGCATACAATGGAACCGTTGATGCATATAAAGATGCCGGTCAATCATCTCGTGATATCAGTCATATGCCAAGGGCCTATCAAGATGCTTACAAGCAAGCTCAAGCTGATGCACAAAAGGCTTATGATAATGGTGCTGCTCAATTTAACAATGATCAATCTAATGATCAAATCAATAATCCAGGAGCAGCTGCAATTGCTCATAATAATGGTTATCAAGCCGCTCAATCTATTTATAATCAAATGTTGAAAGATCCTAATTCAGTTGATCCAAGTAACTTAAATTCTGCACAAAAAGTTGGTTATGATAAAGCTCAACAATCAATTGTAGGATTGAAAGATTATGCTAGTGGAAAGCAGCCTACAAGTACTGATAGCAATTATATGTCTGGTTACAATACCGCAAAGCAAGCTGCTCAAGCTGCCATGAACGATTCCCAAAATGGTAAACCAATGAATGTTGTTGTGCCAAGTGGCATGAATCCACAGTTATATAATGATATTTATAATGCTACTTATAATGGATATAATAATGGTTATAATGGTGGCAATAATAAGTCCAATCAAGGTTTCATTTATGATATTGCTTACAAACATGCATATCAACAAGGGCAATATGATATTCCAGTTGCTCCAACACCTCAAGCTAAGGTCAACCAAAAGACTAAACCAAATCGTAATAGCAATAAAGCAGCTAAGGATTCTTCTAATGTTGATCAAAATACCAATAAGGGAATTCTTGATGCTATTAATGGTCACAAGATGAAATTTGGTTCAACTAGACCTTATGAAAATGGATATAACTTAGGTAAAGAAGCATTAAGAGGAATGCGTGCTGCTGAATATGGTAGAAAAGGTAAGCAACATATTAAGAATGCCAAAGATTCATTCTACATGTTTGGATACAATGGTTATAAGAACGGTGTTCGTGCAGCAAAACGTACTTTGAAAGCCAATAAACGTTTGAGCAAGCATGATTTAGTTGGTAAATCACCAGCTTATGTCTACACATTTAAGCAAGGTTTGAAAGCTGAAATACGTCATCAACATAATCTAGGAACTAAGCAAGGAATTGCAATGGCTAAGAAGGTTCATGCTATTCCAGCTAGATTATCAATGACGCATTCAGCTCAATACGTTGAATCTTACATTAAGGCATACAAACGTACGATGAAACGTAACATGCCAAAATACGTTTATAATATTCGTACTATCTTTGTGCACAAGCAATTAAGATTTACTAATAGGAATCGTGTCGTTCGTTATGTTAAGAAACCAAGAAATCAAGCTAAACTATTGAGAGTAACCGGAATTGCTTATTACAAGAATGGCATTCCAAGATATCGTGTCGTTGGTGGTGGAATGATTGCTGATAAACGTGGTACTGGAATCGTAGCCGCTAATGATAGTATCGTGAATGCTTACTATCGTCACAACTTTAATTACTTTAAAGTAATTAAACCAAAGGGAACTTTGACTTATAAAGGTATGAAGTTTACCAAAGATAATTCATCTCACAAGGTTTACCATGGTGAAATCTTCAAGGTTGACAAAGTTGTTAAATATCATGGCTTAACTAGATTCTATCTTGGTCATGGTCAATATATAACAAGTAATAAGACAATTGTTCAAAAAGTTGGATAGCTATTATAAAAAAATGAGTGAAAATAAAGACAGTAATAACTTCTTTATTTTCACTCATTTTTTTATTCAAATTCCTTGACTAATTTATTTTTTTGTTTACATTATTGTTCTATAATTGTTGATTTAACAATAATGAGCTGATTTTTTTACTTATATATATAGTAGTGCTATTTTTGAATTGTAGATTGATATTTCGAATATTTATTTAATATTTCTAATACTGGTTTATTATTTATAATTTGGAGATGTTATATTTATGCAATACAATAAAAAACAATTTAAAAAAGTAAATGATAAAAAGTTGATGAAAAAAGTTAAAAAAAATTGGGTAGTATTATCTGCTGCAACACTATCAATTTTAGGTGGATTTGCTGTTACAGGGACTTTAAATGTTAATTCGGTCTCTGCTAACGATGATAACAATCCTTCAGAAAGCTCTAATAATGGAAAAGTAAATAACCACACAGTTGCAAACAAATCAAATGATCATAATACTGTTGTATCTAATGATGATTCAAATACAAATAATCATTCTGATCACAATGTAGGATTATCTAAAAAAGATCCGACAATAAATAGAACCATTCAACATGATAATGGCGAAGAGCAAAACAACAATCAAAACAACAATACATTACATAATGGACAATTAAGTTCAAAAACAAATGGTAATGGGACTGGGACATCATCCGATAAAAGTAAAGACACGTTATCAAAATCCAGTGATGATATTAAATCAAACGCTGATTCTCAACCATACCAAAAGATGGTTAACCAAACCAGTCGAATGGTTCAAGATGCATTGCAAAAACAACAGATGAGCACAGAAGAACAAAATCAAGCTCATAATGGTTCAGTTGATGCATGGAATAATATTCATACTAATGATCAGCAAAGTAATATTAATGGCGTCCAATCTGGTACTGATTATTATAAGGCAGGATATCAAGGAACTGTTGATGCCTGGAATAAATATAATGACTTAAATCAAGGGAAAGGGACACAACCAACCAAGAACTATTCTGATAATGATTATCAACCATCTGATGGTAAAAATACTGACTATAATAATCCTGCTAGTGTAGACTCTAATTTAAATAATGGAGCTTATAGTACTAATACAGATCAGCAACATCAAGCAGTTATTCCTGAAGACCCAAGTACTAATAATCAAGCACATACTGGAAATGATACCTTAGTAACTAAGGGTCAAAAACAATATTCAGTTAATAATTATAATCAAAAAATTACTTTTGATTATAATAATTTAACAAAAGTAGACTTAGAAAATTCTGCTATTCATGATGCATATAATCAAGGAATTACCGATTTCTTAAAGTATCAAGGAACTTACGATGCTGAAAATGGTCGTTGGAGTGGTAACAATAGAAACGATGCAATTACAAACTTAGATGCAACTTCAAAAAATTCATATTTACAAGCATATCGTGGAGCTCAAGATGCTATATCACAACAATTTAAGTCTGATAACACGTTTAGCTATAATGTTAGCGGTGGTAAATTTACCCCTACTTGTAGTGTTGATGGTCCATCACTACAATATCAATATGGATTTGATGATGTTGTTAATAAAATAAATAATGATAAGACAGCATTTGTATCTAATCCATTGCAAATTAATAATGCTATTGATACACATAATCAAATTTCATCAAGTAATCAAAATGATTTAAATAGAAAATCACTTTATTATTATGGTGATATTAAAAACATTAACTTCTTAAATGATATTAATTATCAAGATACTCAATTAAGTAGCGCTAATGGTTTAGAACAATATGTATATATATATCCAGAAAATCAAAATGCTGCTAATTTGACTTTTAATGGTCAAAATCATGTTACTGATTTTGGCGGATTAACTTATTCCTTAGAACCTGTTCAAAAATCTAGTTTAAGTGCTGACCAAGCAACTCAAATGACCGTTAAGAATTTTCATACAATTTACGGTAGTGACTATTGGGGTTCAATGAAGCTAGAAGGTACTGGAACTCTTAACTATAGTAATGTTACTTATGTAGGAGCAGAGTTTGTTAATGCCAAAAGTGCTCAGGTAAATATTGATGGTAATCTAAATGTATTTTCAGTGGGGAATTATAATAGTCCATGGGCCGGTAATAATATTCCTACTGAAGGAAATAACGGAATTGGTTATAATGGCAGTAGCAAAATATTTGGTGATAACCAACAAAACATGGAAATTGGTCGTATGACAATTCATTCTGGTGGTAATTACTATGGTAGTACTACTGGTGGAAACGCCGTTGAACTTTGGGGTGGTAGTTTAAACCTAGAAAATGGTGCTCATATGAAATTAGCTCCAATGAGTAATGCTAATGTTCATCCTGAAAATGATCCAGATTGGTTTGGAAATGCCGCCATTGGTCTATATTTAGAAGCAAATAATGCTAACGTTAATATCACTCGTGGTGCCTCAGTTGTTGTTGATCCTACAACTAATAACAAAAGTATAGGCTTAGCTGAAGGTATTTATCTAGCTGCTGGTAATGTTACAGTTGATGGTGGTGAATTAGATGTTAATGATAACGGTCCATTGACCACAAGATATGATTATGCTAATTACATTAATGGTTCAGTTTTAGTAGATCATAATGGTTGGTTTAGAATTTATGGTACTAGCTTAAATGATTCACAACGTGCCAATAATAATCTGGTTAAAATTGATGGTAAATTGACAATTACTGATGAAGGTAATTTAGCACTTCGTACTGATGGTACTGGTAAAAATAACTTTTACTTGATTGATAACGCAAAAGATTTTCATGTTGATAATCCTGGTGAAAAAGTTCAATTACAAATTGATAATTTGAATGGCCATTCAGGTAATGGTAATCTATTTACCCATCCAATTACAGCCTACTCAACTAAGTACGCATTAGGATACAAAAATGGAACTACTGACAATACTCCTAATGATCCTGAATTAATACCATATAAAGAAGTTATTGTTCCTTCTGGAAAGGGTAAAATCAGTTATGTCACATTAGATGGTAAGTCTCATACTTCAAATGATAGTGCTTATGGTGCTAAATATTTATCATTTAATGCTAATCCACTTGCTGACTTTAATGGTAATATTGATGATAAAGATCAAACAGATGGTACTAATAAGTTAACCGGTTCAATTATTTTGAAAAATTTACCTCATGAGGCTGGTTTAGGTGATAATGGACAAATTGCTATTAACGTTCAAGTCGATGATGGTAATAATGTTACTGCTACTCCAGATAATATTATTTTAAATAGTAAGGGTCATCAAACCCTTATGAAGTATGTTAAAGATAATAAAGCTGATTCAAATGGTTATTTAATTAATATTCCTAATTCAGCTAAAAACGGTGATATTATCAATTTCACTTACGATGTATCTCAAACTCCTAAGCAATCAGTTACAGTTACAACTGATTATTTTAATGGAATTAGAGCACAAAGATTAAGCAAAGATGGTATTCAAAACGGTTCAAATAACGGAACTTCAAGTACAATAAATTATCCTGATAAACCTGATTCTAGTGATGCTTTGAATCCTGCTATCCCTAATCCTCTAACGCCTGAAGATGCAATTAACGATGGATCTCGTGATGGAATGAATCAAGCTTCTAAAGGATTAACTAATGAAGATACTTCACCTAATAATAAGACTTATGAAAAATATTATAAAGCAAGTGATAAATTAGCTAAAAACTATAAAGACAATTATGATGAATCATATAATGGTTATAATAATGGTTATAAAGATATAAATAGTGGAACATATGATCCTTCAAAGAATAGTGCTCAATCATCTTCATATCAAAATAGTTATAATCAAGTCATTAATGATTATCATAAGGGTTTTGTAAACCAAGTAAATGGCACTGCTATTGGTTCATCTTCAAATAAGGCATATCAAAATGGTGTTAGTGCAGCTAAAGGAGCACAAAACACTGTAAATGGAACTTATGTAAATGATGGTAATACTGCTGAAAAAATGGGTCACGATGCTTTTAATCAAGGATTTAATAGTCAGATTAGTAACATTAATGATGAAACTGTAAATGAACAATATAATCCAGCTTATAATTATGGAGCCGAAGTAGCTCAAGGTATTCAAGATGCATCTAAAAATAATCCTACTTATTCTCATATGCCACAAGATAATAATGGTTCTAATTATGCTGGATATCAAAATGGTGTTGATGCTGAAAAGGGAATTATCGATTCATTAAATAATCAACCAGAAAATACACAAGGTAGTTCTGCATATAAGATTGCTTATGAAGCATCTAATAAAGGAATAAATAATACATCTGTTGGTCAAGATAATGCTTTGCAAAAGTATGCTAATGATACTGGAAATGCTGTTTATCATGGAATTACTGATGCACAAAATAATGGAACTACTGATTATAGCCATAATAATTTGCAAAAATCTATTTATGATCAAACTAAGCAAGACTTCAATGCTGGTGAAGGTAAGAGCGAAGTAGATGCTAATGTAAATAAGAGTGATATGGATTATCAATCTGGTCAAGCAGCAAAACAAGGTATTCAAGATGGTGCTTCTGGTAATGATAGTGAATCTAAATATGCAAATCCTTCATTACAAAGAACTGCTTATGATAATGCTAAGAAAGCATTTAATGCAGGGCTAGATGGTAAAAAAGACTCTGAAGAAGCTAAGTCAGATAATTTTGCTAATCAAGCTGGTTTGGATACTAAACAAGGAATGCAAGATGCTCTTGCTGGCATACCAGAAGATAGCAAGTATTCTAATAATGATAATTATAAGAATGCATACCAAGCAACTAAAGATGGATTCAATGGTCAGATACCAAAGTCAGGGACTGTCGATCAAGCGGAACGTAAAGTTTATAATGCAGGTTCTGATGCTCAATTAGGTGTTCAAGCTGCCTATGAAGATTTAGTAAATGGTAAAGGTCATAATGATCAAACAAGTTCATATAAAGATAATTTACCTACTGATCCAGTTGCCCAAAAATTATATAATGAGGCATATACTGCGTATAAGAACGGTAATGATAACAGTAATAGCGACAATCCTGCTGCTCCAGAAACGTCAGAAAATATTAATAACGAACAAGGATTAGCATACCAAGCTGGTCAAACATTTCAGGCTACTAGGGATGGAATTATTGATGCTCGTAATGGTAATGATGCTCATGCAGATGATTATCGAAACGATCCAGATAGGTCCGCATATAACTCATCTAAAGCTTCATATCAAGCCGGATATAATCAACAGTCAGATGTAAGTTCTATTACAAATGATAAGGGGATTTCATATAATTTGGGTCGTGCTACTCAAGCCGCGGTAGAAGATGCAGCAACAGGTAAATATAGTGATGATCCTGAATCAGGATCCAAATTACCTAAGAATGATCCTAATAGTTCATATTCTCTAAATAATCAAGCGCTACCTTGGACAAATCCACAAAAACGTGAATATGATAATGCTTATCGTTCATATATAGATGGAAAAACTGACAAACAAGCTTCTATTCAAATTGCTGCTAATGCTGAAAAAATTAATCAAGCTACTCAAGATGGAATTAATGCTGCCGCAAGTAATAAATTGATTAAACCTAAAAATTCATATAATGGTGATTCTACTGATCCAACTGATCCAACTAAACCAGCTAATCAACAAAAAGCAGCATATGATAATGCCTATGCATCATATAATGCTGGATATCAAGATAATGATGGTTATGTATCTACAGCTCAAGCTAATAACCAAGGAGACGCATATAACCAAGGTCGTGCTGCTAAAGCAGCTGTTAAAGATGTTCAAAATGGCATGACTCAAATTTCAGATGCTCAAAATAATCCTGATAGTGCTTATAACAATGATTATCATCCTGGCACTATCTGGAATAATGCACAAAAGCAGGCATATTCAGATGCTATGCAGGCTTATCAAGATGGTACTAAGAACAGCAGTTCAGATGCTACACAAACACCAGATACAACTCAAAATCAAGCTTATCAAGATGGGCAAAAAGATACAGTTGTTAAGCAAGCCATTAAAGATGCTATTAATGGTAATCATAATGCCCCTGCCAATAATGGAGAAGCATATAATGATGCAGGGTCTAATTATATGGGTGGATTTAATAATCCCAAACAAACTAGTGACGATATGGCTACTAAGGCTGGACAAACTGCATATAATGCTATCAAGGATGCAACATCTAATGTTGATAATAGTAAGAACTACAGTGGAGAACAACAATCTGCTTATAAACAAGCACAAAGTGATTATCAAGACGGCTTAAAAGGTACTCCCAATAACGATGAAAATCCTACTTATAGTACTGCTTATCAGGCAGGCCAAGCTGCCAACCAAGCTATTACTGATGCTACCAATGGTGGTAATACAACATATGTTGATCCATCATTACAAAAATCAGCTTATGATAATGCTAAAAAAGCATATCAAGCAGGATTAAATGGCAATGCTACTAAGGATGATCAAAATAGTGCACAATTGAATCCAACTGCTAATGAGGCTGGTAAAAATGCACACGCAGGAATCACTGATGCAATTAGTGGTAATCGCGCTACTAATCAAGATAGTAATTATGTAAATGCATACCAAAATGCTAATGATGGATTAAATGGTAAAACTACACATGGAGAAAGCACTAATAATGTAGCATATCAAGCAGGACAAGCATATAATACTGGGATCAACGATGATAAGAATGGAAATTCATCTACAGCAGAAGATAGCAATAATCCTAATAAGGATGTTGCTAAATACAATTCTTCACAAAAACAGGCATACGATCAAGCAAAACAAGATTACAGTGATGGAATTGCTGGTAATACTAGTGATAGTACAGGTAACAATGTAAACAATAATAGTAAAGGCTATCAACAAGGTGTTAATGCCAATGCCACTAATGATGCCACTAATGATGCTATTAATGATGCTTCTAATGGTAATCAATCTACAGCAGAAGATACTAATAATCCTGATAAGAATGTTAATAAATACAGTCCTTCACAAAAACAAGCATATGATCAAGCAAAGACAGATTATCAAAATGGTTATGATGCACCTACTAATAGTCCTAGCGATGGGAAGCCTTCAGCATATCAAGCAGGCCAAGCTGCTAAACAAGGTATAATTGATGCCCAAGCTGGTAAGACATCTAATAATCCATATATTAATCCAGTTCAACAAAATGCATATAGTAAAGCTCAAAATGATTATGCTAATGGATCTAATGATTATAATGGATTGCCTTCCAATAAGGGTGCAGCATATCAAACTGGTCAATCTGATGGTAAAGGAATCCATGCAGCTTTGGAAGGTCAAAAAGATCCGGGTGGTAACAGTTCAAAAGCTTATACAGCAACTAAAGATGGCATGAATAGTTCTAGCGAAAACGAAAATGATAAGTCCCAACAATCAGCTTATGATATTGGTAAAGCAACTAAAAAAGCTATCGATGATTCTAACAATGGTGATAATAAAGCCAACGGAGAAACTGTTTATCCAGGACAACCTGATAAGGCTAGTGTTTATAATCGTGCTAAAAATGATTATAATGCTGGACTAAGTGGCAATGATGGACCAGATAAAATTGATCATAGTAGTATTGCTTATAAATCTGGTCAAGCTGCTAAACAAGGTATTCAAGATGCCACAAATGGTAAACATCAAGCCCCAACCGATAATGATTTCGATAAGAGTGCTTACAATAATGCTCAATCAGCATATCAAGCTGGACTAGATGGTAATTCTACTAAGAATGATCAAGATAATGCTAAATTAAATCCAACTGCTAATAATGCTGGAATTAATACCAAACAAGGTATTGATGATGCGATTTCTGGTCATCAAAATAATGACAAATATAATCCTGCTAGTTCGAAATACAGTCCTGATTATCATAATGCATATGATAATGCTCAAGATGGCAATAAAGGATCAGCTACTCATGGTGAAGATACCAATCATGACATAGCTTATCAAGGTGGGCAAGCTGCTAAACAAGGTATGAATGATGCTCAAACTGGTCAAAACCATGCAAGTGATTATAATAATAATCCTGCTGCCCAAGATGCATATAATAAAGCTAAACAATCATATAATGATGGATTCAATGGCAATACAGACAGCGATGCTGCCAAAGCTAATCCAGAATCTAACAAAGCCGGTCAAGCTGCAAAAGATGGAATTAATGATGCCATTCATAACAACAGTAATTCAGCTCATAAGTATTCTGGTGATACGAATGCATCCAATGCATACAAGAAAGCTCATGATGCATATAATGCCGGAGAAAATGGTGATACTACAAGCCCAGCTGCTAAGGGTAATGCAGAAGCTAATGAAACTGGTCAAGCTACACATGATGGAATCAATGATGCTGAAAAAGGTAATAATGATTCAGCTAACAAATATGCAGGCAATTCAACTGCATCTAATGCATATAAGAAAGCTCAAAAGGCATATAATTCAGGCTTAAATGGTGATACTACTAGTTCAAATGCTACTGATAGCCCAGATGCCAATGAAGCTGGTGCAGCAACACATGATGGGATTAATGATGCTAAAAATGGTAATAGCAATTCAGCCCATAAATATGCAGGCAACTCAGATGCATCCAATGCATATAAGAAAGCTCAAGATGCATATAATGCTGGGAAAAATGGTGATAATAATAGCGCTGCTGCTAAGGCAAATGCTGCTGCTAATAATGCTGGATATAATGATTACACTAATGCAGCAAACCAAGCTTCCAATCAACAAGATAACAACCAAGGTGGTAATACCTTTATTAATGGTGGATCTGGTGGATCTAATAATTCCACATCATATAATAATGGATATAATGATGCCCAAAAAGGATTTAATGATGGAATGAATAATCAACCTAATAACGATCCTGATAATGATAATTATAATAAGGGTTATCAAGCTGCTAAGGACTATCAAAAGGGTGAATCTGATGCTAGCCACAATCAACCACGTGCTACGAATGGTAGTTATTCATATAATAATGGTTATGATGCATATGAAAGTGGCAGTAATGATAAACCATACAATGATAATAATATGAACAATGATTATAAAAATGCTTATAAGCAGGCCTATAATGATGGACATAATAGTTATATGAAAGCTCATAAAGCTAATAAGCATATCAAACGAAACTCATTGAAGGCTGAGAAGAATGCTCATCTAAGGGCCATTGAATTACGTCATGCTGCTCATGCTGGATATAAACGTGGTACAGAACTTAGTTCACCTGCTAAGATGAGAGGGTTTTCAAAAGCATACAAGCGTGCTTATATGAGAGCTTATATTAGATCATTGAAGATTAATATTCCTCGTTATGTATATAATTTGAAGAAAATTTATCGTCATAGTAAACCTACTTTAACTCGTAAGACTAGAAATGCTGAGTACAAAAAATTATCACTTCGTAATCGTCATACATTTAGAGTTCATGGATATGGATTTACTCCAAACGGACATCTAATCTTTAGAGTTAAGGGTGGTTGGATTAGTGCTGATCACTCATCAATTGCTGATTTATATTATAGACGTAGTGAAAAGAAACATGATCAAAAGGTACGTGTAATTCGTGACCATGGAACCTATATTTATAATAGCAAACACTTCAGTCATAAGAGTGAGGTTAAGTATTTGCATACTGGAAATATTATTCACATAAAGGAATTACAAAAGTCTGGTCATATTACTAGATTTTATCTAGGTAATGGTAGATATCTATCTAGTAACAAGAAGATTGTTCATCGTGTGAACTAATAAATATATTTAAATAATAAGGATGATGGAATTTTTCCATCATCCTTATTATTTTTTTTGAGATATTTGAAATGAAATTATATTTGTATTAAATTGATAATTAATATAGTTATATTTTATGTTTAATTATTAAGCAAATGAATGTACTATCGCTATATTTAGTGGTATTTTATAAGCGTAGGGATTCCTACATTTGTATAATTAAATATTAGTGAGATTTAAATGTGACAAGGCATGTATACATAATGTTGCATTTGAATATCAATAAAATTCATTTATAGAACAGGAGTGTCGTTAATTTGCAATATAATAAACAGCAATTTAATAAAGTAAATGATAAGAAAATTATGAAAAAGGTTAAGAAACAATGGGTCGTTGTATCTGTTGCTTCATTAGCTGTTTTAGGTGGTTTCGCAGTTAGTGGAACCTTAAATATGACTCAACCAAGTAGTGCAATAGTTGCACATGCTAGTGAAGGAGCAGGTGGACAAACACCATCAGATCAATCGAAATCAGGTGGCGATAGTGGCAAAGGAGAATCTAATTCAACCCCTTCAACTACAAATGATGCTGCTAAGAATGTTAATTCTGATTATCAAAGTGGTAAACAAGCTACTAGTGAGGATAATCAAAGTCAACAATACAACAATAATTCAAAAGGATTTAATGATACATTAAATAACAATAAGGCTGGTCAAGAAGATTCAGATAATGGCGACTATAAGGCTGGTCAATCTTTAGCTACACAGTATCAAGATGCCATAAGAGATGGTGCTAGTGATTTTATTAATCATAAGGGTGATAATTCTAAATCTCAAACGAGTGATAATGAAAAATATTATAAATCATCGTATGATGGTGCACAAAAAGCAAGTCAATTGTATAAAGATGATACTAGCGATGCAGGAACTAGTACAAAAGATTATACTTCATATAACAATTCAGCTAGTTCAAGTAATGATGGTTCCCACTCATCAGGTGAAAATCCATCTACTGGTAACACAATAAATAAAGATAATGCTTCTGGTACTGCAGGAGCAGTAGATTCTGGCTCAGCATCAAGTAACAATTATAATGATAAAAATGGTGTTCCTACCAATAATGATGATTCATATAATCCTAATACTGGAAAAGGTGGAGCAGACAATCCTTCCAGTGCTTCTACCAGTGAGTCTACTTATGAAAATTATTTAGATAAAAAATTTAACAATCAAAATAATTCTAGTGTTCAATTACCTGAATCTGGTAACTTAAAAGTTCCAAGTTCAGAAGATAGTGATATTACTAACTCTAAATCTGTGAATGGTATTCAATACAATGGTGTTTATTCAGATTCATTTAGATATGGTGCAAACGCATTTTTGTCTTATCAAGGTGCTATAGATGCTAAAACAGGTAAATGGCAAGGTACTAATTATGATAAAACATATATTAAAGATAAGAAAACATCTTCAACAACAGACTTTTATGATAATAATGAGGGATATAAGAGCAATAATCTAGACTCATATTATCAATCATATGAAGGTGCTAAGCAAGCCATCAAAGATCAATTTAAGGATAGTAGTGGAAACGATACAAGTGGTATAAATAGTTCTAATAGCATAAGTCAATACAATAATGCTCTAAGTAATAATACTAGCAATAATTCATACTTTAGCTCTGGATATGATAATGTTTCCCAAGATGTAAAAAATGGAATAGGTTATGTAAATAATTCTGCTGAATTACAATATGTAATGACCACTAGTTCAGCTATTGGTAAGCTAAATACTTTAAGACTTTCGAATGATTTAAATTATAACGATATTGGAACTAGTACTTCTGAAACAAATAATTCGGTGACAAGTGATAGCTTTAATTTAGATGGACAAAATCATATTGCTGATTTTAAAGGCACTCAATATGGTATATTATTTAATAATCCTAGCGATGTAAATAATACTTCAAATAACTTCAATATTAGCAATTTTAAAACACTATATGGAACTAATTATTATGGACCATTTAAGGGAACAAACGGTGGTAATCTTACCTTTAAGAATTTTAATTATGTTGGCCCTCAAATGTTAGATGCACCTAATGATAATGTTTATATTGGTGGTAATGTTAATGTTCATCAAAATATGAATAGTGCTGGTGGTTCAGGAAATGTTTATAATTCACCATTTAATTATAATATAAGTGGTGATATGGGTGCTCAACAGAATTTAAATATCACTAATCTAACCGTTTTACCTGGATCAAATTATTTTGGTGACGATGATTCTTATCGTGGAGGTAACCTAATTCAGTTAAAGGGTAATTTAACTATTGGTGAAAATTCTAATGTTACATTAGTTCCAAGAGGATATAGTGCAGGTGATGGAACAAGTAGTTCATCTAATGGTAATTCTAATTATGGTATTTACTTTACTGGAGGATCAGGTTCTAAACTAAATCTTTCTAATAATGCTAATTTGAATATCATTCCAGCTCAACTTTCTAGCGATAATAATGGTGGATATAGTCAAGGATATGCTTCTGCAATTTATGATAATGGCGGTCAAATAAACATTGATGGCGGTAATATTAATATTGAAGCAAATGGATCTACTTATGGTGGTAATAATCCTTTATATCTTACTTCTGGTGCCAAGGTAAATATTACTAATAATGGGCTACTTCAGATAAAATCCAATAATAATAGTTCAGGTAACGGTTCTAATGGACTACTTTACAACAGTGGAAGTACTATTAATGTTAGTGATGGCGGAAACTTAATTGTTGACACTTCCGATTCTTCTAATACAGATAATAATATTTCACTTATAAATGGTGCAGTTAATGTAAATAACCCTGGTAAAATTGGAGTTGTATTGAAAACCAATTCTACAAAAGGTAATATATTAAATGGTGCTAGTTCATCATTGAATGCTAATACTGTTCAAGTTAACAATAAATTATATTATTCTTATAAATTAAACGGTAGTTCTGGTAATAATTTAACTACTGTAGATCAAAAAGGTAGCAGTTCATCAAGCCAATTTAGCGGAAATGATTTAATTGTAAACCAAGTTCCTGGAGCATATTTTGTTGGACCAGTTAATGTTCATTATAATAGTCAAACTGGAAAAGTAACTATTTCTGGAAACGCACAAGTTTCAGGTGGTACATTAAGTGGAGACAATCATTTTTACATTAAATATTCTGATAGTAATCTTACAGATATTAATTCTCCCCAATCATATAGTAATCAAGTTGATAATTATAATGATAAAACTTTATTTAATGATGAAAAACAATTTTCTAATGATAGCATAGTTCCTTTTAGTTTTGAGTATAAAAGTGATAATGCTCCTACTGACGTAACTGTACTACTTAAATATGGTATTAATGGTGTTCAATTAACTAAACAGAATCAGCCTGATTATAATCAATATAAATATAATTCAATAAATTATAATGGACAAGGTAGTAGTGGCGTTAATAGTGAAAAATCTCTTGTTACTCTAAGAGATGGTAATACTAATGATATTACAAATGGTGCTACTGATGCTGCTAATATCGAATCTTCAGGTAATACTGTATCTCCAGATGAAACTACTTTATCTAATAATCCGGACTATCGTAATGGATATAATGCAGGTAAGGCAGGTTATGAAGCATTTAATAATGATATTAACGGAACAAAAGATCCTGCTAATTTAGATTATACTGATGATTCTTCTTATAAAAATAATTACAAGGGTAAGGGTTATGATAACCAATTTGCTACTGGTTTTAATCAAGCAAAAAACGATTATAGTCATGGTGTAACTGATGGTAAGAAATCAGCTCAAAGTGGTTCACCTGTTAATTCAGGCAACGCTTATATTATGTCTAATGGTCAAACAAAAGTTGATGGAACTAAGAATCAAAATTATCAAGCAGGGTTTAACAACTTTAATGAAGGATATAAGTTAGCTATTACTAACCCTTCTAATGGTAGTGTTCCTGCAAACCAACAAGCAGGGTTTAATTATGGAAAATCTGTTGTTGATGGAGCTCAATCTGATGTAAAACCAAGTGAAGATAATCCAGACAAACTTGCTGGTTATAATGCTGCTCAACAAGCAAAAGATGATTTATATAAGAATGGTAGTTCTGATAATATTAATTCACCATCTGATGTGAAATTACCAGATACAAAGTCAAATCCTTTTGATGCTTCAGCATATCAATCTGCTTATTATGGTGCATATGAAGCTAATAAATATTCTGAAGATAAGAATCCTGATAAGACCAAGCCTAGTGGTTTAGATGCTATTGCTCAAAACTCATTTGATAAGCAATTAGGTTCAAATGATTTTCTAAGTGGTAATGGTGATAGTAGTGTTAAACAAGATGGTTCAGGTAAGCCTTCAGATGCATATAGTGCTGGATATTTAAGCACACAAAGTGGGTTTAATGCAACACCAGGTGCAGATGGTAAAATAGCACCAAATGGTAATGCTGAATTTGATCAAGGTGCAGAAGCCAAGAATGGATATACTGATGCTAAGAATGGGAAGGCTCCAACTAAGGCAAATGGAAATTCTCAAGTAGAGATAAATTCGTACTGGGGTGCTAAAGCTGGAGAAAACAGTCCTGATCAACCTGGAGGAGATCAAAACGTTGATAAAAATTCTGCTGCTTATAAATCTGGACAATCACAATCACAACAAGATACTGCTAAGGGTGCTCAAGACTATATTAATGATAAGTCACAAGGTAAAACTGATTTAACACCAAGTGGTAATGATTCATTATATAATCAAGGTTATAATAACCAAAAAGCATATGATGCTGGATTTAACGGTAAAACCGATGGAGTAGATACAACATCTAAGTCTTACCAAGATGGTAAATCTGCAGCAGCATCAAATTCTGACTTTAATAAAGTTAAAGATGGTAAGAGTAATTCCACAATAGATGGAAATTATGAAAATAATGGTGCTCTTCAAGGATTTAATGATGCTAAATCTGGCTCTCAATTTAATCCATCTAATGGTATGAAAGATAAAGATGGTAATACATTAACTGGCGATGATGCTACTAAGTATCAAGGGGCATATGCTAAGGCTTATTCTGAAGCTAATGACCAAATGAATAAGGGTGCACAACAATATTCATCTGATAAGAATAATGGTATTTCTACAGATGCTAAGCCTACTGATTCATCTGCTGGTAACCAAGATGCTCAATCATTTAACCAAGGTTATGATAATCAAAAAGCATATGATGATGGATTTAATAATCCAAGTGCTTCAATGCCAGCAAATTACCAAAGTAATGACGGACAAAAGAAGGCTTATTTAGCTGGACAAAATGCTGCTAAATCATTACCAACAAACTCTGGTAACAACTCACCAATGAATGGTGCTGCTACCGATGCCAATAATTCTGATCCAACAAAGACAGACAACAGACCTAAAGATGACAGTAGTAGTCAACAAGCATCTGAAAATGCTAAGAAATCTCAGGATGCATATGATGGTGCTAAGGCCGGTTATGTAGATGGATCAAGTGGTAGCCCAGCTAATAGTAATGTTGGTAAGTCATCTGACTATCAACAAGCTTATAATAAAGCTTATGGTGATATGCAAAAATCTAGACAAGATGGAACTAATGATTTCTTTGATCCAACTAAGGGTAATTCATTAAACAATCCATCTGATATTAATGGTAAGCATAGCAGTGATAATAATAATAGTATTGGTGATAAAGCACACAATAATGCTTTTGCTGAACAACAAGGTTATGCTGCTGGTTTAGCTACAAATCCAGCAACATATAATGACAACAATAATCCTTATAATAATGATCCTGATAAGGGTAATGCTGATTCTAACTTTAACGCTTACAAGAATGGATTTAATAATGCTTCAACTGCAAGTGCAGGTTATAAAGCTGCTCAAAGTAAGTCCAACCCAAGTGTTAGTGATAATCCAATCACAGGTTCTGATGGACAGACCATAAGTGATCCTACTTCACAAGAAGCATACAAAGCAGCCGCTCAAGCATTTGCTGATGCTAAAGCTAACAAGCCATCTGATAATAGTGGTAAAGATGCTAACTATAAAAATGCTTATAATATGGCATATAACCAAAACAGAGCTGCTATGAGCGAAGGTGAAAATGATGCATTAGGTAAAGATGGTGGAAACACTAATATTCCTAGCGGACAATATCCTAGTGATATTACAACTCCTTCAGCTAAAGCACTATATGATAATGCTAAAGGTAATGCTAGCCAAGGTTATGCTGATGCAATGAAACCAAGCAATGCTAATAATGCAAACGCTCCTGAAGGTTCTTCAAAAGAATACACTGATGGCTATAAACAAGCTAAATCTATTAGTGCCGGAGCTAATGCAGCTATTGCAGGTGCTAAACAAGCTCCTACTGCTTCTGGTAATCAAAATCAAGATCAAGTTAATGCTGGATTTAATGCTGCTCAACAAGCCATCAAAAATGGTTTGGCTGATGCTCAAAGTGGTAAGAATCAAACTAATGGTAAATTAGATCAAAGCAAGATTGTTATTCCAAGTGGTATTCCTTCATCTGCTTCTCAAGCATACAAGGATGCATACACAGGTGCTTATAATGGATACAACAATGGACTAAATGGTGGTAGTCAAAAACCAAGTTCTGATAAAGATGCTAAGTATGGTAATGACACTACTTACAGTGCTGCTTATGATAATGCCTTTAAACAAGGTCAAAATGATATTCCAGCACCTACACCAACTCCAGCTCCAAATAATAACAATAAGCCAAATAATGACAAAGATGATCAAGCAGCTGGTATTAAAGCTGGTCAAAAGGCATTTGCTGGTGGAACTCCATTAAATATTAATCATGTTAACTTTGCTGGTAAATCACAAGCATATAAGGATGCATTTACTAAGGGTTATAATGATTCACAAGCTGGATTTGATGCTGGAATAAATGGTGGTAAGAATAACAATTCTGATAATCCATCATTCAAGGCTGGATATCAATCTGCTCAAGCCTATAAACAAGGTGTTAAGGACGCTACTCGTGGTAAGAAACCAGCTAAGAACAGTAGTGATGCTTACAAGGTAGGTTATGAAGCTTACAAAGAAGGTATTTCTGGTAAGAAAGCTAATAAGGCTACTCTTGATAAATTAGCTCCAGCATATCGCAAGGCTTATGAAAAGAATTACCAAGCAGCTCATAAAGAATATGTAGCTGTTGCTGGTAAGGCTGCAAAAGCTGGTAGAAAGAATGCTGTTGGTAATAATAGAATTCCACGTAGTTTGAAACGTGAATCACCAGCTTATCAAGCTGCTTATATGAAGGCCTTCAACGATTATGTTAAGAGAAATCTTCCAAGCTACGTATATAACTTGAAGAAGGTTTACAGTCACGATGCTCCTGCATTAACTCGTAGTACAAGAGTTAAGAAGTACTCTAAGACACCACGTTATGATCGTCATGTATTTAGAGTATTAGGCTACAAGATTACTTCTTCTGGTCATGTGGTTTACAGAGTTAAAGGATTAGGTTGGATTAGTGCTAGTGACAAGTCAGTAGACAATGTTTACTACCGTCGTCATGATACTAAGAAGCCTATCCAAAAGGTTCGTGTAATTAAACCTCAAGGAACTTACATTTACAACAGTAAGTCCTTTAATAAGAAGACGGCTGTTAAGAAAATGAAGAAAGGTTCAACAGTTAATGTTAAGAGCATTGAAACAGTAGGTGGCATTACTAGATTCTACATTGGTAACGGTCAATACATTTCAAGTAACAAGACAATTGTTGAACATGTACGCTAATCTTAATTAGCTAAAATTAAAAGAGATAGATAATGTTTTTAAGACATTATCTATCTCTTTTTTGTTTTTTATAGTATTGTGCAAATTACTAATTAATTATTTAGAATAGTGTTATCGTTAAATTGTAATGAATAATTAATATTTTTACATAAGTATTTGTTCAATAGGAGATGCTAATTATGCAATATAATAAGGATAAATTTAATAAAATTAATGATAAAAAAGTTTTGCATAAAGTAAAAAAGCAATGGGTAACAATTTCATTGTCCATTTTTGCAATGTTAGGTGCTGCCGGAGTAGCCATTTATGATGATTCAACCTATGCACATGCAGATACAACCGATATTGCTAATAATAAGATTAATACAACTCAAGAAGAACATGGGAGTAATGAAAATACTTCTAGTTCAGTTCATCAAAATCAATCACAAGATAATTTTCAAAAGTTATCACAATCTGATTCTAACAAACAAAAAGAAAATAATACGCCAGTTAATGGTGAACAAAATAATATTCAAAAACCTAAAAATGATGTACATGCTAATGATAATCAACAACCACAAGTTCAAAAGCATTATCAATTAAATCAATTATCGCAAAATAATAACCAGCATAATCAACAAGCTGGCCACACTAGTGAATTTCAGTCTGTTAATAGCAGAATGGTAACCCAACCTCAAATTAGTGATAGTGAGCAAAAAGGTTTTGATTCTGGATTAAATGGGAACATTGATTCTAAAAATGATAATTCTTCCTATAAAGATGGATATAATTTATATAATAAATATCAGCAGTCCATTTCAGATGGGGTAAACAATAGAACCAATTCTCAAGCAGCTGATGCTAATAGCAATCAATACTATAATGCTGCTAAGTCAGGTTATGGTGATGCTCAAAAGCAATATAATACAGACACTGAAAATCAAGGTACAAGTTATGACGGATATAGTAATTATAGTGGTAACACTGATGACTCAAGTCATGCATGGAATGATACTAGAAAGTACAATAACGATAATATTAGTAAGTTAGACAGTTATAAAAATTCTAGTATTAATTTGAATGATAATGGTCAAGTTGTTATAGATGCTAATATATCTAATGAAAAGCTTGATCAATATTATAATCCAATTTTGCAAGATGTTTATAAATATGGAAGTAATTATTTCTTTGCTAATCAGGCAACTAAAGACGCTAAGTCAGGTAAATGGCAAGGTACAAATTATGATCATGGTACTTATAATGCAACCACTAATTTAACTTCAACTAAAGATTTTTATGATAGTTTTATTAATAATGACCATGGAAAATATAACAATGATCCTTATTATCAATCATATGAGGGTGCTAAACAAGCTATATTGAATCAATATGATTCTAATGGAAATTACATTGGATTGAAAAATAATATTAACAATAACAACCAATACTATGATGATTCATATAATAATGTTGTTCAAGATTCTCAAAAGGGGATTGCTTATGCCAATAATGCTAAACAATTTAACCAAATTATAACTGGTTATAATAATTCTACTGGATATACAACTAGTGCAATTAATTCTCCAGCATCTAGTTCAGGGAAACTAGTTAGTGATATTAGATTAGTTAATGATATTAATTTGGCAGATGTATCTACTGGTAATTCAGGTGAGACTGGAACTTCACCAGTTCTTAATACTAATATTACGTTGAATGGTCAAAATCATTTAGCAGATTTTAGAGGATTTTCTTATAGTTTTAATAATTCATCAAGTAGTTCATCAGTAAGTGTGAAAAATTTTAAAACTTTATATGGTCAAAACTATTGGGGGCCCATATCATCTTCTAAGGGTGTTATTAATTTTGACAATATAAATTATGTTGGACCACAAATGCTTCAATCTACTAATAATGATGTATATATTAGCGGTAATGTTAATGATTTTCAGGATTTTCCAACTAATATTGGAGCAAATAGTTTTAATGAATATGTATCCCCATTTTCTAATGGTGAGGTAGGTACTGATGGTGACAATCAACAAGGGCTTTATGTTAATAATTTAACCCTTGCTCCAAATGCTAATTTCTTCAGTGCTACTTCTGCTGGAACAGGTGGCCCTAATATTGAATTGGAAGGTAATTTAACACTCGGAAACAAAGCCCATATGAATTTATTGGCTAGAAATAGTGGTGGAGATGGTAATAGTAATAATGCTTCAATTGGTCTTTCATCAAATGCTAAATTAAGCATTGCCAATAGTTCACAATTGAATATTGTTTTAGATACAGTAAGCGGATCAAGCCAATATGCGAATGCAATTTCTGCTAATAATTCTACTGTTAGTATTGATGGTGGACAATTAAATGTTTCAGATAATGGATCTTCCTATGATTCTAGTGAGCTTCTTTCTTTTGGTAATAGTACATTAGATATAACTAATAATGGTTCACTTAATCTAAGAGTTAAAAATATGAATAGTGGTAGTGATGGTAATAGTGGGCTTCTAGACGCTTCTGGTAGCACAATTAATATTGCTAATGGACAAATGCTTATTGATGCTTCCGATGCATCTAATAGTGGTAATGGTAGTAATTCATTTTATTTGATTAATGGGAATGTTAATGTTATTAATCCAGGAAATGATGGAGTTGTTTTAAAGAAGAATAATAATATTAAGTATCTTTATTCAGGAAGCACTCTAAATTCTGAAACATCATCTGTAAATAACAATTTATACTATAAATATCAACTTAATAGCGATAATACTGTTAATTATATTGATGCAAGCGGTAATCGTAACCCTTCAAATTACTCAATTAATTCTGACCAATCCAATACCCTAGGTATATATCAAGCCCCTGGTGTTTATGTCGTAGGTCCAGTATCTGGAAGTTATGATGCTACTAACCATACCGCTACAATGACAGGATTATTAAAGGTTACTGAAAAAGATGTTCTAAAATCAGACGATGGAATTTATTTCCATGGATATACATCTAATCAGAATAATACTAATAATACTAATAATACTAACCAAAAAGGTTATGATGATTATTCAGGATATGATAACAGACTAAATCCTAGTGATGCTGATGCTAATGGATTCATCAAATTTACCGAAACTATTAAAAATGTTAATACTAAACCAGATATTATTGGAGCTAATGTTAAATATGGTATCCAAGGACTTAATATTGTTGTAAATGGTGATAACTATGATACACAAACCATTAATGCTCAAAACTATATACCAGATAACCAAAGTCATATGGTAGCATCCAATAATCCAGTTCAACTTTCTACCAATAATAATAGTGATATTACTAATGCAATTAATGCTGCTTTGAATGATGTTGATAATCCCAATAATCTACAAAAGAATATTGATAAATATAATAAGGATACTAATAAATACACCGATAATTATGACAGTACTATCAAAGGATATAAGGCTTATGATCCTAACAGTCAAGTTACCAATCCTGATGCATATAAAAAAGCAAATGGTTATACAGATGCTTATGATAATGGTACCGGTGATGCTTTTGCTAAAGGATATCAACAAGCCCAACAAGATGCTTTAATTAATGGTGAAAATAGTGGTGCTAATGATTATATAAATGGTATTTCAGAAGATACTACTGCTCATCCTAGTGGTAGTTATTATGATAAAGGCTATCAAAGTGCCAAGACTGGATATTTAGATGGCTTAACTACTAATACTACAAACCAAAATAATAGAAATTCATCCCAAAGTACAACTGGATATGATATTGGTAATAATGCTGGTGTTAAAGAATACAATAATTATGTAAATGCTGAAAATAATCCTAATACAGCTTCGACTCAAAGTACTGTTGAAGGAGTAAGCAATGCAATTAAATCAGTTAACAATGCAATGAATAACCATGATGGCAATGCAGATGATATTAATAATTTACCAGAAAATAGTGATAGTAATTTGAAATATCAAGCTGCTTATAATGCGGCATTGTCATCAGCTAAATCCAATAATAATAATGGTATTAATACGGTTATTAATGGAAAAGAACCTGATACTACTAATATGACCACCGCTAATGCTGATATTTATAATCATGCATATAAGGATGCACAAAAAGGTTTTCAAGAAGGTTTATCTGATAATAGTTTATCAACAAGTCAAATGACACCTGATGAAAAAGCAGCATTTGATAAATCCAATCAATATCAAAGTGGTTTTCAAACAGCATTTAAAGATTACCCTAATGTACAACAAAATAATGAATCGATAGCAGGTTATCAAGATGCAATTAAAGGGATGCAGGCTGCTGATAATCATTCAGATCAAAGCATCGGCTTAAGCGGTATTGATTTAACAATCTATAATGCTGCCAAAGCACAAAAACAAGGACAAATGGCTGCTACTAAAGCTGCTCAAAATTCTAATCAAAATAATAATGGTGCCGCAATTAATGGAATTGATACATCTAATAGCGATGCTCAAAACTCATCCAGTGCGACCTCATATGTAGATGGTTATAATTCTGTGAAAGATGGTTATAATGATGGCTTAGCTAATAAACTTCAAAATAATCAATCTAGTAATGATGCTTATACTAGTGGCTATAATCAAGGAAATGCAATCGGTCAAACAGCACGTGGAGCTAAAGATTACTTAGCTGGTCAACAAGCAAATGCTCATCCAGTGAATAAAGATAACTATGATCAAGGTTATAACAATGCTAAGGCTGGCTATGTTAATGGGATGACTGGTCAACAAACTACAGGTCATAATGTTAATACTAATTCTGCTGAATATAGAAATGCTCAGACACAAGGTCAAAAGGCTAAGGGCGACTATAATGATGCTGAACAAGAATCAGATAGTAGTAAGTATAATGGCAATAAGCAAGGTACCTATTCTGGGGTAACTGATGCGATTAATGCGGTGAAAAATGCTGAAGGCAATCAGCAAAAGATTGCTACTCCTAATGGTAATGCTGCATACAACTTAGCATACAATCAAGCAGTGCAAGATGCACAAGCACATGATGGTGCTAACGACTTTGTTCAAGGCAAAGCTAAACAAACGAGCTTAACACCTGCTAATCAGTCTGTATATGATAAAGCATATGCTGATGCTAAGGGTGGATATAATGAAGCATTAGATGGACAACCAACCCAAAATTATTCTGAAAATAAAAATGAAACTACTGGTTTTGATGCTGGTAAAAATGATGAAAGTTCATATGATGCTGCTATTAAAGCATATGAAAATGCAAGTGATAAATCATCAGTAAGTGATGTGAATAATCAAGTTGCTAAGCCCGATGCTTATAAGGATACAATTGATGCGCTAAAAGCAGCCGATACAAATACAGTCGATACTACTAATAATAAACCAACATATGTTGTAACTAGTTCACAAGAATTAGGACTTCAAAAAGCTTTAAGCGTTTTAAATACCACTCCACTTCCTAATAACCCAAGTGATGACGGTAGTCAATATGCTGATAGTTCAAGTGCTCAAGATAAAGCAGCATTTGAAAAAACTTATAAAAATGTGATTGATGGCTATAAAGCTGGTTATGAAAATCCTGATGCTTCATCTAATCCTAACTCTGGATTAAATCAATATGCATATAGTGAAGGCTTAGCAGCAGGTAAGCAAGCCATTGGGGCTTATGATTACTTAAATAGTAAAGATACAAGAAACCAAAATGTTGACTATCAAACTGGTGTAAAAAATGCGCAAACAGGTTACAATGATGGCATTACTGATACTAAAACGAATGGTGCTGATACTAAGTCCCCAGAATATCAAGAAGGTCATAATATAGGTTCTAATGCCAAAAATGATTATGATAAAGCTGAACAGGAATCTAATCCTAGTGCTGATCCAAATAATTATAACAATAATACAAAGGGCACATATTCAGGGGTTGCTGATGCAATTAATGCGATGAAGAACGCTAAAGGTAATTCTGCTTTGGTATTACCACCTAAGGGGGATTCAGAATATAACTTGGCATATAATCAAGCTGTCAAAGAAGCCCAACATTATAATGGTGCTGATGACTTTATCAATGGTAATAATAAACCTACCAATTTAACACCTGCTAACCAATCTGTTTATGATGCTGCATATGCTGAGGCACAAACTGGTTACAATGAAGCCTTGAATGATCCAACAACAAGTTCTAGCACAATGAATGCTAATGAACTTAAAGGCTTTAACGCTGGTTTGAAAGCAGAAAAATCTTATAATGCAGCTATCAAAGCATATGATGCAGCAACTAATAAATCTGATGTATCAGATCAAACTAACCAATCAGGGATTGATGCTGATTCTTACAAAAATACGATTGATGCCTTAAAAGCAGCTGATATAAATCAAACTGATATTCATAATCATAATCCAATTTATGTGGTTGCTAATTCACAAGAATTAGGACGTCAAAAAGCTTTAGATATTATTAATCAAAGTCCTCGTCCAACTAATCCAAGTGATGATGGTAGTCAAGATGCTGATAACTCAATTGCTCAAGATAAGGGTGAATTTGAAAAAGCATATCAAAATGTAATTGATGGTTATAATGCTGGAGTTACCAATAATCCAGACATTAAAGAAAATGGTAATGATAATTTAAATAAAGATTCATTTAATGCTGGTCAAGCTGCCGGAAATCAAGTACGTGGTGCTAATGATTACCTAAGTGGCAAAGATACAACCAAAGATAATAACAACGACTATCAAACTGGTGTTCATAATGCGCAAACTGGTTATAACGATGGGATTACCGATAAAACAACACCAGATGCTGATACTAATTCTCCAGAATACAAAATTGGCCAAAAAGACGGTAAGAATGACCAAAATAATTATAATAATGGGATTACCCAAGCGCTTAACACTTATGCTCCAAAACAAAATGACGGTAATGCTCAAACATTAAATCATGGAGCAGAACAAGATGCTTATAATGGTGCTGCCGCTGCTATTCAAGCCGTTAAAAATGCCGATGGTAATAATGACAACATCAAACCAGTTAATGGCCAATCACCAGCCTATTTGAAAGCATACAATGATACTTTGAATAAGGCTGAAGCAGATGCTAAAGCTGGCCAAAATAACTTCTTAAATGGTCAAAACAAGAATAATGGTACTGATGCTTTGTCTGGAGTAGCTGTTGATGCATATGATCATACCCAAGCTGGTTTCCAAAGTGCATTGAATGGTGGTAGTGAACCTGCAGATGATATAAATGAAAAAGCTGGTTTTGATCAAGCTAAAGCAATCAAACAAGGTTATAATCAAGCCGTTACTGATTATAATCAAGGTAACAAGGATCCTAATGCTCATTCAGATATGGCAGGATATCAAGAGACAATGAATGGCTTGATTGATGGTGCTAAAGATACTCCAACTGATAATCAACCAGCTAATAATAAATCATTATATGAAGCTGCTCGTGCACAAAGTATGGGTACTAAGAATGGAATTACTGATGCAGTTGATAATAATGCTGATGCAAATGCAAAGACACCTAATGGAGTCAATGATGCAATTTATCAAAAGGCCTATCAAGCTGCTAAAGCCGGTTATAATAATCAAAAAGATGCTAAATCATCTGATGTTATTTATAACAACGCTTATGAACAAGGTGCACAACAAAAGGGTGCCAATGATTATGTAACTGGTAAAGCTAACGATGATACAGCTAATGAAGATAATTTGAGTAGTAATGATGAATATATTAGAAACCATGCACAAGGAGTTAAAGATGCCAAAGATGCATACAATGGTCAATTAAATAATCATTCTAATGCATCTATCACTGGAGAGAATGCTGCTACTAATGCTAATGCCGGATATACAGATGCTCAAAATGATCACCAACCTGTAGCTAATGCTCCTCAAGCTGAAAAAGATGCTTATTGGGGTGCTCAGTCTGGTGCTAATACTGGTAAACAACAACCTGCAGATATCAATTCAGCATCCAGAGCTTATCAAAACGCTAAAGCTAGAGCTGAAAATGCTGCAACCAGTGGTGCTGAACAATATTTAAATGATAAATTTAATAACCATAAGCTTGAACCAACTGGTAATGATAGCTTGTATAATCAAGGTTATAATAACCAAAAGGCTTATGATAATGGATTCAGTAATCCTAATGGGCAAACTCCAAGTTATAATAATCAAGGTCAAATTGATGCTTATAATGACGGTAAAAATGATGGAGCAAAGACTTCATCATATAATGCTGCGGCCAATGGTGATAAGCAAGATAATGATGCTTCATATAAAGGAGCACAACAAGGATTTGCTGATGCCCAAAATGGGGATGCATTAAATCCTTCAAATAATATGTCATATAATAACCCTAAGGATATTTTGAAATATCAATCAGCTTATGCTAAAGCTTATGGTGAAGCATCTAATGAGATGAGCCAAGGTGCTAGACAATATGGTTCAGATGCTAATACTGATAATCCTAATGTTCCTAGTGCTAAAAGCAATAGTGGAGTGACAAATCAAGACACTAAATCCTTTAACCAGGGGTACAATAATCAAAGAGCTTATGAAGATGGATTAAATAATCCTACTAATCACAGTAGTAATTATGCTAATAATTCACCTGAACAAAAAGCTTATCAAGCTGGACGTGCTGCTAGTCAAGCCGTTGCTAATGCAAGTCAAGATGCTGCTGATGGTGCTAATAGAACTCAAGCTAATCAAAATGCCCAAGACACTTATGATGGCTCTAAGGCTGGTTATGCTGATGGTGCCGATGGTAGTCAATACACCAGTAATTTAGATAAGACTCCAGATTATCAAATGGCTTACAATAATGCATATAATAATATGCAAAAAGACAGAAAAGCTGGAGCTAATGGCTTCTTTAATCAAAATGCTAATGATTTCAATGATTTAAATAAAATTAATCAAGCTAAATCAGATGCCAGCCATAATGATAATAATATGGACAATCGGGCATATAATAATGGCTTTGCTGAACAACAAGGTTATGCAGCTGGTTTAATTAATAAATCGGCTAATAATCCTTATGCTGCTGATGCTGATAAAGGACCAACTTCTAGATATGCAGCTTATGCTAAGGGCCTAACAGATAGTAAAGCTGGGTATGAAGCAGCTCAAAATGAAAGTGATCCTGACAATAATAAAATGCCAGCAAATATTGTTGACGAGCCATCTAAAGAAGCTTATCAAGCTGCGGTAGCTGCATATCAAGATGTTAAGAAGGGACTCAAACCAACTGATAATACTGCTAAAAGTGATAGTTATCAGATGGCATACAATATGGCATATAACACCGATCAAGCAGCTAAAGTTCAAGGAGAAAATAGCTTTATTAATCCAGGTACTGATAACAATGACAATCATTTATCTAATGCTGCTAGTGCATTGTATAAACAAGGCAATGTGGATGCTGAAAATGGTTACAATGCAATTATGAATCCTAGCCAAGCACCAATTAATGGTGGATCTGATAATAATTCGGCTGAATATCAAGCTGGGATGAATTTAGCTAAGAATATTTTATCTGGAGTTCAAGCTGCTGCCAAAGGTGATAAGAGCGCACCAAGTGCTGATCAAAATGTAGTTAATGGCTTTAATACCGCTAATGAAGCAATAAAGAATGCTGTTAATGATGCTAAGAATGGTAAGAATCAAGCTAATGGCAAGTTAAACCCATCAGCTATTCAAGTTCCAAGTGATATTTCACCAGCAGATCAAAAAGCTTATATTGATGTCTATCAAGGAGCTTACAATGGCTACAATAATGGATTAAATGGTGGAAGCCAAAATCCAACTGCTAGTCAAGATTCTAATTACAATGACATGGCTTATAAAGCTGCTTATGATAATGCCTTTAAGCAAGGTCAAAATGATATTCCAGCACCTGCATCACCAGCACCTAAAGTAGATGATTCAGCTGCCGGTAAAAAAGCTGGGCAAAAGGCCTTTATTAATGGAATTCCATTGAATATCCACAAGATTGATTTATCTGGTAAATCACAATCATTTATTAAGGCCTTTAAGCAAGCATATGATCAAACTCAAAGAGGCTTCAATGCAGCGGTTAAAGGTCATAAGGATGAATCTAAGAACCCATCATACAAAGCTGGATATCAAGCTGCTAAAGACTATCAAAAAGGATTACATGATGCTAAACGTGGTAAGAAATTAGCTAAAAATAGCAATGATGCTTACAGAATTGGTTATGAAGCCTTTAAGAATGGTAGATCTGGTAGAAAGATTAATGCCAAACTATTTGGTAAATTAGATGCATCTTACCGTAAAGCATATCAAAAAGATTTCAATATTGGGCATAAAGATTATGTCGATGAAACTAATCAGGCTACTAGAGCCGGTGAAAAACGTGCGGCTTCCAATAATCATTTACCTAGCTTTAAGCATGAATCTAAAGCATATAAAGAAGATTATATGAAGGGCTTCAATGAAGAAATTAGAAAGAACCTTCCACACTATGTATATAATTTGAGAAAGATTTACAGCCATAGTAAAGCAGCCTTAACTCGTAAGACTAGAGTTAAGAAATATAATAAGACACCACGTTATGATCGCCATATCTTTAGAGTTCAAGGTTATAAGATCACACCTTCTGGCCAAGTGGTTTATAAAGTTAAAGGATTGGGTTGGATTAATGCTAATGACAAGTCAGTAGCTAATGTTTACTACCGTCGTCATGACACTAAGAAACCAATTCAAAAAGTTCGGGTTATTAAACCGGAAGGAACCTATATCTACAATAGTAAGCATTTTAATGCTAAACATGCAGTTAGAAAGGTTCAAAAAGGTGAAACCGTGAAAGTTCAACGGATTGAAAAATTAGGTGGTATCACTAGATTCTATATTGGTGATGGTAAATATATTTCAAGCAATAAGACCATTGTTGAACATTTGCGTTAATAAACACATTAAAGGAGCTAACTTCATTAGGGAGTTAGCTCTTTTTTGAACCGCTTAATTTTACATTTGCAACAATTAGCACTACACTATAATTGTATTAATAATTAGCAATAAAGAGGTAATAGAATTATGGAAATGACAGAACGTCAATTAATTCAAGAAATTTTAAACACAGTTGATGTAGTTTATGATTTTGAAAATGCTGATGAAGACAACAAAGAATACACTTTGCTAATCACCCGTCAAAAGGAAGATACACGTGAATTATCTACCATCAACAACGAAATGAAGAGATACTTTAAGGAAGCCGACTTCAGTTATGATGAAGATATGGAACCTAAGAACGATGGCGCTGAAATTAAAGTTGATATCGCAAGACATAATACAGTTAACACTACTGATGCTGACTAATTAAAACATAAAGCAGGGTAATCAATTTGATTATCCTGCTTTTTTTATTGTTTCTACAAATTTCAATTTATCACTGTCTACCAATGAATTAGGACTACTTCCTAATTCATCTTTGGGTAATGTTAATCCCAATTTTTGATAATATTGTTCCCAATACTTAACTTGTTCACCGGTACCAAACTTTAAAGGTTCTAACTGAAAAATATGATAATCTTTAAAAATTTCAGTAATTAATTCAGAACAATACAGTCCTTTATTTGCTTGTAAAAATGAATGGTTATACGGTAATCCCAGCATTGCTTCAGCACGTTGCCGAATTAAATCAAAATCAATTCGCTTATTCATAATTCTAAAAATATCAATGGGAGCTTTTTGTTCGCTAATAAATTCATCTAATGATTCTTTGATACATCCATACTTAGTAGTTGCATTAACAACATGCTTATCTATCAATATTCCGACATGTGTATAATCATGCTTTTGACTGGTACTATCAGCGATCATCTGTTCAAGTTTACTATTTTTTGACCTAACAAATAATAAGTCACCATTTCGCAAAATGAAAACTCCTTACAAAAAAGCCACACAGCAATTTTAATCTGTGTGGCTTATAATTTATTTTTTAAGATAACCAGCTTTGTTCAACAAGTTAGCTGAACGTTTGTCCGCTGGTTTATAACCATTTTTTAGTAAATGGACAATATACATACGATTGTAAATTAATCCCCAAATAATACTACCAATGATGTAAGCATAGGTAAAAGTAGAACTAGGGTCAACACCTAATCCTAAGCGTAAGAACATATTAACTGCCATCCAAAGAATTGCATCAACCCCTAGGATACATAAAAAGTTATATGTGTCAGATCGAAGAATTGATGGTAACCAATGGAATAATAAGGCAGAAATTGAAAAACCAATTTTACCAATCCTTACATTTTGGGAGTTACCTTTTTTTAAAACGATAACGTTAGAAGGTAGGGGAATCATTCCGTTGCCAAATGGATTTTGCATAATATACCTACTTTCTTTTTTAGTAATAGAACTACACTAACACTAATCTAGTTAAAATTCTAATTTTACTTCTTAGTAAATTTAACGACTGCTTCACAGCGAGGTGTTTGTGGCATCATATCGATTGGTTGAATAAAATCAATATTGTATTTTCTGGTTAATGGGACCAAATCTGCGGCCATGGTAGATGGATTACATGATACATAAACAAACTTATCAGGGGCACTCTTTAAAATAGCCTTGATTAATTTATCATCAAGTCCAGTACGGGGTGGATCAACGATGATTGCATCTGGTTTAAAACCTTCTGCTAACCATTCAGGGAGTAAGTCTTCAGCTTTACCTACTTCGTAGTGTGCATTACGGATCTTGTTGATAATGGCGTTGTGATTAGCATCATCAACCGCCTCTGGAATGGTATCCATCCCACGAACTTCTTTGGCATGCTTAGCTAATGGTAAACCAATAGTCCCAATTCCTGAATAGGCATCGACAATATTTTCATTGCCAGTTAGCCCTAATGCAGAGATTGCCACTTCATATAAACGAGGCATCATAATTGAATTTAACTGTAAGAAGGCACGAGCTGATAATTCAAAGTTCAAGCCCTTGATTTTTTCAATAATATAATCTTTACCAGCTAAATTGATGGTTTTATCACCCCAAATTAATGAAGTATCCCCAGGGTTGATATTTTGCATAACCGAAGTGACTTGCGGTAGTTCTTCCTTAATTTTCTTTAGCATAAAGCCTTTTTTAACAAACTTAGGGGTGTTAGTCACAAAGACCACTTGAACATCGTCAGTGTTTAATGCAGCCCGGACCACGATAGTTTTAATAATGCCTGAACTATTTTCTTCATTAAAAACTGGAATCCCTAGTTCTTGGATAAATGCCACAATTTTACGCATGACAATCATCGTTTCAGGATATTGAACGGCACAGGTTTCTAAATCCACAACATCATGGGTGCCAGCTTTAAATAATCCAGCGACGACTTTACCATCCTTTTCACGAACTGGGAATTGAGCTTTATTACGATATTCATATGGATCTTCCATTCCCATCGTTGAATGCACTTTATAGCCCTTGTAACCAATCGGTTGGAATTTTTCTAAGGCTTGGTGAATTAAGTCGCGTTTAAATCTTAGTTGAGCAGGATATGATAGATTTTCTAATTCAAAACCACCGACATTGCCAGCATAACTATCACGTGGTTCCACACGATCAGGAGATTCTTTATTCCATTTAACTGCTTTGGCTTTTAAATAATTAGGGTAAACTTCGGTGACTTCAGCGACAACTTTTTCGCCAGGAAAAGCATCCGTCACAAAAACTAATTTGTGTTGGTAAAAACCGATTCCTTCACCATTAATCCCCATTCTTTTAATGGTCATTTTAAATTGCTTACCGATTTCGACAGTAACATCGTCAAATTTATGACGATTATTTCGCTTATTATATTTCATAAAATTTTCCTTTTCTAAATCCGTTATTAACGTCCAACTAGATTATATCATGGTAGAAAAATAAAAGACAAAATGCAAGAAATTTCTTAGCTTAAAACTTGCTATTTTTATTGTAAGAGTTTTAAATTAACAATATGGAATAATATATTCATTTTACATAGGGGGATATGTATGAAGAAGTTAACAAAAATCGCTTTGACTGCGGTGGCGGCACTATCTTTAGTGGGCGTTAGTACACCAATCATGAGTGCCCACGCTGATTCTAATTTTTTTGTTCATAATTGGGATGAACCTAAAAATCCGATTCCACAAACTGATCAAGGCAATGCCATGCAAAATTATAATGATAATGATTTGCAGGTAATGCGTAATAAATTACCTAAGTTCAAACCACGTTGGGGTCATTATAAGCATGTAAGAAATACTAACGAATTTCATACTTATAATGATTCAGCAAATGGGAATAGCTTAATTACTAAGTGGTATTTACCAACTGGTTTTAACGTTTCACCAGAAGAACATGGGAACTATCAAGGAATTGTGATGGCTAATAATAGCATTTACTTGCTTGAATCCATGGGAACTGGTGCCAATCAAGGAGCTATTATTCGTTTTAAATTAGATGCACTAGAAAAAATGGGGATGATGGATAACGGTAACCAAAACTTACTATTGAATATCTTTAGCTACTTTAATCCATATACCGATCAAGGTCGTCAAAATAATCAGCAATTTGTGGATTATATCAATGCGACTGCTGACTCTCGTGCAGATATGAAGAAGAGTACCAGTCAGCTACAAAAAGCGCAAACTGAAGTGAAAAATGGTAAAGATGTAATTAATAAATCGGCTGAAAATTATCGTAAGGTTTCTCGTGCTTATAAACATAAATATGCTAAAGAAATTAAAAAATACTTTAATGTAGATAAAGATAAAAATAATGACCGTGTTAGAAATAATCGTAACCAAGATATGAAGAAGCAAAATCATAAAATTTCTAACAATCCTAAAGATTATTTAGCTAAGTCCATTAACTTTAAGCAGTTAAGTAAGGCTGAACAAAGAAAAGTACGTAAATTAATTAGTGCTCGAGTTGCAGTTAAAAAGACTTTCCATGAATACAAGTTGTTACGTGACAAGGTTTACAAACAAATTGATCAATCCAAAGCTAAAATTGCTACTTTGCAACAAAAAATTAGTAGTGATCAAGATCAAATCAACAAAGCACAAAATGGTAACCAGTTATTAGGTCAATATGAAGCAGTAACTGATTCAGTAGAAGCTAGTCCATTAATTAATATTGGTCATGGTCAAACTATGTCATACAATCCAGCTAATAATCACTTATATTTAGCTCAAGATGACAAGATGGGTGACTTTTCTAATGATGACAAGAATCAAATTACTGAATTAGATGCTGATACCTTGCAACCAGTGCATCAATACAGTTTTAAGTTAATGCATAATGGCAAGAACTTAGGCCTACACACATTAGCATTTGATAAGCAAGGTCGTGCCTATATTGGTGTCCACAGTGGTCCTAATGGTGTTAAAAAGGCATATAGTTTATACATTGGTTCATTGAATAATGATAAAGTTAGTTTCAAACCAGCTAAACAGGTCATTCATTGGGCTGGTAGTTGGAATCAAAACTTAACTTATAATCCAGTAACTGATCGTATCTATATGGTATCTAATGATATGGTAACTTCAGTCCCAGTTGATAAATTGAATGCTGGAACTTTAAAGAGTAAAGATGTTCATTACAACGCCTTTAATTCGGGTCGTGAATGGGAAGGTCTTACTTTTGATGGTGAAGGTCATGCCTATGCATTATTATTATGGCGTGGAGAAATCTTACGTAGTGACTACGTATTAGAATAAAGTTTTAAATAAAAATACCTATCGACTATAATGAAATAGTTGGTAGGTATTTTTTTACTATGCAAAAAATGTGTTATAGTGAAAATTGTAATAAAATATACGGGAAATAGCTCAGCTTGGTAGAGCACTTGGTTCGGGACTAAGAGGTCGTAGGTTCAATTCCTATTTTCCCGATTTATGTGTAATTGATTGTGTACAGAAAGATTCATGCTATAATATAGTCATAAATAAAAAGAAGTCCTGCTTGAACAGAACTTCCCAGTAGAGCCGTTAAAGACGGTGGTTACTAACAATTATATGATTATCTAAATAACCGCTAGCTGACCAGAGCTAAGGCGGTTATTTTTTAATTATTTAACGATATCAACAGCATCTAAGGTAATAATTTGCATTACATTATAAATAAGTTTATTGTTAGTCGAACATGCTTATAAGAGCATGTATTCCGCACATAATTTATTTGTGTTCCGACTAAATACAATCAAATCAATTAACAAAGAGCAAGCAGGCAGCAAACTGCTTGCTTTTTGTTTTAAATAAATATTTACAAAATAAAATTGCTACTCCAACCATGGGGTAGCAATTTTTTTATTGATTCAAAATCATTTTAATGTGTGGGGTTTGATGGAAAGTGTAAACACCGCCAACGGGATGAAAACCAAACTTCTCATAAAAAGCTACCTTATCTTCTTGGGCATCAATTTCAATCGTTGGATTGTTATCAAAGTGTTGATCAATCACGTCTAAAATCTTTTGTACTAATTGTTTGCCGAGTCCCTTGCCACGTGCTTCTTTAGTAGTTAATACACGGCCAAAACTGGTGTGATCATGACCATAAAAGATGCGCGCATATGCTAATAAAGTCCCATCTTCTTCGGCCCAGATATGTAAGGACTTTTTATCCAACTTGTCGACTTCTTGGTAGGGACGATTTTGTTCCACTACAAAGGTACTAGTGCGGACATTGTAGATTTCCCACAATTCATCACGAGTTAATTCTTTAAAAGTTTTAATATGCCATTGCATTCATAAAACCTCCTTATATATTTCATCACCTTAATTTTACTATTTTGTGGCAAAAAACAAAGAAAATACCCCCTTATTTGCCAAAAAATGACCAAAATGCAAAATCTGCGGTAATTATGACAAAATCTGCGGTAGTGAAACCAGCAAAATTGCTTGTTATCTTTATATTTGTTCGAAGGCCTTTGAACCAATAAAATTCGAAAGAGTGGTTCAAATGAACGATTACAGCAGTTTTAGACCAGGCTTTGATTACCTAATGCAAGGTGATCATAAAGTCGTAATATTTGGGGTATTAAAACGATTAAATATCCAAAGAAACACAGCTCAATATGATGATTTAATGCAAGAAGGCTTCATTGCTTTTGCACAAAAGTACAATCAATACCATGGACCAGATGATGATAAGCAACGCTTAGCCTACCTTTATCAAGGCGTGTACTGGCACTTATTAGACCAATTACGTAAGGCAAGTCGTAATACGCAAAAAATTGAATTTATGCCAGCAGATAATCAAGATAGTTGGGAAAATCAATTAATTGACAATTATTCTTTTGAAAGTGAACTCTCCCATAATGAACTATTAAACCAGTTACTGAAGATTAGTAGTGATACAGAACGAAAATTAATCTACTATCGTTACTACGAGGGCATTGATAATATGCGTGAGATTTCGCGCCAGACTAATATCTCAACGAAAACCCTTAATAAATGGCGCAACAGCCTGCGTAAAAAAATAAAGATCATAAAAAATTAAAAAATGGGTATCACTTTGGCATCGAGTTTCGTTACTAGTAGATGTAAGGGTTGGCGCCAACGACTTACTAATAAAATGAAATGAGGAACAAAGTATGAATAAAGTTTGGGATAAATCAAAGGTAGTTTATAACATGGTTACAAAGGAAGATGACAAAGCGGTATCTCGTTCATTCGCGAATGTCATCGAAGATGTATCAGATGCACAAATTACCGAATTTGGTTCAATTTTAAAAACTTTGACTTCTGATAGTTTAGAAAAAACTGAATTAATTGCACAAACAAGATACTACGCTTAATTAAATGGAGGAAATGTAAATGAAAAAATTAGAATTAGTATTCAAGAGTGAAGATCAAAAGGTAAAAACACTACGTCTGAATTATGTTAGTAGTAAGTTGGATAATGAAGCATTAATAAGTGCAATGAATCGTATCGGAGCATTGAAGATGTTTAGAGTTAACGGGATGAATCAATACCAAGTACCAGTCGCCGCTCGCTATGTCGATACCAATACTGAAACCATTTTTGATACACGTAACGAAGATAAACAAGCAGCAAAATAAATTAAAATCACTAATATCAATACGCAAAACACCCTCGTCATTTAATTGGCGAGGGTGTTTTTGTATATTATTTTAATAATTTATCGGGATAAGTTTCATTAATGAATTCACGCACACAACTGATCATCTTTTGCGTAGCCGGCGTTTTCATCTGCACTTCATTCATCACTAAGAAGATGGAACGATAATAAGCTTCATCAAATGGATAGGCAGTAACGTGGGAGTTTTGCTTATTAAAAGCCAACCTAGGTAAAATTCCCATTCCAAGGCCAGCTTCCACCATTGCGATAATGGATTGATCATCAATACTGAACTGAATCGAGTTTGTTTGGACCTGATATGCATCAAGGACTTTCTTAGTATCCCCATCATAATCAGACTTCTGTAAAATAAAATGTTCATTTTGGGTATCTTCAATGGTAATGGAATGACCGTTTTTGGGGACAAAGCCCTTCGGCGTAAGACAATAAATCTGATCTTGCACCAATAAGACCTTAACTAAGTTTTCATTAATGGGCTGACAGGTGAAACCTAAATCAATATTTCCTTGGTGTGCTTGGGTCGTAATGTTATTAAAACTGCTTTGTGTAACTTCAATCTTGATATTCGGATATCGTTCCCGAAATTTGTGCACAATGCCTGGCAGCCAACTAATACAAGCACTACTAAAAGCACCAAGCTTCACCGTTCCAGCAGTTAAGCCTTTAATATTGTCTGCTTCTTGGGTTAGGCGATTTTCGTTATTCAAAATTTCTTGAATAATTGGTAAAACTAACTTACCGTCAGCAGTTAACTTTACTCCAGAGCGGTTACGAATTAAGAGGGAAAAGCCCAGTTGCTTTTCTAACTTATCCACTGAATGAGAAATTGCCGAAGGCGTAACATCTAATACTTGTGCGGCATGGTGAAAACTGCCTTCATTAATAACGGTTACGAAGGCCCGATAAGAAAAAGAAACCATAATATTATCCTTTCTGAAAAATATCTTTAAAAAGATTGTACTCGTTTTTGCAAAATTGTGCGTATTTTTTGACAAATTTGCGGGGATGTTTTACTTTAAATGTGTTATTGATAATATGAATATTGCATCTCTTTATCAATTAGATTACAAAGTAATTATTAAATTGATATTTGAAATGAAGTTATTTATAATATTGGTAATGAAGTTTATTAGGTAAAAATTTTACATAAATAATTTTAAACCTTTGGTTTGGTGATTGTTTTATGTTATAATTCTTTTGCTTGATGAATTACATAAAATTATATTGGAGGAATATATAATGCAATCTAGTTTAAAGAAATCATTATATTTAGGTCTAGCTGCTTTAAGTTTTGCTTCAGTTGCTAGCGTAACAGCTAATGCTTCAAATGCTAATGCTGCTAAGAAACATGCTGCTGCTAAGAAAGTAACTTACAAGACTACTAACAAGAACTTAGACCAATCAGTTACTTTCAAAGCAACTGGTAAAAATGCTGTTTACAATAAGGCTGTAGGTAAGAGATCAGTTGTAGCTTCAAAGGCTGACATGGCTTCAAAAGCTAACTCAAAAGATACTAAAGACTTATTCATGGCATACCAAGAAGGCGTTACTTCAAAGGGTGTTCACTACTACAAGGTAGTTTCATTTGACAAGAAGGTTCGTGGTTTTGTATACAACAAGGGTGTTGCTAAGACTAACACTACTGTAGCTGCTGACAAACCATTAAACACTACAGGTTACCTACAAAACACTAACCGTTTCTTCAACAAGCCATATGGTTCACAATTCAAGACTAGCTTGAAGAATGATTACAAGGCTATGAATCTTGCATCCGACCAATTCACTGTAAGTGATGCAGTTAAAGTTAACAATGACCAAACATATTACTATGTAACTGACAAGAACAACCAATTAGTTAATGGTTGGGTAAATTCAGTATACTTCAGTAATAATGTTACTCCTGCTGCTCAAAAAGCAATGGATGCTAAGAGTGCTGTTAATGCATCATTTGTTAGTTCAAGTAACTTAGGTTCAACTTTATTTACAACTTCAGTTAACCCTAAAGTTCAAAGCAATGGCAAATATTCTAATGCTGATGTTTTACAATTACTTAATAATCAATTAAAGGGTCACGGTTACCAACCTGCAGATTATAATCAAGTTCATGAAAGTGTTAATGGTGCTCCTGTAACTTTCGATAAAGATGGATATACTGCACAAGGTACTAACATTACTGTAGAAGTTACACCTGATAACTCCAACAATAAGACTACTGTACCTTACACTGTTCAAGGTCTTGCAACTAATGGATACCAACAAACAGCTACTCCAGTTGCTAATAATTTATTAAAAGCTGTTAACTTAGATAATAGTTTATACAATTCATTATTTACTGGAACTCCTAACTCAGCATTTAATTACGCTAACTTCAAGAGTCAATTATTAGATTCTGGTAAAGCATTAAACGTACTTTCAAATATTGATGGTAAGACTACTTACAAGTTCAATGCTAAGGCTACTGAAACTAACGCTGCTAACTCAGCATTATTTGACAAAGATGGTAAAGCTATTTCAAATGCAACATTCAACGATGTTAAAGCTGAAAATAACGGTGCTGGTTTAAACCTTGTATATGATGTTGTTACAGCTAATGGTACAACTACAACTACTGTAAATTCTAATGACACTAATATCTTTGGCGGTAATTCAGGTCAAGCAACTGTTGATGCTATTAATGATGCTAAATCATTAGTAACTAAAGCTGCTGGTTATATGAAAGATAATCAAATTTCTACTTTAAGAGATGCTGAAGGATCAGACAAAGCTAACACTGACTCTGATGCATTAAATGCTGCTGTAAAGACATTATCTGATAATAGTGTCAATACAAGCAAAATTAGTAATTACAATAACTTAACTGGTGCTTTAAATGCTGAAAAAGCTCAAAAAGCTGCCATTGATAAAGTTAATGATGTAGCAAATTCACTTACTCAATTTACTGGTGATACAGCAAATGGTAAAACTGCATATGTTGCAACTGGAAATAAGGACCAATTGCAAGATGCTTTAAACTATGCATTAAGTCAAAATAATATGCAAAAATCTGATTTACAAAAAGCTGTTAATGATTCTGGCTTAGTTTTATCTAAGAGTGATGATGCTCTAAAAGCTTTAGGCGTTGCTTTATCATAATCTTTAATTAGATTAATAAAAAGAATGGATTTATTCCATTCTTTTTTTATACATAAAAATAGCTTAAATATGTGGAATATGTTTACATTAATGTTACAATCATGTTTGTATATTAAATTATTAGGAGGAAGTTTATAATGCAAGTAAATCTTAAAAAGTCATTATATCTAGGACTTGCTGCATTGACTTTTGCTTCAGTTGCTGGTGCTTCAACTGCTTCAGCTACTACTGCCAATGCTGCTAGTCATCATGTTACTAAAACAACTAAGAAACATGCTAAAAAGGTTACTAAAAAACATGCTAAGAAAGCTGCTAAAGCAGTAACTTTCAAAGTAACTAAATCATTAGATCAATCATTAGTTTACAAATCAACTGGTAAGAATGCGATTTTCACTAAACCAGGTGGGGTTAAAGATAACAAACTAAAGGTTTCTAAGAGTGATATGAGTTCCAAAGCTAACTCTAACTCATCAAATGATTTATTCATGGCTTATCAAGAAGTTAGAACTTCAAAGGGTGTTCACTACTACAAGGTAGTTTCATTCGATAAGAAGGTTCGTGGTTACATTTACACTAAGGGTGTTCAAAAGATTGATAACCCAACTACTCAAGCCGCTAAGCCAAGTAATACTGTTGGTTATGTAACTACTAACAACGTTTATAACTTACCAGCTGGCTACAAGTTTGGTGCTGATAGTAGTGTTAAGAACTTTAGTGGCATTAACTTTAGTGCTGATAAGTTCAATGTTGATGATGCAGTAACTGTATATGGTGGTGACACTTATTACAAAGTTAGTGATCAAAACAATCCATTAATTAATGGTTGGATTAAGTCGTCAGACTTTAGTAACAACATGCCAGATTCAGTTAAGAATGCTCAAAATACAGCCCAAACTGCTGCTAATGCTATTCATGTAACTTATGTAAGCAGTTCTAATCTTGGTTCAACTGTTATGACTAAGGACCTTAATCCAGCTAGTTTACAATCTAATGGTACTTATAATGTTAGTGACGTAGCTGCTGCTATTGATAATTCACTAAAGGGTAGCGGTTATGACTTTATCAATAGTAATTACAGCGCAATTAGTGACAAGGGTTCTAATTTAAACAGTGCTAGTGTTATTAATAAGGGTGAAAACATTACTGTAGTGGTCACTCCACAAACTCAAAGTCACCAAATTAATTACACTGCTTCTCAATTAATTCATCCTGATTCATTTAACCAAAGTCTTTCAACTATTTCTAGTTTGAAACCACTTAATATTTCAACTAACACATTTAACTCATTATTTACTGGTACTGATAATAGTGCTTTTAATTACAGTAATTTCAAGTCACAATTATTGGGCTATGGTGAACCAATGTATCAATTAACTAGTAACGATGGTAATATTACTTACACATTCAATGCCGGTTTAACTGAAACATATGCTGCTAACCCTGCATTATTCAATACTAATAATCAATTAATTCCTAATGCTACATTCAAGGATGTAAGTAATCAACAAATGAGCAACAATGCTAATATTAAAGGTCTAAACCTTATTTATAATGCTAAGAACAACCAAACTGGTCAACAACAAAATGTTTCAGTTAATGGTAACGGAACAACTACTTTATTTGGCAATAAATAATATTTTAGATTCGTAAAGGTCATGGATATTCCATGGCTTTTTTTATTTTATTAATATATTGGTATAAAATATTAATATTTTAATATTAACGTTAATATCAACGACCAATTTTATTATGTGATATAATTGTGCTAGTAAAATTTAGGAGGCATACTAATGAATAAAAATTTGAAAAAATCATTATATGTTGGAATTGCTGCTTTATCATTACTCACCTTAAGCAATCTAAATGTGAATGCTAAAGGTAAAGCTACTGCTGCACATCACCAAACTAAACAAGTACAAAAACATATTCAAAAAACAACCAATAACAAAGTGACTGCTGAATACAGTCCCTTAAAAGTTTCTACTGACAATGCTTATGTTAAGTCAACTGGAATTGTCACTATGTTTAACAAGCCCGGTAAATTAGGCAACGCCAAAGTCGTTGCATCTAAGACCACTATGAAGAAATTGGCTAAGTCGAATTCACCTAAGGATATTTTCTACGTTTACGAGATGGCTAAGACTAACAATGGTTTATACTATGCCAAAGTCGTTACTTTAGGTGGTAAATATCGTGGTTGGATCTATGCTGGAAAAACTGATTTTGCCAATGATTTAACTAAGATTGATAAGGGCACTGGGATTACGGCTAAGAATCCATTACAATATGCTAAGATGCCTAAGAATAAGACTGGCTATCATGTAACTTCTTCCTTGTGGACAACTCCTAATTACAGCCGTATTAATTCAAAAGTATTAGATTTTAACAAAAAAGAATATACTAAAGACACTTTCAAGATTGAAAGTGCAGTTGCCAACACGCAAGGTTGGGTTTATTACTATGTAGTAGATGAACAACATCCTAAGATTAATGGTTGGGCCTTTCATGGTAGTGTAAAGGGCAAGCATGTTAACACTAAGAAGAAGGCTCCTGCTAAGAAAGCACCAGTGAAAAAAGAATCAAAGAAAAATGACAAGCAAAAAAAAGACCAAACTAAAGTTGATAATAATGATGATATAACGGATGGTAAAACCCCAACTGTATCTAACAATCAACCTAAGCAAACCAATGGTTACACTTTGAAGTTTGTTAACCAAGCCACCGCCCAAGTGGTTAGTCAACAAACCGTGGGTGTAAATGATTTAACCAATACAACTAATCCATATCCAGCTGCCAACACTAGTACTGTATCTAAATACTTACCAAAAGGATATGGTTTCTATCAATATGGTAATGCTGTAGCATCATCTGGCGGGGTTTCCAATGGAGGTCAAGCTGTGATTTATGTTGCTAAGAACCCAAGTATTAACAGCGTGAAACTAAACCTACGTATTTTTGATAATACGGGGGCGGCCAATCCGGTTAATATGAATAGTAATGGGACTAACAGTATTTTAAATGCCCAACAAGAATTAGTTGACATGAATATTATGCAAGGCAGCGTTGTTACAACTGCTCAAATTCAAAAAGTATTGGCTGACAATGGTTTAACAGTAGTGCCAGGGAATAATGGATCAGCTAACTTTGCTTATACCGATGCTGGATTAGTTCGAGGTAGCAATCCTGTAATTAATGTTTATTACCGTTAAGATTAAAATTTGAATTGATAAAAGATAATAACTAAAAAATAGGATTTGCGTTAGTAAATAACGTAAATCCTATTTTTTGTATAATTTTTATTTTACTAAAGCGTTATATTTTGCTTGAGCAACTTCTAGATTGTGTTTAGCTTTTTTGACAGCTTTTCTGTTCTTCTTAGAATGGTTTTTCTTAATATGATTGTATTTGGCACGAGCTTTGTTCACATTATTTTTAACAGTCTTAACATGACTCTTGGTTGGAGCAACTCCTTCATAATGTGATCCCCATTCCCTTATGGCATCTGCTAAATCACCGGCTAAATTAGAATATCCATTATCATCATCATCGTTACCGTTTAAACTAGATTTATTGTAGTCATTTTCTAAAACTTTTTTGGTATTTGAATCAAAACGGTTAACAAAATGATTGTAAAGATATTTTATAGCATCGTAATTTCCAGAATTAGGATTAGAATACTCATAGCCTAAGGAACCTAAAAAATTAGGGAAAGAATGGTCAACGTTATTATCTGTATATACTGCAATCCCATTGCCTTTCATATCATTGACATTACCAACGCCATATTGAGAACTATTGGATTTTTCCACTGCAACCATTGCAGCGTTTATATCGGAATAAAATTGTTTTGCACTTACCTTTTTATTTACAGCTGCATGTGCAACTACATTCTCACCACTGTTTAATGAACTTACAACTGAAAAACTAGTACCAAGCATTGTAGCACAAGCTGTTACTGTAATTAATTTTTTGAAACTCATTTATAAAACCTCCAAATTATGTAAATGTTAATTTAACATTATATTTTAATTATAACATTGTATTTCTTTTTCACCACAAATTTTCATATGCTATGGATATTTTTAATAATTGTACTAAGATGGTGATAGATTAAATTTACATAATTTAGGAGCATTGAAATGCAAAAATTAAAAAATATTTTTAATAAATTTTTATCTTTTAAATTTGCGCCACTAATTATCTTCCTAATCATGGCGCTATTAATGGTTAGCCGCCAATTATGGACGCACACGCTCTTCTTCGGGGCTGACTCACTATTTCACTTCAATCGTTTTTATGACACTGCTATGCAGCTAAAAACGGGCAAATTCAGTTATTTTCAAACTAATTTTGGATTTATGCAGACTGGCCGGATTTTAAGCGCATTATATGGACCTATTATCGCTTATTTAGGCGGAGCCATTTTATTATTATGTGGCAGTTGGTTTAAATTTCAAATTATTTTGAATTTAATCGTCTTAGTCATTGCTGGACTCACGATGTATCTATTGAATATGAAGAATCATGTTACGCGTGGTTATGCGATTTTAATTGCCATTATTTATATGTATTCTTCACAAATCGTGCAGTGGGTCACTAGTCAACAATTTACGGCCTTTGGGGCAGCGTTGTTACCACTCTTAATGATTAGTGGCACGAATGCAATTCGCAAACATGATGTTTCAGTCTTAGGTTTAGCGTTAAGCATGTCATTATTAATTCAAACCCATTTGATGAGTAGTATGATCGGAATGCTAGGAATTATTCCATTGTTCATTGTTGGCTTGGTAACGGCAACCGATAAGTGGAAATTAATTCGCCATACTTTATATGCAGCAATTATAACCATATTTTTGACGATTAATGTTTGGTATAATTTATTATTTATTTCGTCTACTAATAAGTTACTGTCAGTTTATCCGGTACCACATTTGCGTACCTATGGATTTAACTTTAACTTGTATTCCATCATCAATATTTTTAAACCCACTGAAGCTGTTTTATTTTTATTTGTGATTGGATTTGTGATTTACAGATGGAAACAAATTAATCTCACAACTAAAACTTTAACGGTTACAGGTATAGGTTTCATGCTAGTATCATGGAGTCATTTTCCATGGGGCATTATTCAACGAATCATGCCCAGTTTAACTTATACCTTACAGTTTCCTAAACGATTCTTAGTTTTGCCATTTATTATGATATTACTGGCTTTAGGGATGATTATGACTTATGAACATGAAACTAACCATCAATTTTTCCGTCGTGAACAATGGTGGCGTTTACTCTTAGTAGCAATTATTATCATTGGTAGTTTAGGCTTAGATCTTTATTCCATGAACGGGCGTATTTATCGTTATGATCAAACTGCTAAAGGGCATAATATTAGTAATTATCATGATAGTTCACTATATTATTACTTCAAAAAGCATGGTCGCAATGTCCAAAAAGACATCGATAGTCCCCATTTAGGACATTTAGTGAATGATTATATCAAGGCATCGCCTGATTACATGCCAGTTAAAAAGGATATTAAGGGCTTTAAAGCATATAACGCCTTTAATCCATATTTACTAGATTATCATCAATATATTGGTAAGAATGCCGTTACTCATTTTAAACATAAAGTATGGCGTAATGGGGGCTTATCAGTCATTTGGCATAGTAAGAAAGCTAAGTGGACCCAAGTGCCATTAGTTAAGTATGCTGATACTAAAGTCACTTTGAATGGGAATAAATTGAAAAAAGTACACACTACCAACCTAGGCGCTGTTATTGTAAAAGCTAAAGCTGGTAAGAATTGTGTTACGATTCAATACTATCAAGACTTTATGACGCGTTTAATGATGGTAATTTGTATTTTAAGTTGGTTAATTGTTTTAGCTTATCCATTAATTAGCAAAATTGTAACTAAAATGTAATTGAATTTGGGTTTAAAAACCTAGATACCAACCATATAATTATATTCAGAAACTTTTTAAAATGAGGTTATTATTTTATGGATTCCTTTAAAAGATTCTTCAAGCGATGGTGGGGGTCTAAATCAGCCCCATTGATCGTCATTTTGTTAATGGCAATCGCCTTGATGAGTAAACAATTGTTGACGCATTCAGTTTTGCTGGGTGCCGATTCGATTTTTCACTTTAATCGTTTTTACGATACTGCCATGCAAATGAAAACTGGCAAGTTTAATTATTTCCAAGCTAACTTTGGTTTTGATCAAACTGGTCGAGTTGTTAATGCCATTTATGGTCCAGTGATATCTTATCTAAGTGGGGCCTTATTAATCTTATGTCGTAATTGGTACATGTTTCAGTCCGTTCAGGCAATTATTTTCTTAGTTATTGCTGGTATGACCATGTATCTATTATGTATTAAGAATAATGTATCACGTGGCTACGCAATGGTGATTGGTATTTTATACATGTATTCTTCCCAACTAATGGGTTGGATTACCACGCAACAATTTGCTGGTGTGGGTGCAATGTTAGTGCCGTTATTAGTATTAACTGGAACGGAAGCTATTAATAAGAAAAAAGTTTCAATTCCTTATCTAGCTTTAGCAATGACTTTATTAATTCAAACGCATATTATGAGTACAATTATTGGCTTTATTGCGGTGATTCCAGTGTTCTTAGTCGCATTATTGCATACCAATCATAAATTCAAGATGGTATTACATACATTGATTGCTGCCGTCATTACATTAGCCTTAACCGCGAATGTATGGGGCAGTGCGCTTGAACTATTCGGCAATAATTACTTAATGCCAGTCTTTCCAGTGGCTAACATGGAAGACTATGCTTTTCGATTTGATCATTACTCATGGTATAGTTTGGTAAAACCAGTTGAAATGGTAGTATTCTTATTTGTGATTTACTATTTTGTACGTCACTTTAAGCATTCAGATATTGTGACAAGAACATTAACGATTACTGGAACTTTCTTCTTGTTTGCTTCAACTACTTTATTTCCATGGTTAACACTACAGAAGTTATTTCCAATTTTATCTTCCAACTTACAATTTCCTAAACGTTTCTTAGTAATTCCATTTGTAATGTTATTGCTAGTCTTCGGGAAAATATTAACCTATGATGATCATATTTTTACTTTACGTGCCTTTGAAAATCCTAAGTTATTCCGTTATTCCTTATTATTTGCCTTAATTGGGATTAATCTGGGAATTAACGGATATAATATGGATTTCAAAGTTGATAAGTCTAATCAAATGGTTGCTGACAAATATCCATGGGCGCCAATTGCGCATTCTTACATGTATGTAAAGCATAACCATCATACGATTAAGCAAGATTTCTTTGGTGATAATTGGCAATACTTGATTAGTGATATCAATAAAGCCACACCGGATTATTTACCAGTGAAGGCTAACTTGAAACCAGATGATTATAATAAGCTCCATCCTTACTACACTGCCCATTATCAATTGATCATCCCTAATTTGAATCATGATTTTGATAAGCATGTGAATAAAGATGGTTCATTAACGGTTGTTTGGAAGAACAAATCATTCAGTAGTAAGAATATCCAGGTACCAGCAGTTAAATATGCGAATACCCAAGTTACTTTGAATGGTAAAAAGAACGCAAGCGTTAAGACCACTGAGATTGGGGCAATTATTGCTAAATCCAAAGTTGGTCAAAACGTAATGACGATTAAATATGTTAATAATCAACAATTCAATTTATTAATGATTGTATTTGTAATTAGTTTTTTGCTGATGATTATTTATTTAGGTGCGAAATTAATATTTAGATTTTAAAAAAAGATGTTACCAATTTTTTTGGTAACATCTTTTTGTTATTTCTTAATATGTACTTTTTGCTTAACAATATTTAACACTGTATTAATTGCTTGATCAACAACTTCATCAATAAATTCACTTAAATATTTTTTAGTTAAGTCATTTACAAATAATTTTACAAAAAAATTAATAATTCTTTTAATCATAATGTCACTTCCATCTATTTAATGTGTAATCTTTTAATTTTTTTATCCAGTATTTTTTTTATAATTTTAGATTTGGAATGTGATTTTAAATATTTTAACGACAATAATTTTAATTCTGCTTCTGTTATTTCGCTGTTATTTTCTTTAATTATAAATAAATATTCTTCCAATCCATTACTACTGTTAGCAATTTCCCTTAGATTATTATCAAATATTTTTGCTTGTTTATCACTTTCTTTGTTTATAGCACTTTTAACTTCAGCATTATTTTTATATTTTTTTACTATTTCTGAAGATTTATTATTCAGATTATTTCTTAAAGATAAACTATATTTTTTAGATATTTCTGGTAATTTTTTGTTTTTCATAATAATATGCTCCTTCTAGACTAATTTTAACACTATGATTATACATTTGACACTTAGTATATACATGTATATACTATCTAATGAATGATTATTTTGTAATCATTCATTCTTATAATTTTTTGGAGGAGTTATCACATGGCAAATATGTATTATGGATTTGAGGTGTTTATTATATGATTAGCGAGAATATATCAATTAAAAAGTGGGGTAACTCACAGGGAATTCGTTTGTCTAATAATATACTTAAACATTTAGGGATGAAATACCCAGACGAAAATGAACTGAAACTAGAATTTAATGATAACGGTATCTTTTTATCAAAGAAGAAAGATGCTATCGATGAATTATTTAAAAATTTTGATTACGAAAAGTATAAAAAAGAAGCCCCAAGTGGAGAAGTTAATTGGGGTCAAGCTGTTGGTAAAGAAAAAATTGAATAATGCTCCACTTGCTCACACTTGATCTTAGTTGTGTGGGCAAAATAAAATTTTCTATTTATGAAATAGAAAAAGGAGCAAAAATGCAAAATTTTCATTTTCAACAAGGCAGCATCATCTGGATTGACATGGATCCATCTCTAGGAGTTGAACAAAAGGGCAGAAGGCCAGCTTTAGTTATTAGTACTGAAAAAGTATACAAATATGCTGGACTATGTGAGGTCTTGCCTATTACTAGTTCTAATTCTACTTATGTTTTAAAAATGCCATTAAATGTTTCACTACCTGGTGATTTAAAAACTAGGGGAACTATTTTAGTTGGTCAAGGTCGATCTATTGATCTTAGTCAACGTAACCCTGAATATATTGAGATGGTTGATGAATCAACTTTAGATGATGTTCTAAACAAAAAACACCTATTGTATTTCAACAATTAGGTGTTACCAATAGAATATATAAATAGCTTATCCATACAGGATAAGCTATTTTTTAATATATGTCTAATTTTATTTCATTACATGTTTATTTTGCTTGTTCAAACTGTAGTATTGATTAGTTTTACCATCTTTTAAGATGTAACCCATCCCACGTCCTTGAATACTAGTACCATTCAAGTATTTAGCTGACCATTGTTTAATGTGTTCATTAGCATTAATAGGTTTGCCGGTGGAAGTTTGAATTTGTGTGAATAAGTCAGGATACTTATCCTTTAATTCACTTAAGAATTTACCACCATATTGGGCTTGGTAATCTTTACCAGAACTTTTGGTTTTAGCATAATATAAATCATTTTTGATGTTTGATTTCTTCAAGTAACGACCATATCCATCAATACGTTTAACAGAAGTTAATTCATGACCATTTAATCCATACAACTGATTCATTACATAATCAGCCATAGTATGCACACCAGCTTGATGAAGGGCTTTATTAGCATCAATCATTTGATCAACGGTACCATATTTAGTACTTTGACCATTCATCCCTAAGTTATAACGATCATTGAAAGCATAACCATTGTTTTCCAATGAATCAACAAATGAATTATCATTTTTAACTGACATATAATGACCAGGGAATTCAACATCTGTAATCCCAAGTGTTTTAAAGAAGTCACCACTTTGTGCTAATTTAACGTCAGTCTTTTGAATATTGTTAGTTGGATTAGGTTGTAGTGATGAGAAACCTTCATATGCAACATGTGAATCTAAAGCTGAATTAGCATGGAAGACATTACCATCTTTACTAGGTTCGCTAGATGCAGCAGTTCTTACATCTTGGTTGTCTTTAGCACCAACAGGGACCCAAGTGGATAAGTAACCAGCAACTTGGGGATTCTTAAACCCTTGTACTTGTTTAGCACTTAGAATTAATTGACCTTTATCGTTGGTAGTAATAGTTTTATCTTTAGCATCACTATCATTGTTATAGATATTTAAACCACTGGCTTTACTCATTAGTAATGGGCGGAATTGTTGATTCTTATGTGCGGCTCCTAAATCAATAACTACCTTATCGTTGCCTAGTTTTAAGTTATCTTTATTTGAAGTCACTGTTACAATTCCAGAATTACGACTATTTTCATCAGTTGGTTTAAAGTTATCTTTACCAAAACGTACTGATGACATAATATTACCGTTATCATGCATTCTGATTTCTTGACCACCAGCAGTATATTTCATACGAGCTTTTAATAAAGCAGTCACTGCATCATAATAAATAGTTTTCTTAGCCATGTATTGGGCACCGTCAACAAATAAGTCACCATAATATACACGGGGCACCATATCTTTATTAGTTAGCAATAAAGAATAAGTTGATGGGATATTATAACCAGCGTATTTTTTATTGGTTTTATTGATATCATTGTCATAAATTTGAATGGCTTTTTGTAAAGTTTTACGAGTAGGAGCATTAGGATTTTCTTTAGAAATACTACTAATAACGTTACCTACTAAACTTTGGACCCCATCATGAACATTCATAAATGAATAATTAGGGACTTTATCATTTTCTGTATAATCACTGGTACGTTTAACCCAATCTGTATCAATTAATGATTGTAATGAAGTCCTTTGATTACTTTGTTTAGTGAAAGTATTTAATAAGGCATTCGTTAAATTCATATCATGTGTTAAAGCGCCAAAGTGATCACGAGTAGTAGCGTTAACTGAACCTCTAACCCCATCTTCAAGCAAGTTTAGATGGGCATTACTATTTTTATCATTAGTCATATTGAAACGATCTTTGAAATATTGTTCAGCAATTTGGGTCACATCGTAATCCAAACTACCCGTAGCATCCTCACGGCCACCATCAAAATTACCATCAGAACCTTTACCTAAGATTGAACTGGTATTCATTAGGTAATGTAGGTTATTTAAATCTTCTGCTTGGACCGCTGGATTAGAGTTGTCCACATCATTAGCTAGTAATAATTCATAGTTCTTAGTGTTTTCAATCTTTTGTAGGGTGAAAGCACGACCTAAGTAACGATACTTAGAATTAGCATTCGGAGTTAGTTTATTATTCACAAACTTAAAACTTCCACCTTGAAGGTTAGCCCAACCATAAACAGGGAATTCACTCTTAATATTCCAAATGGATTGTTGGTTAATGAAATTATTCATCATAGTTCGTAACCATTTAGCACTATGTTTTTTATTAATTCTTTTTTCGATGTGTTTTTGAATCTTATTAGTAGCCTTGTTTAAAGTCTGCTTGCTACTATTTTTGGTAACTTTTTGGTGCTTATTACCAAGACCATGTTGATTAAAATAATTTATGTAGTTAGCTTTAATGCCTTTATTAGGCCACCAATACATTAGGATGGGACGATAATCATTATGTTTAGTATTAACCCAGTGTTTACCATTTTTAAGGATTTTCTTTGGTTGATACCAAGTGTCAGCAGTTAGATAACCATTAACGTTTTGTACGTACTGTTTGGTATATTTCACCGGCTGATTATTTTTACTAATGGCGTTTACATTATGCGTGAACATGAAACCACTCATGGAAACACCCATTGTAACGACCGCCGCCGTTATCAATTTACGGTAACGACTTTTGGGTTGATGCAATTTTTTGATCATTAATATTTACTCCTAACAATATAATTTCATATTAATGTTATCATATATAAAAACTATTGGTAGAAATATTTTTTTGAGGGTATCAAATTGAAAAAAATTGATGCTCAGTTTAAGATAATAAATATACATATTTTAATAATTAGAAGGTTCGTAATGAATAAATTAAAAAAGCTTTCTCGACGATTGTCATCTGCTAAAATTACACCGTTTTTAGTGATTTTAGGGATGGCCTTAATTTTATTAAGTCGCCAAATCTATACCCATTCCGTCTTTTTAGGGATGGATTCAATTTTTCACTTTAACCGTTTTTATGATTCTGCAATGCAGATTCGAAACGGCCATTTTAGTTATTTTCAAATGAACTATGGCTTTTCTCAAAGTGGCCGGATGATCAATGCCGTGTATGGACCGTTTATTTCATACTTAAGTGGTCTGTTATTATTACTGAGCGGTAGTTGGTTTCACTTCCAAATTTTAGAAACATTATTGGTATTAGTTATTGCTGGGATGTCCATGTATTTATTGCTGATTAAGAATTCGGTTAAACGTAGTTATGCCATCTTATTAGCTATTTTTTACATGTATTCTTGTCCCGTCGTTTCATGGCTATTAACGCAACAGTTTACCGGGATTGGGGCAGCTTTTATGCCGTTATTAATTCTAGCGGGGACCCAATTCTTCAAAGGACATCGGTTTAGTATTATTTATTTAGCTGGAGCAATGGCCTTAATGATTCAAACGCATTTAATGACGAGTTTAATTGGCTTTATCAGCTTAGTCCCAATGTTTATTGCTGGTTTCTTTATGACTGATTATAAATGGATTTACTTTAAAAGAGCTTGTTTAGCCGCTATTTTATGTTTATTAATGACGGCTAATATTTGGGGATCATTATTACAGTTATTCCACAATAACTTTTTGATGCCGGTGTACCCAGTGCCATCGATGACCTTTTTCTCTTTTAAATTTTCAATTTATTCGTGGACGAGTTTGATTAAGCCAGCCGATTTTGCATTATTTATCTGGGTATTATATATGTTTGTGCGTCACTTTAAACAGTGGGATGTAAAGGTTAAAACGCTTAGTATTACCGGTTTAGTGTTCTTTTATTTATCAACATATTTATTTCCCTGGGATCAAGCAATGCAAATTTATCCACATTTAGCTTATAACTTACAATTTCCTAAACGCTTCTTAGTGTTGCCATTTGTGATTTTACCGCTGGTTGCTGGTATTATGATGACCAAACAGACGACCAAACATGATTATCATTGGATAAAAATTGGTAGTTTAATAGTTGCTATCCTCTTAGGATTAGGGATTAACTTATGGGCGGAAGGCTTTAAAAGTTTAAAGTCCATTCATTTAGTTGATAATCAAACTACCGTTAATTTAACGCACGTTTATATGCATAAGAAACGTAAACCAGATCAAATTAAAAATGATTTTTATGGCAATGATTTAAGTGGTTTGATTAATGATTTTACTAAAGCCGTGCCTGATTATTTACCGGTTCGTTCGAAATTAGAACCAGTTGAATATAATAATTTGCATCCTTACTATAAATCGCATAAACAATTAGTGAAGAAAAATGTTTCCAAAACTTATCATTTTGTCAAAACAGTGAACGCTGATGGTTCATTAACGGTCAGATGGCATAGCCCATATCATCATAAATTGACCCAACTACCAGTAATTAAATATGCGAATACTAAAGTTACTTACAATGGTTCAGAAAATGGTATTCAGACTGGTAAAATTGGTTCCATTATTGTGCATTCTAAGCATGGCAATAATACTCTAACGACTAAATATTTAGCCGGTAATTGGTGGAAAACAATGATGTGGATATGTTTGTTTAGCTGGATATTCTTTATTTACATGTTATTTTATAAATTAATTAATCGTAAATAAAAGAAGCTGCTAAGTAGCAGCTTCTTTTTTAGTCATCCAATTTAGGTTGTCTTTTTAATGACCATTGATTTAAACAATCTTTTATTTTTATTCTATCGCCATTGTACAGTGTTGCACCTTTTAAAAGTCCTTTGGAGCTTTGATTGACTTGCATTAACTCACTATAAAGATAACTTATTAATTTATTTAAATCATCTAGTTTATTATTAACGTATTTTTCACTAATTGGTAAGCAGATAAATTGATTTTCTTTAAGCATAAAATCAGTATATTTACGATTATTTAATGATGGTAAATGGTTTAAAAAGGTAACATTGATCCATGAATGATTACACTTATTACGATTAAATTTAGGTAGAGCAATAAATGATGAATGTGCGGTTAAGATTGGATATGTATGTTTTAAACCAAGACATTCGCAAAAATGATCTATTAGTTGTTTATTAGTGACATTATTTTCTTCAAGCATTTGATTAATAATGACATTAATCGATGTTTCAATCAGATAAAAACCTTGCTTTTCTTCAATAATTAAAGTGGGATAGCGTTTACTATGTTCACTAAAATCCAGTAGCATTATTACTTTATTCCATTTTGGCTTGTGTGTTTTAACCTTTCTTATAATATGTGAGTATCTTAAATCTTTAAAATTAACGTACTTAATATTATTGCTATGATTAATTGGAGCTTTTTCAATAGTGCTCAGCAAAGTGTGGGCGCCTCCTTAAGCCGATAATTATAGAATATATCACATAAAGATTAAGAGCGCTATTGTTTTTTGATAAATTTGGCAATTTTCTTTGCAATTTGATAGTAAGTTTGTGCAGTGGGATGGACATGTTGGTCGTTATATTTTACTTTATAATTATCATCATTGATAAAATCAGGATAGAGGATACGCCAGTCTAGCACAGGGATATCGTATTTTTTATATGTTTGGGCTAAGGCATCTAGTAATTCATTAAATGTGTAGTTAGCAAAACGAACTTGTTCAGCTGCGTTTTGATGTCCATCATATCGAGTTAAGGGCAAGATAGCAGTAATTTGCATATCTGGATTAGCTTGTAAGATAAAAGTTAGACAATTTTTTAATTCATTAGTCACACTTTGTAGATTATCTGCATTATGACCATAATCATTAGTACCGATGAATAATATACATTGTTGATATTTTTTCCAGCTCACATTACTAATTTCACTGGCCAAATCATCTTTAATGGTGGCTCCATTAATGCCAAAATTATCAACAGGACAATTCATAATTTGGCTTAAATAATATGGATAATTTTCTGTGATATCTTTAAAGCCATCAAAACCTCTGGTGACCGAATCGCCAATCGCTGCAATTTTCATAATAAGCTTCCTTTCTTTATTTTGCATAAATAATAACATGATTAAGAATCGTGTTATAATATAGTTCCTTGGCAGGGGCAACAATACTTCTTAACAAAGCACTAGCTAATTTAATTAGCCGGTGCTTTTTCTTATTGACATGCTTTATAATTCTGCTAGAATTATTAGTTAAATAAAACTACTAACAGATTGGAAGTAATGGATCATGAATAAGAAACGAATTATTGTTTTAGATTTAGCATCCCTAGGTATTGGGGAAGCTCCCGATGCTAATCGCTTTAATTCTGTTGGTGTTGATACGTTAGGGCATGTAGCTGCACATGCCGGTAAAAAACTTGAAATTCCTAACTTAATTAAAATGGGCTTAGGTAGCATTCGATGGGATCATGAAATTAGTGAGATTCCACAAGTGGCTAATCCTAGTGCCTTTTACGGTAAAATGGTTAATCGCATTAATACCAAAAGTAGTGGTGCTGGCTTACGTGAAATGTTTGATTTCGATACAAGCTTGCGTACCTTATCTACGATGGATTTAATGTCTGAAAAACATATAAATATATCGATGATATCAAGCTTTGCTAGTTATTTAGAAAACCAAGACGATACTTTTTCGCTTCAAGTTCCTAATGATAGTAAAGCTTTTGTTGAATTATCAGCCCAAATGGATGTGCAATTTGATGGTTTAATCTATTGTCAGCCACCATTATTAAAACGACTTTCTGATGAAGCTAACGTTGATGCTTATGCAGAGCAACTAAGTAATATTGATGCGCAATTACCTAATATTATTGAAGATTTATCAGAAGATGATTTGTTAATTATCACTTCATCATTTGCGAATGATCCAAGTGTTAATGAATCGATTACCCGTGAATATTTACCATTGATTGTTTTTAATCCTTTAAATCAAAATGGTAAATCATTAGGGATTAAACGTAGTAGTGCGGCAGTTTCCAATGCCCTCGTTCAGAACTTTGACATTGATGATATTAAACGTGACTTAAAACCAAACTTCTTAAATGAGGTGCTTTAAAATGCAATTAATTGAAAGGGGTGATGCGCAACTAAAATAAGCTATTGTCGTATAAATTATTTTGTAGTAGAGAAAGGATTAGTTTTACATGTATTTGTTAGTTAACATATTAGGAATTTTAGTATTTTTAGGAATTGCATTTTTATTTTCAAAAGATAAAAAGAATATCAAATGGCGTTCAGTAATTACTGTTTTGATTTTAAACATGGTGATTGCTTACTGCTTGACTCAATTTGCTTGGGGCCGTGCAGCAGTACAAGCTGCTGCGAACTTCTTTGCAGTCTTAGTTCAAGTAGCATATCAAGGAATTGCATTCGCATTACCAAGTTGGGTTCATATGAAACAAATGGATTTTGTAACTTCAGCTTTAATGCCAATTTTATTGATTGTGCCAGTTTTTGATATTTTAACTTATATTGGAATCCTTCCATTTATTATTAAATGGGTCGGAAAAGGTTTGGCATACATAACAGGCCAACCTAAATTTGAATCATTCTTTGCTGTTGAAATGATGTTTTTAGGTAACACTGAAGCACTTGCCGTTTCAACTTTGCAAATTAAACGTATTTCTGCACAACGTAATGTCGTCATTGCGATGATGTCAATGTCTTGTGTCACTGCATCCATTCTTGGTGCATATACACAAATGGTACCGGGTCAATTTGTTTTAACTGCCGTACCATTAAACATTTTAAACGCTGTTATTATTAGTAGTATTTTAATGCCTACTAATGTCAGCCCAGAAGAAGATACTATCGCTAAAATGGGTGGTAGTAATAATGAAGAAAACAAAGAAGCTGCCGAAATTGGTGAAAAGGTTGAACGTGAACCTTTCTTCTCATTCTTGGGTGATTCAATTTTAGGTGCAGGTAAATTAATTTTAATCATTGTTGCTAACGTTATCGCATTCGTTGCTTTAGCTGCATTGATTGATAAAGTTCTAGGATTGATTAATCCTTCATTATCACTAGAACACATTCTAGGTATCATCATGTTCCCATTTGCTTGGTTAATGGGTTCTGATGTTCATACCGCTTTCCAATTTGCACAATACATGGGAACTAAATTAGTTACCAACGAATTCGTTGTTATGGGTGGTGTTTCCAGCAAGATCAATACTTTCGCCCCTCATTTCCGTGCCCAATTAACTGTCTTTCTAACATCATTTGCTAACCTTTCGACTGTTGGAATGATTATTGGTGCATTTAAGGGAATCGTTGACAAAAAATCAAACGATATTATTTCAAAGAATGTTGGTTACTTAGTACTATCAGGAATTTTAGTTTCACTAATGTCTGCTGGTGTCGTAGGACTATTCGTTTGGTAAAATAAATTTAAAAAAAAGACAGCCATTTGGCTGTCTTTTTTTAGCATATTTAATGACGAACTAGGTGCTCATTCGTTATAATGAATAAGTGTAGTTACATATTGTAAAATATAAATTTTTCATTTAAAGTAGATATAAACGTGAAACAAATTGATAGTTTCACATTAGGAGAATCAAAATGAATCCAGAAGAATTTAAAGCACAACTAGCATCAATGGGCATTGAGTTATCTGACAAACAGATGCAACAATTTGCTACTTATTACCAGATGTTAGTTGAGGCTAATAAACATGTTAATTTAACAACGATTGTGGATGAAAAGGATGTTTATTTAAAGCATTTTTATGATTCCATTACGCCAGTTTTCTATGATCAAAGCTTAAAAACAGAAGCATTAACTTTATGTGATGTTGGCGCTGGGGCTGGTTTTCCATCATTACCAATGAAGATTGTCTTTCCTAATTTAAAGGTAACAATTGTTGATTCTTTAAATAAACGCATTACTTTCTTGCAAAACTTGGTTGATGCGTTAGGCTTAGATGGTGTTGAATTATACCATGCGCGTGCTGAAGAATTCGGTGGCAAAAAATCGAAACATCGTGAAAAATATGATGTAGCGACTGCCCGTGCAGTGGCCCGGATGAGTGTATTATCTGAACTATGTTTACCATTAGTTAAGGTGGGTGGTAAGATGATTGCTTTAAAAGCAGCGCAAGCAGAAACTGAATTGGCAAATGGTAATCAAGCAATTAAGACTTTAGGTGGCCAAGTGGTTGCAGATGAAGAATTTTCATTACCAGTATCAGATGATCAAAGACATATTATTATTTTAGATAAAACTAAAAAAACACCTAAACAATATCCAAGAAAAGCCGGAACACCAAACAAAAAACCAATTGGTGAACCAGAAAAGTAACTTATAAGGAGGTTTACACATGGGATATGTAATTTCTCTAGCCAACCAAAAAGGTGGGGTCGGTAAAACGACGACTTCCGTTAATTTGGGTGCTGATTTAGCTAGTAATGGCAAAAAAGTATTACTAATTGATGCTGATGCCCAGGGAAATGCGACTTCTGGAGTGGGAATTCAAAAGTCTTCCATTAAAAAAGACATCTATGATATTTTAGTGAATGAAGAAGATATTACTGAGGCTATTTTACCTTCAGTTCATGATAATTTAGACGTTGTTCCAGCAACCATTCAATTATCTGGTGCCGATATTGAATTAACCCCTCAAATGGCACGTGAAACTCGTTTATTGAATGCATTAAAGGCTGTTAAAGATAATTATGACTACATATTAGTAGATTGCCCACCTTCATTGGGACTAATTACCATTAATGCTTTTACCGCTAGTGATTCAATTTTAATTCCCGTACAAAGTGAATACTATGCTTTGGAAGGTTTAAGTCAACTATTGAACACCGTTAAATTAGTACAAAAACATTTCAATCCAGATTTGAAGATTGAAGGGGTGTTGCTAACGATGTACGATGCCAGAACTAAGTTAGGCCAACAAGTTAATTCTGAAGTGCGTAATTACTTTGGTGACACTGTTTATCAGACAGTCATTACCAGAAATGTGCGTTTATCAGAAGCACCCAGTTATGGTTTACCAATTATTGATTATGATCCAAAGTCCAAAGGATCTGAATTATACATGCAATTAGCAAAGGAAGTGTTAGCAAATCATGGCGAATAATAAAGGTCTAGGCCGTGGCATTGAAGCATTATTTGCCGATAACGATGTTGAAGAAGGTCAAGAAGAAGTGATTGATTTATCTTTAGCTAAATTATCCCCCAATCCATTTCAACCTAGAACACATTTTGATACGCAAGCATTAAAAGATTTAACTCTATCCATTAAAAAGTCTGGTGTTTTTCAACCTATTATTGTTAGAAAACAATCAGGTAATGAAGATTCATATGAAATTTTAGCGGGTGAACGTCGTTTCCGTGCTTCACGCATGGCTAATAAAAAGACCATTCCAGCTATTATTCGGGATGCTTCCGATGAACAAATGATGGAAATTGCCGTCCTTGAAAACTTGCAACGTGAAGATTTGAATCCCATTGAAGAAGCAGAGGCTTATAATACTTTAATGACCAAATTAGATATTACCCAAGCTGAAGTTTCCAAAAGATTGGGCAAGTCCCGTCCATACATTGCTAATTACTTACGCTTATTAGGTTTACCCACTGAAGTAAAAGATATGTTGACTGAAAATCAATTATCCATGGGTCAAGCCAGAACTTTACTTTCAGTTAAAGATAAACAAAATTTAATTAAACTAGCTAAACGCGCTTACAATGAAACATTAACGGTTCGTCAATTAAGTAAAGCCATTGATGAATTAACTGCTAAACCTAAAAAGAAACGTAAGCCTCGTCGTTCTACTAAGCAATCACCATTTTTACGTGCTTATGAAGATGAATTGCAAGATAAGTTTGGGACCAACGTGAATATTGCTAGCAGTCGTTCTAAAAAGGGCAGTGGTAAGTTAGAAATTAACTACACTTCTGATGATGATTTGAATCGTATTTTGCAAATTTTAGATATTAATTTAGACTAGTAAAGGGGTAATATTATATGTATGCACTAAATGATATTGTTGAGATGAAAAAACAACACCCATGTGGTGCCAATGAATGGAAAATCATTCGAATGGGTGCTGACATTAAGATTGAATGTCAAAATTGTGGACACGTTGTGATGTTATCGCGTCGAGAATTCGAAAAGAAAATGAAGAAAGTTTTGAAAAAAGCGGACTCAGATAAATAAAATAATTAGAAAAGAGTGAATTGTAGATATGTCATTAACAGCAGGAATCGTTGGATTACCTAATGTTGGAAAATCAACACTATTTAACGCAATTACAAAAGCAGGAGCAGAAATGGCAAATTATCCATTTGCTACAATCGATCCTAATGTTGGGATGGTTGAAGTTCCAGATAGTCGTTTGGACCGTATTCAAGAAATTATTCCAGCTAAGAAGATTGTGCCAACTACTTTTGAATTTACTGATATTGCCGGAATTGTTAAAGGTGCTAGTAAAGGTGAAGGTTTAGGAAACAAATTCTTAGAAAACATTCGTCAAGTGGATGCTATCGTACATGTTGTCCGTGCCTTTGATGATGACAATATTACCCACGTTACTGGTAAAGTGGATCCAGTTGATGATATTGAAACTATCAATTTGGAATTAAGTATTGCGGACTTAGATGCTGTTAACAAGCGTTTAGGTAAAGTTCAACGTGCTTCTAAGAGTAAAGATGAAGATGCTTTAGCTGAATTAGCAGTCTTAGAAAAGATTAAGCCAGTCTTAGAAGCTGGTAAACCAGTACGTTCAATTGATTTTGATGAAGATGAACAAAAAATTGTTAAAGGTTTATTCTTATTATCATCAAAACCAGTTTTATATGTCGCTAATATTGCTGAAGATGATATGGCAGATCCTGAAGGTTCTAAATATTTTAAACAAGTAGAAGAATATGCTGCTAATGAAGGTGCTCAAGCCATCGGCATTGCTGCTGAAACTGAAGAAGAAATCGCAGAATTAGATGATGACGACAAAAAGACTTTCTTAGAAGCTGAAGGCGTTGAAGAACCAGGATTAAATAAATTAATTCGTGCTTCTTACAAATTACTAGGCCTAGAAACCTTCTTTACTGCTGGTGGTAAGGAAACTAAGGCTTGGACTTACTTGAAGGGGACTAAAGCTCCTCAAGCTGCCGGTGTTATTCATTCTGACTTTGAACGTGGATTTATTCGTGCTGAAGTAATGGCTTTTGATGACCTAGATAAATTAGGGAGTGAACAAGCGGTTAAAGATGACGGTAAATTACGTGTTGAAGGTAAAGACTATGTCATGAATGATGGCGACATCGTTAACTTTAGATTTAACGTTTAATACAGGAGTTTTTATATGACGGAAGAAAAACGAAATGCACATGTGCAACAAAAGCACCATGATAAAGATAAAGAAGAACGCTCACAATTTGATAATATTGGTCTAACTAAACGTAATGCTGATTACATGTTCCGTTTTAATCGTGCTTTAAGAGGTACTGATTTAAGTGTAGATCGTAAATCAGAAATTATTAGTCAAATGAAAGACCAACTATTAGTTGAACAAAAACACGGGGCCACTGCTAGAAATCTTTATGGAACGGTGGAAGAACGAATTGATTTTATTATTAATCCACCTAAGAAGCCTACTAAGTTAATGGATAATTTCTGGCCAAATGCTGTTTATAATATGTTATTCTTTGGAATTATTTTTAATATCCTTTATGGAATTACATTGCTTATTTCTAAGGGTGGTCAAGTTGAACAATCAGCTGGAATTGTTTCAATTATCGTACTATCAATGCTTTCAGGAATTATTATGCCACTATTAACTAGAATGTTAGATTCGAATGTCCAACATACTTATAGTGGTTGGATGCGTGCATTATTCATGCTATTAATTATTATTGCTTGGGTATTATCATTTACACTATCCATGTCCATTCCAAGAGCTATTAATCCAGTAGTTCCATTCTACGTAAACTTCATTATTGCAGCGGTTGCAATTGGGGTTGCTATCTATGTATACAGAAAATATACCATTACGGTTAATTTCTTTACACCAAATTCAAATCGTCGTAGATAAATAAAAAACACTAAAGGTAAATTTGACCTTTGGTGTTTTTTTTTGTATATTAGAAGATAAAAAATAAGAGGGGTTATTGATTATGTCTAATTGGGATACAAAATTTGCAAAACAAGGGATTACCTTTGATGATGTTTTACTTATTCCAGCAGAAAGTCACGTTTTACCAAATGAAGTGGATACTTCAGTACAATTAGCTGACAATTTGAAACTTAACGTACCATTTTTAAGTGCTAGTATGGATACAGTTACTGAATCTGATACAGCAATTGCAATGGCTGAAGTTGGTGGATTAGGTGTTGTTCATAAAAACATGTTAATCGATGACCAAGCTAAAGAAGTTGCCAAAGTTAAGGCAGTTGAAAAAGCTGATAAATATCCCAATGCTGCTGTTGATGCTAATAATCATTTATTATGTGCGGCTGCTGTTGGGGTTACATCTGACACTTTCAAACGTGCTGATGCATTATTTAAAGCAGGTGTTGATTCAATTATTATTGATACTGCCCATGGTCATTCTGCTGGTGTAATTAGAAAAATTAAAGAAATCCGTGAAACTTATCCTGATAAGACATTAATCGCTGGTAACGTTGCTACTGGTGAAGCTACTAATGCTCTATTTGAAGCTGGTGTCGATGTTGTAAAAGTTGGTATCGGTCCTGGTTCAATTTGTACCACTCGTGTAGTTGCCGGTGTTGGGGTCCCTCAAATTACTGCTGTCTACGATGCTGCGAAAGTTGCTAGAAAATGGCACAAACCAATCATTGCTGATGGTGGAATTAAATTCTCTGGTGATGTTGCTAAGGCAATTGCTGCTGGTGGTAATGCTGTAATGCTTGGTAGCATGTTATCAGGTACTGATGAAGCTCCTGGTGAAGTCTTTGAAGAAAATGGTGTTAAATACAAAGCATACCGTGGTATGGGTAGTATTGGTGCCATGGAACATGGTTCAGCTGACCGTTACTTCCAAGGTGAAGTTAATGAAGCTAAGAAATTAGTGCCTGAAGGAATTGAAGCTCGTGTTGAATACAAGGGCTCAGCTAAAGACGTTGTTTTCCAAATGACAGGTGGACTTAGATCTGCTATGGGATACACTGGTTCCAAAGATATTAATAGTATGATTGAAAATGCTCAATTTGTACAAATTACTAACGCTGGTTTAGCAGAATCACATCCACATGATGTTCAAATCACTAAAGCTGCTCCTAACTATAAATAAAACTAATTAAATTAAAATCATTGAAAGTACTAAAATAAATTATTTTAGTACTTTTTTTATTTTCTAATGACTTAATTGAAATATTGTTGTAACATTTGAATGTAATACATTATTTTTACATAACTATATTTTAATTCGAAAGGATCATTTAAAATGTTTTTTAAGCATTTCAAAAAAGTCTGTTTAATTGTGATGGCTGTATTTACCATTAGTACACCATTAGCAGTGACGGCTAACAATCATAAAACTAACATTAAGACTGAAAAAGTAACCAAGCAAGATAAAAATAGTCAACAATTGGATCGACAAACTAATCATTTAATTAAAAATAATTTACCTTTAAATTTGCAAGCAAAATCTGCATTAGCTGTGGATGCAAAAACGGGACAAATTTTATATGCTAAAAATGCAGATCAAGCATTACCAACTGCATCAATGAGCAAATTATTAAGTATTTATGTAACTTTACAAGCAATTCAATCCCATAAAATAAATTGGAATACTAAGGTCAAGATTACACCGGCACTACATGCACTAAGTGTGAATCCAGAATATGCCAATGTTGAATTAAAAGCAGGTCATGAATATACAATTAAGCAGTTGTATCAAGCAGCCATTTATTCTGAAAATGCTGGAGCAATGGCTATGGGTTATGGAGTTGCCGGTAGCACACAAAAGTTTGCTTTGAAGATGCGTCAAGCAGTTAAAGACTTAGGTATTAACGATGCTCAAATTTATACTGCTTGTGGATTAACCAATGGTGAAGTTGGTTCCTTAGGTTTTAAAGACGTGGATGCTAATGCTGAAAATAAATTATCAGCAACTGATATGGCCATTATTTCAATGAATATTTTGAAAATATATCCTCATATTTTGAAAGATACCGCTGCTAATACTACTAAATTTGAAAACAATACTATGTTGAATTGGAATTGGATGATTAGAGGTCGTAGCGAAGCTTTACCAGATATTAAAGTCGATGGCTTAAAGACAGGGACTTCTGATACTGCGGGTGCATGTTTCACTGGAACTGCAGTCAAAAATAATCATCGCGTAATTACAGTCGTGATGGGGGTACACCATAGTGGTCAATATGATCCTTCTCGCTTTGTGGAAACCCAAAAATTATTAAAATATGTATATGCTAAATACCATCATGTTAATTTAGCACCTAACCAATCGGTTAGTGAAATGACTGAAGGTCGCAATGATGGAAATATTTATGTTCCTAATGGTAAGGATGAACATTTAAGTTTATCCTTTGCCGATAAGCAAGATATTTGGTTAGACAATAATCAACAATTTAATCTACAAAAGATTCAACCACTAAGTAACCTTAAATATAAGGGTGGAATTGATGCACCAATCGATAAGGGTGAAATTGTGGCTAATGCTCAAGTTAAAGGCACAAAGTATATCACTGATAGCAATGTTAAATTATCAGCAAGTAAAGATGATGATAAAGCTAATATTTTTGTAAGAATGTGGCGCAGCATCATGTCGCTATTTTAGATGGTTGTTGATTTTATCTTTGGATTAACTTTAAATAAAGTTAGATAATTAACCTAGTTTTGTATTATAATAGTAATAAAGTTTTACTTTCTTTACTTAAATTCTAGTAATCGAAATATTAATTTAAAATGACCGAACGTTATATATTACGGGGGAATAGTCTTTGACAAAGCAAGTACCAAATCCAAACGAGCCTAGGTGGTTAACGAATTTAAAGACAGCAATGCCTTTAAATATTAGTTATGTACCAATCGGATTAGCATGTGGGATTCTGCTACATGCGGCCGGATTTAATACCATTCTTACGGGATTGGTTTCATTATTGGTTTTTTCTGGTGGTGCACAATTTTTAATTGCATCAATGTTAGTAATTAATTCACCTTTGTTATCAATTGTAATTATGTTATTTTTCTTGGAACTAAGATATGCACTTTTAGGATCAAGTATTTCTAAGTATCTGCAAGGACAGTCTAATTTATTTACTTTTCTATTTGCACTTTCTTTAAATGATGAAACTTACGCTGTTAATTATTTAAAGTTATCTACTGATAAAAAATTTACACCGAGTGATGCTTTACAGATAGAGCATTATGCCTTATTTGTTTGGACACTTAGTACAATTATCGGTAGTTTGATAGGATCAGCTATCAGCATTAATCTAACAGTAGTGCACTTTGCATTAACCGCATTATTCATTTATATGATTGTTATGCAGATTAAATCACTACTTAAAGTTTTAGTAATGTTATTAACTATTGGGTTATCAACTATTTTCTTATTGTTAATGAAATCAACTTTAGGTTTAGTAGTTGCAACATTATTAGCATCTTTCGTTGGCTTTATGGTTGAATCTTATATTCGTGCTCACTATAAACGCTATCGTAAGAACATATTCTTGCATTCTTTCAAGAACCCTGCTGGGACGCCTGAAGAAGAGGACGAAGAACTTGAAGAAGAAAATAAATAGTTTATTAGGAGATATTTTATGGAGTGGAATTCTACACAACACTTTTGGTTAGTTATTTTATGTTTTTTTGTAGCTTTAATACCAAGATTTGTTCCCCTTTCTTTTTTTAGAACAAGAAAAATACCAAAGTGGTTTAATGAATGGATGTCTTATGTACCCATTGCTTTATTTACATCATTAGTAGTTAAGGATTTAATTATTACATCTTCCTATGGGTTATCTGTCGATGGTAAGGCTCCTGAATTAATTTCTGCTTTTATTGTATTTATAATTTCATATTGGACTCGTTCAATGGCTTTGTCAGTCATTTTAGGACTAGGATCAGTAATTGTGCTTTCACTTATAATATAAAAATAAAGGAGTAGTGATTTTAATCACTACTCCTTTATTTTTATATTATATTTTTATTTATACATGTAATCTCTAGTTAGTGGAAGTTCTTGTCCAGAAGGTCCCTTAGAAATTAAGTATTGCATAACATCAATGTTACCAGCCTTGAATGATCCAGCACAGGTCTTAAGATATAAGTCCCACATTCTTAAGAAGCGTTCATCATCACCCATAACTTTTTTAACTTCATCAATATTAGCATTGAAATTCTTATCCCAGTTTTCAAGGGTTAATTGATAATGACGACGTAATGATTCAAGATCAAAAATTTGAAGACCGTTATTAGTAATATGATCAAGATTTTCAGTCATACCAGGAACATAACCACCAGGGAAGATGTATTTGTTAATCCAGCCATTGTATGCTCCACCTTGTTGTCTAGTAATTCCATGGATTAAAGCAACTCCATGTTCTTTTAGATACTTAGCAACACATGCGAAGTATTCATTTAAGTTTTCTTTACCAACGTGTTCAAACATTCCAACTGATGTTATGTAGTCGAATTGTTCGTCACCTAATTGACGGTAGTCTTGTAAACGAACTTCAGCTTTATCTTCCAAGCCTAATTTCTTAATTTGTGCATTTACATAATCACATTGTTCTTGACTTAGAGTAACTCCAACCACTTTTAAGTCGTAATACTTAGCAGCAGCTAACATTAGAGTTCCCCAACCACATCCAATATCTAAAAGAGTGCGACCAGGTTGTGGATTTAACTTTTTGATAATGTGATGCATTTTTTGTCTTTGTGCATCATATAAATCATCATCGGGTTTTTCAAAGTATGCACATGAATATGTCATAGTTTTATCTAACCAAATCTTGTAAAAATCATTTCCAATATCATAATGACTTTGAATATCCTTCTTACTAGTGGATTCATTATGATTTTGTTTAGGCAAGAAGTTAATGAATTTGTGATCACGAATGAAACTAGTTGATTTTTGATATGCAGATACAATTAAGTCTTCGATACTACCTTCAACTTCGATTTTTCCGTCCATATAAGCTTCACCCAAAGCAATTGAAGCATTACTTCTGATGTCTTTAATAGGGATAGGTTCCTTCATAGTGATAACTGCTTTGGTTTCACCATCACCATATTTTTCAGATTTTCCGTCCCAATAGTTTACTTGGATTGGTTCATTAAATCCGTGCTTAAAAAATGTTTTATAAAATGTTTTTTCAAACATGTGAACAGTCCTTTCTTTCAATAATAATCACATCGACAATTATACTCTTAAGTTACTATTTTTTGTAAGTGATTGTTATTATGAAATTAATTAATTTCATTTAATTAAATGTTATAATAAAATATCTAGTAAATATTTAGTAGGGGGTATATATGAAAATTTGGGAAAAATTTGTCGCTAATGTAAAGTTACGTCGTTGGTGCGTACTATTAGTGTTAATTGCTATTTTGTACTTAATGCGTAGTATGATAAGTATGTTACTTTTAACTTTTATTTTTGCACTTTTAGTGACTAAATTAGTTAACTTTATTAGAAAATACGTTAAAATTCCGGCTCCGATATTAGTAATATTGATATATATATTGTTTGTTGGTGGAATTATTACTGCCGTTGTAGTTTACTCACCAGTCATTTATGACCAAGCAGTAACTGCTTCGAAGCATGTGATTGCATTTTATGATGATCCAAATAATATGGAAGGGGCTAACCAATTTCAAGATTGGATTAGTTCATTTATTCATCGTTCTAATTTCTTAACTGAAGTTAAGGGTGGATTAGACTTCTTATTCCAGTATGTTTCTAGCATCGGTCAAATGGGAGTTACTTTCCTATTATCATTGATTTTAAGTTTCTTCTTTACTCTAGAAGAAAAATCAATGGCAGAATTTAGTAAACGTTTTCTAACTTCAGAATTCGATTGGTTCTTCCAAGATGTTTACTACTTTGCTAAAACATTTACTAAAACTTTTGGGGTAGTTTTAGAAGCCCAATTCTTGATTGCTATTTTTAATACCATTTTTACAACTATAATTATGGCTTTCTTGGGGATGCCTCAATTGTTTATTCTAGGTATCATGGTGTTCTTCTTAAGTTTAGTTCCGGTAGCAGGAGTGATTATTTCATTGATTCCTTTATCAATCGTAGGTTATTCTGTTGGTGGAATTAAATACATCATTTACTTAGTAATTATGGTTGCAGTAGTTCATTTATTAGAAGCTTATATTTTAAATCCTAAATTAATGTCTTCAAGAACCGAATTACCAATCTTTTACACATTTTGTGCATTGATGATTGGTGAAGAAATCTTTGGTGGCTGGGGCTTAATTGTCTCGGTACCAATTCTTACTTTCTTCCTAGAAATCATTGGTGTTAAAGGTGAGAATAAAAAGGGTTTAAAAATGAAGAGAATTATGAAATAAGCTGAAAATTGTTGTCATTTGGTGTAAAATTAAGATGATATTTATAACTTGAAAGGGGTTCAACCTATGTCAAAACTTGTATTAATCCGTCATGGACAAAGTCAATGGAACTTATCAAACAAATTCACTGGTTGGGAAGACGTTGACTTAAGTGACAAAGGTGTTGAAGAAGCTAAAGAAGCTGGTAAATTAGTAAAGGAAGCTGGTCTAGAATTTGATTATGCTTTCACTTCAGTATTAACTCGTGCAATTAAAACTTTACACTATGTTTTAGAAGAATCTGATCAATTATGGGTTCCTGAAACTAAGACATGGAGATTAAATGAACGTCATTACGGTCGTCTTCAAGGTTTAAACAAAAAAGAAACTGCTGAAAAATATGGTGATGAACAAGTTCATATTTGGCGTCGTTCATACGATACTCTACCTCCATTATTAAGTGCTGATGATGAAGGTTCAGCTGTTAACGATCGTCGTTATGCAGACTTAGATCCTAACATCATTCCTGGTGGAGAAAACTTAAAGGTTACTCTAGAACGTGTAATTCCTCTATGGGTAGATCAAATTGCTCCTAAGTTATTAGATGGCAAGAATGTTATTATTGCTGCTCATGGTAATTCACTACGTGCTTTGAGTAAATACATTGAAAGAATCTCTGATGATGACATCATGGATCTTGAAATGAAGACTGGTGAACCAGTTGTTTATGACTTCAATGATAAATTAGAAGTACAAAACAAAACAAAATTAGATAAATAATTTTAAACTAAAAAAAGCAATCGGAATTTTCCGATTGCTTTTTTATTTTATTATTTTGTTGAATACCAATGTCTAATACTTGGCCAACTGTTAGTATTAATAATCATTCTTGGCGCATATTGTAGATCTAAATGATCACCATTTCCATGATTATAAATAACACCACCATCTAATGTTGCAACCCAGCCTAAGTGTTGAGTGTGTAAGAAATCGTTAGTTTTATGGGTACCACCACCATAAGGATAAGCAAAAGCATCACCATATGTGCCGGTATGTTTATACAATTCTTCTCTAGACTTTTTAAAGTCCTTAGTAAATCTTGTATAATTTTGAGGTAAATTAAATATTGGAATTAACTTAGAAGTTAAATAATGCATATTATTAGTATGCAATCCAATTGTCATTAAATTACCAGCATATTTTTTAGCATCATGAATTTGATTCCATGTTGCTAATTGAGTACCTTCACGATATCTACCAGTGTTACCAGTAATTATAAATGTAGTAAATGGAAATTTATATTTTTTCATTACTGGAATTGCATTATCAATAGTTGTACGATCAATATCATCAAATGATAAAACGGCATATTTACCTTTTATAGGCTTGTGAGAATTTGTCATTTTGACCATCTCTTGGCCTGATATTACTTTAATATGCTTTTTATGCAAGAATTCCATTTGTTCATTGAACTCATTTGTTGGAACATTGAAATCGTGTAATTGCGAATTGGTAGAAAGGGTTCTTGATATATTAACTCCCAAATTATCTTTTAAAATACGATGATAACAAAAAATAAGAATACCATTTTTTTGTTTTTCAGCCTGTTTATCAAGAGCATAATTTTCACTGCTACCTTTATCATATTGAATTGCTTTTCTAACAGTAAATGACATTAAAATCACAACGATTACTGCTACAACAGCAACTATGATTTTTCTAGTCCTTCTTGACATTACTATTTAACCTCCGTAAATGATGTAATCTAAAAATCGAATAGATTGCTGTTAATATAATTAATGCAACTACGCCTATGATTAGTTTAATGTATAATCCGTAATTTAAGTTTAATAATAGATAGAAACTTACGAAGTCATCGCTATAATAACCAAATAAAAATGCAAAATTAACAATTAATACAAAAAATACATAAAACCATAGAAAAGCATATAAACAGAAGTGAAATATTGCTTTAAAGGGGCTAATTTCTTTTCTAATAACAAATTTATCTATTTTATTTTTCATTTATTTAACCCCCCGATCAGGACTACTCCAAGTTCCAACATTTTCTGGATCTAAGAAGAATGAAACCAAGGCAGTAATACATGAAATTAAATTAATCATCCAATAGTAAACAATATATGCAGGAATTAGTAGCAAGTCACTAAATTGTAAAAATGCTTTAGCACGTGAACCAAAAAATCCAATACAAAATTGTGCAATACTAATAATGATTAGCATTAATAAGACGTCACCATCTAATTGAACTTCGTGAATTAATAATAAATTAAATACATAAGAGATAGTGCTCAATGCAGTTAAAACTGCCCAAGTATTACTGATGATAGTTTCATATAATAGTGCTTTTCTGGAAATATCACTATGAATTAGAAAGTCGTGATTCTTCACTAGAACTTCCATACCACCACGAGCCCAACGACGACGTTGCTTAATTAAGCTACGAGTATTTTCAGGAACTAGAATCCAACATAACATTGCTGGTTGGTATCTAACTCGCCAGTGTTTACGATACATTCTCCAAGTAATATCGATATCTTCAGTAATGACATCCGTATGCCAGCCGCCGACATCTTTAATTGCTTCTCTTCTGAATCCAACCATTACTCCAGAAACAGTATTAATACGACCATATAGGAATGATTGTGCTTTTTTGATGATATCAATAACACCAATATATTCTAATAATTGAAGGCGTCCTAGAATAGTAGTTCTATTTCTTACCACTGGTTTACCAGCGACTGCTCCTAAACTAGAATCAGTTGCCAATGTTTTAACCATTTGGGTAACTGAATCTTTAGCAATCAATGAATCAGCATCAATTCCCATTATGTATTTACCTTCGGAAGCAGCAAAACCTTGGTTCATAGCATTAGCTTTTCCTTGGTTGACATCAATTGGAACGATTTTAATGTTGAATTGTTTGGCATATTTTTTCTTTAATTCATGCATTATATTTAAAGTATCGTCATCACTTTTATCGTCGACCAGTACAACTTCAAAGTTTTTATATTCAATCTCTGAAATGGAAGCAATTGCTTCTCTTAAAGTATCACTCTCGTTATGAGATGGCACTATAATTGAAACTAAATCGTTTCCAGAAATATCAACGAATTTTTCATGTTTTCGATACATGCTTTCAAAGATAGAACCAACAATCCAGATTGCTGAAACAACAATCGGATAGCCGATTATAAAATCGTTGATTATATCTAAAAATCCCATTTATATGTTTTCCTCCTTAAGTTAAAGCCACTAAATTATTTTAATTTAAAGACATTCAAATTACATAATAACTTTATTTAAATTAATTATAAAGTACTTATTACTATATATCAAAGTGACTATTTCTACATACTATAAAATTATAATACCACATAATAAAAAGCACCATCCCAGCTTAACAATGTTAACCGCCTTACAAAATTAGTTTGGAATGTCTAACTTTTGTAAGGCGGTTCAATGGAATGGTGCTTTTTTAATTACTATTATTGTTATCAATAATTTTAACTTTAATTTTATCGTTGTCTTCCACAAAATAGATTGATTTATTTTCTTCTCCATCAATTGGTCCCATATTAACAGAAGGATTTTGATCAACCATTGCTAGACCATTAAAACGTTTATTAATTATTTTATGCATAATACTGCCAGTTTCATCAAAGATCTTAGCTTTTTCTGCTGCGGTATTTAAAGTATATCCAGATTCTAAAAATGATTTGATTAATTCTACTTTAATGATGGCATGATATGGATAACGATGATTCTTATTTTTATCATCGCATATAGATTTAATGTATCCCTTTTTTTCCCAATATCTAATTTTGGATTGGGGAACGTTACATGATTTTGATAATCCGCCGATACCAACAGATAAATCAAGTTCTTTCATTATTTTATATAAACGATGAGAATATTCTTGTACTTCATCTTTATTCATTTCATCTGACAAAATATCACTTCCTATAATTATATGAAATCAATTTAAATATCTGATAATAATTATATATTATTTAATATTGTTGTCAAATAAGTTGACAATAATATTGCTTGGTTGTATATTAGGAAGAGTCGATTTATTAAAATTAGAAAAGAGGTTGCGATATGAACGTAGATGCAAACGGTAAAAGTTATAATAAAACGATGCTAGTTTTATTACTACTAGTTGGTACTTTTTGTACTATCTTAAATCAAACTATTTTATCAACTGCTTTTCCTACATTAATGAAGGCTTTTGATATTGATACATCCACAGTTCAATGGTTAACATCTGGATTCATGATGGTCAATGGGATTGCAATCCCAGTTAGTGCATGGTTATCTAGTCGTGTTAATACTAAGTGGTTATATTTAGGGGCAATGATTGTTTTTGAAATTGGAACAATCATGTCATTTATGGCTGGTAATTTTGGAACTCTATTAGCTGGAAGATTAGTTCAAGCTGCTGGAGTGGGTGTTACTATGCCTTTACTACAAACAATTATGTTATCAATTTTCCCACCAGAAAAACGTGGAGCCGCCATGGGGCTTTCAGGGATTGTTATTGGATTAGCCCCAGCAATTGGGCCTACTTTATCTGGATGGATTTTAATTAATTATACTTGGCGTGATTTATTTGGAATGATTATTCCAATTGTCGCTTTAGTTATTATATTAGGACTATGGTTTATGCGTCCTATTCTACCTACCAAAAAATCTAAGATTGATGTTTTATCATTAATTCTTTCTACAATTGGATTTGGTAGTGCACTTTATGGTTTCTCCGAAGTTGGTACTTACGGATGGGGAAGCAATGTTGTTATTAGCACTTTGATTATTGGTGTTATTTTTATTGCATTATTTGTATGGCGCCAATTAGTAATGAAGGAACCATTCTTGAATATTAGAGTATTTAGAAATAGTAAATTTACTATTTCTACATTATTGTCATCAATTACTATGATGGCTTTAGTTGGATTTGAAATGGTATTACCATTATATTTACAAATTATTCGTGGGATGAACGCTTTTCATTCAGGATTAACATTATTGCCTGGTGCATTAATGATGGGGATTGTTTCACCATTTGCTGGTCAAATATTTGATAGATATGGTGCTAAGAACCTAGTAGTAACTGGTTTTACATTATTATTCTTGGGAACTATTCCATTTGCTTTCTTAACTGAAGATGCATCAATTGCCTATATTGTAATATTATATGCAGTTAGAACCTTTGGTATGGCTATGGTTATGATGCCGGCAACTACTTATGGGATGAATGCTTTACCTACAGATATGATGAACCATGGTACTGCTGTTAATAACACCGTTAGACAAGTTGGTTCTTCTATTGCAACAGCGGTTCTAGTTTCAATCTTATCTAATGTTACTTCAAATAATATTCCAACTAGTCACTTAAAGACACTAGATCCATTGGCATATGCTCATTCTGCTTTATCAGCTACACTAACTGGTTATCATGCTGCTTTCTGGGTTGCAGCTATCTTTATTGTGATTGGAATTATTGCAACATTCTGGTTGAATGATAACAAAGGGGGAAATAACTAATGATATTAATTTTATTAATTGTTTCAGTTTTATGTTTCTTCCTATTTAATACATTATTAGTTAAAAATAGAATGCTACATTTTGCTACTAGTGTTATATCGTTCATTGTAGTTGTGCTTTCAACGGTTTTAATTACTATGAACTTCCATAATCATTATGGAATGCATAAAGTTACTACCACTGAAAATAGTGAACTAACTTCTAGCAGTGATAAAATGGGCATGCTTCTTTACCAACCAATTGGTACATCGGGTAAAGATAAAGTTGTTATTTATAAAACCAATGATGATCAAAAGAAGCCAAGTACGACTTCAACTGATAAGAATACCAATCATATTATTACTAATGCTAAGGATGCTAAGCTAGTTACTAAGACTACTCGCTATGAATATAATTCTAAATCAAGTAAGTTTTGGTTTGATTTAGCTCAAAAGCCAACACGCGTTAAAACTGTTAATTATTTCTATGTACCTAAAGACTGGTTAACTCTAACTACTAATCAAGCGAAAGCATTACCAAACATTATTAATAAACTACAAGCTCCAATGCAAACGGATGCTGCAAAGGCACAAATGAAGAGTGCAGCTGAAAGTTATGTTAAGGATCAAATGACAACAGCAACGAAAAATGATCCTAAGATGAGCAAAGATACCCAATCAAAATTAGCTAAAAAAGCTGCTGAAGATTTTCAAAATCAAATGAAGGCACAATCAATGGGTAAAATTATGCCTCAATTAAAACAAGAACTAAGTAAAATTAAATAGTATTGACAATTATTTCAAGGCTGATTATTATAATAAATAACAAGCTAAGAAGTAGTTACTAGTATTTAAGATAATTTGAGAATGCAGAAACTTAGTGGTGATGAGAACTAAGCAGTTATTTTAAAGAATTACACCTATGGAGCTCTGTTCAATTTGATATTGACGGGTCATTGCGTTATTAATGATTTTGAGCGATCGCACAATAGCGATAACCTGGGTGGTAACGCGGATTAATACTACAATTTCGTCCCTGATGATGTCTTAAGGCATTGTTAGGGACTTTTTTATTTGGAGGGAAAAGTATGAATATTATTGATGATTTAAAATGGCGTGGTGCCATAAATCAACAAACCGATGCTGAAGGTTTAAACAAGGAAGTAAATGAAAAGAAGATTGGATTATATGCTGGAATTGATCCTACTGGTGACAGTATGCATGTGGGACATTTAATTCCATTTATGATTTTGAAAAGATTCCAATTAGCTGGTTACCATCCATACATTATTATTGGTGGAGCAACTGGTTCCATTGGTGATCCATCTGGAAAAAAGGCTGAACGTAAGTTACAAACAATGGATCAAGTTAAATACAATGAACAATGTTTAACCAAACAAATGGAAAGCTTATTTGGTCAAGACGGTTCATTTACCATTGTTAATAATTATGATTGGTTATCTAAATTTTCACTACTAGATTTCTTACGTGACTATGGTAAATTGTTTAATGTTAATACAATGTTAAATAAAGAAATTGTATCTAGTCGTTTAGAAACCGGTATTTCATATACTGAATTTACTTACCAAATTCTCCAAGGAATGGATTTTGAACACTTATACAAGAAGCATGATGTTCAATTACAAATTGGTGGAGCTGATCAATGGGGTAACATTACTGGTGGTATTGATTTAATTCATAAAACACAAGGTGCAGATGCTAAGGCATTTGGTTTAACAATTCCATTGATGTTAAAAGCTGATGGTACTAAATTTGGTAAGACCGCTGGTGGAGCTGTTTGGCTTGATCCTAAGAAGACTACTCCATATGAATTTTACCAATTCTGGATCAATACTGATGATCGTGATGTTGTTAAATATTTGAAATACTTTACTTTCTTAGATAGGGATGAAATTGAAGCTTTAGCAGATAAGGTTAAGAATGAACCATGGAAACGCGAAGCCCAACGTCGTCTTGCTGAAGAAGTTACTGAATTTGTTCATGGTAAAGAAGCCGTTAAAGAAGCCGAAAATATTACTAACGCTTTATTCTCAGGTAACATTAAAGATTTAACTGTTGATGAAGTAGAAACTGGTTTTAAAAATATGCCATCAATGGAAGTTAGTGCTGATAAAAAGAATATCGTTGAATGGTTAGCTGATGATACTAAAATTGAGTCATCAAGAAGACAGGCACGTGAAGATGTTAAGAATGGTGCAATTAGAATTAACGGAGATAAGATTGATGATGTTAATGCAGAAATTGATCCGACCGCTAGTTTTGATGGTAAGTTTGTTGTTGTTAGAAGAGGAAAGAAAAAGTATTTCTTAGCAAGAATTAAATAGTGTTGACACCTTAGAGAATTAATTTTAAATTAATTCTCTTTTTTTATTGACGCAGCTTACTATTCTTGATATTATTATTCCTGTTGTCATTTTAGTAACGAAGTTTACAAAGTGTTTAAAAAATAATTACAAAAAGTTATTGACTTTCACTTGTTAAGATGGCATAATAATTAATGTTGCGTTGTTGATATGACAAAAAGCAACAAATTAATTCAAAATTTAATTATAAAAAGTTGTTGACATTAAGTTGATAATTTGATATAATTAAAGAGCTGCTTATTGAAAGTAGCTAACTGATAAGTAGATCTTTGAAAACTGAACAAGATTGATAATCGATGATGTGTAAGGATTCTTATGATTTAGATCATAAGGAATTAAACATTGCGAAGTCAATTCGCTTATAAAAAACAATTAATTTGATGAGCTAGTTAAAAGCTTTTCATCTATAAGATGAGAGTTTGATCCTGGCTCAGGACGAACGCTGGCGGCGTGCCTAATACATGCAAGTCGAACGAGTCCTCCCAATTTGATTTTATGCTTGCATAAATGATTTTTGGATTCGGGACGAGTGGCGAACTGGTGAGTA